>JAITNU010000163.1 GCA_031290325.1 Treponema sp.
TACTCCGTCCGCGGCACCCGCGCCGGCATCCGCAGATTCAGCGCATCCCAACCGTCTTGATATGACATAGATTTACCTCCTTGGTTACATTAGTACCTTTTTTCTATCTAAACAATACCCCTCGCCGCGACCTGCCGTCGAGGCGAGGTGGTCTCTGCGCCGTTTGATGGCGCAGAGGCTACCTTCGACCCCAGCCGGAGGGGCAACGTGGATTGTTGAAACGGTATATCATTTTTGTTATTCCTCCATGAACCTTTGACCGGCGAAGAATCTATCCCCTTTGGTAAGTAAATGTTGTTGCCCGCCTTCTTGAGGGTTTCTACCCGCACATAGGGAGATTAGCCGCAAATTTTTGTTCCGTAATTCAAAGCCTCGTCCAAAAGAGCCTTGAGACTTTCCAGCGGGGTATCGGCGGTCATGACGTTCCCGGCGGTCAGCATAAAACGACCTTCTTTACGGAAGTAAGTGTCGAACATGAAGCGGACTTCCCGGCGCACATCCTCGGGGCTTCCATATGGTATGGTCCGCTGGACATCCATTCCACCCCAGATACAGATATCCCCGCCGAACTTGACGGCGATCTCTTTTTCATCCATGGTGTACTTTTGTATGGGGTGGAGAACATCAAGGCCGATTTCTATGAGTTCGGGAATGAACGGCTTTATGTTGCCGCAGGAGTGGAGCCAGAAGTGCATACCCAAGTTGTGGACATGATCGATAAGTTCCTTGTAGTAGGGTTTAAAGAATTCCCTGAAGATTTCAATTGAAAAGAAGGGCGATGTCTGCATGCCAATATCATCACTGGTCAAAATGGCGTCAAGACCGAGTTCTTTTCGGCCTCTGGTGACAGCGGCCTTATAAAAATCCGTCATCGCCCGGAAGAGGTGATGGACATTGTCTCCGTTTTCATAAAAATCACAGAGGGCGTTTTCCATACCCCGGAATCCCCAAAAACGTTCAAAAAGCCAGCCCCACCACAAGCCCATCCGGTAGATCCCGTTTTCAGGCAGCGGATTTTTAGGGATGAGACCCTGATAGTTGGGATTGGGAAAATCCGCCAGGACAGCGTCCAGTTTGGCCCAGTTGTCCAGGGCGATGTTGGCATCCAGAGCGGCAGTCCCCGGCGGTAAAGGATTGTCGTAGTTGAGCCAGCGGTAAGACGGATCATCCACTGGGGCGTCGAAAAAAGTAGGCATATTAAGATAAACCCGCACAACGTCGTTAGGATACTGATCCAGTACCGTCTTGTACTCCAGCGCCTGATCATTAAAGCTGTCAGGATTTACCCATTCATGGATCATCAAGGGTATGCGCCGGGCGGCGCCATTGCCCTCTATAACTTTTTTTAGTTCTTCTCTACTAAGAGGTCTATCTAGTAATGCCATGTCTGCTCCTTGGGTTTGCCATCTGGTTGCGGTAACGGTTAATCACCCAGTTAAATAGTTTCTCCTGATTATCTACCGGTAACCGGTGGATTAATAATAACGGTCAATGGAATCCATTACTATCTTGGTCCAATCAATGAGATTTTCCTGCCTTTTACCTTCGCTACTAATGTCCTTGAGCCAGAATCATGGAGTGATAGGTAAAAGCCCATCTCCATGATTCCGTAGCAAGAATATTAACTATTTCGCGTACTTGGCGGCGGCGGCTTTGGCCCGGTTGAATTCGTCAAGGTACCACTGATTCACCGTATCAATCCCGACGCCTTTGGCCCGCTGTACCATATCCGCCCACAGCCGGTTAAACTCAGCCTCATCCCGGGCAAAGGCAATCTGCCAGCTCATGGGCTGGATCACCTGCCCGACCCGGGCGGCGATTTGCAGAATATTGTCGGGAGGGACGGCTAGCGGCGCAAAGGGTTTCTGGACGAGCATGTTGTGCTGGGCAAAGTAGTCCAGATCATCCTCAGCCTTCATAACCGACTTCCAGTCCGCGACCAGGGCGGTATCAGGCGGGGCGAAGTCCTTTTTGATCCAGTCGTCGGTACTTAATTCCCGCTTGAGGGTGGGGTGGATATTCCGGCCAGATAAACCAAAAGAATTGATCGTGTTAAGTCCATCACTCAGGCGACCGCCATTGGGGAATTCCCGGACCTGGTTTTTGATATCCCAGCCGAGCTGGGTAATATAGGGCTCGCCTGAAGAATCCTGATCCCAGTAGACCCCCTTCCTGCCCAGGGAAAGATTCAGCAAACCATCATAGGAATACATATAGTCCACGAACCGCAGGGCCGCGTCCAGGTTCTTGGCGTTTTTGGCGATGTGATATGACCATGCATTACCCACATACGTCGGGGCGGCGACATACTGCCTTTCCTTGGTAAAGGGCACCAACTTGAAACCAATCTTTTGCTGGAGCCGTTCCTGGGTGTCGGAATCTCCCCAGCCCCAGGACCACCAGGAAAAGAGGATTCTGTTGGCCGTTGCTTTGGTCTGATATTCGCTCCAGGTCTGGCTTGGCGAGTCGGGGTCTACGAGTCCCATTTGATTGGCGGTATACCAGAATTTTAATCCCCGCTTGTACCAGCTATTGTCGTCCAGGATGCTGCGGGTGGTATTGTTTATATAATCCACTTCCGCGTAGAGATAGTTTTCACGCTCGCCTCCGTAGAAGTTGCCGATCATACCGGCCACTAGCATGACAGCGCCATTGGCGTTGCCGTCCCAGTCGGTAAAGCCGCCGAAGCCGTATACTTTCTGTCCCGCGGCATTAGTCGGGTGGGCGTCTACCATTTTCTTTAAGAGGGGCAAATAATCTTCGATCTCGTTCAGTACGGGCGAGCCCTGTTCCTTGTAGAGGTCCCAGCGGATATAGGGACCAAAGTTGAACGTCCCCGTCTGCTGCGGCCGGTTGGTTATACTATTGGGCAGGGCGTACAGATTGCCCGTCCCGTTGCTCACGTTGTCCCGCATATACTGGATGGCGCTGGGAATATTGGCATACACGTTGGGCAGCTTGGCCCGCTGTTCGTCCAGATTGAGCAGGAGCCCTGCCTTGATCATGTCGATGGTCTGGGCGTACTCGTGGACGATAACCACATCCGCCAGTTCACCGGACGCCATCATAGCGTTGAACAGATCGCTGTTCTGAGGAAGGATGTTGAGTTGGATATTCAGATCCTCCTTGAGAATCTCGGTCCAGTACTTGTTGGCCTGGATACCCGACGTGTTGGCCGGGCCGGAATATACATCCAGGGTAACCAGCCCCCCGCTCCCGCTTGCCGCGCCGCCACTTTGGTTCCCTCCGGCGGCAAACACGTTCACCGTCAGTGTCAGACTCAACAGCGTTATCAGCGCCGTTGACATCAGCTTTTTCGTTTTCATAAACAACCTCCGAAAAAAAATTATAATAAACAGCACGGAATACGTGCTGTATTATCCCTTGACCGCCCCTATCATGATGCCCTTCACGAAGTACTTCTGGAAAAAGGGGTACACGAACAGCACCGGCAGGGTTACTACCATGGCTATCGTCATTTTTACTGCAGTGGGGGTCAGCGTGTTTGATATGTTTACCACTGTCATTCCCTGGGCCATCATGGACTGGATGTTCCTCGACAGGGCGGTGGCCTCGTTCAGGTATTGCCAGAGTATGTATTGCAGGGTAAAGAGCTTCTCGTTCCGCATGAGCATCAGGGAATCCATAAAGGAATTCCAGTGGCCTACAGCCGTGAAGATCGCGATGGTAGCCAGTATGGGCAGGCAGAGGGGCAGCATGATGCGGAAGAAGATCACCATATACCCCGCCCCGTCTATCTCCGCCGATTCGTGCAGCGAGTCGGGTATGCTTTCGATATAGGTCTTGACCAGTATCAGATTGAAGGCGCTGATGACGCCGATGATATAGGCCAGGAAGTTGTTCGTCAGGTGGAGGTTTCTCATGTTGAGATACCAGGGGATGAGGCCCGCGTTGAAATACATCGTAACGCTAAAAAACCGGTATACGAACTTGCGGTGAAACAGCTCCCTCCGGGTTACGCCGTACCCGACAAAGGCCGTGCAGAGCACGTTCAGAAACGTCCCCAGTATGGTCCGTGAAAGGGTAACCAGCACCGCGTTCGGCAGGTTCCGCAACTGAAGCACTTTGACATAATTGCCGAAATGAATACCCCGGGGAAGGAGCATGATTTTCCCCTCGGCGACCAGGTTGTTGGCGCTGATACTATTGATGAAAATATAATAAAAGGGGAATATGCACATCAGCGCAAAGAGCCCGTAAAACAGATAAATAAACAGATCAATGAACATATCACGGGCGGTTTTCTTATCCTTCATCAGAATATGGACTCCTTTCTGAAGACTTTAGAAGCGCCGTTGGCCAGGAAGAGGAGTAAAAGGCTTACCAGAGACTTGAGCATACCGACGGCAATGGAGTAGGAATAGTTGATTCCCACAAAGCCCTGATTGTAGACGTACAGATCCAGCACCTCTATCCAGTCCTTGTTCATGGGGTTTTGAAACACGAAGTATTGTTCCAT
>JAITNU010000116.1 GCA_031290325.1 Treponema sp.
AAGGCCCGGTTTACCGCGTCTTCCCGGTCGGCGTCATTCAAATCCCGGCCCAGCTTTTCCCGGAGGGCCTCCATGTCGGCCTGGAGCACAATGCTCAAGCCCCCGGAAAGGTCAAGCCCTAACTGGACCGCATTTTTCTGCAGGTCCTTGCGGACAAAGATCCGCTCCCGGTACTCAGTCTCAAGGGCATCCAGGGCCTCTTGCTCACTGAAAAATACGGAAAGCACCCCTTGGGCATCCCATTTGGGGGGACTTGACTGCTTCGCTTCTTTGGCGATCTTCTTAGCCAGGGGAACCAGAAACGACAGACGTTCCGGTACCGGTCCCTCCGACCGGGCGGCTTCGATCAATTCCTGTACATCCCCCCGGGCCGTCTGGGAGGCGTAAATTTTAATCTGTTCCCGGGAACCCAAGGCCAAGGTCTGTTCTTCCTTAGGTACCAGGAAGTACCAGCGTATGGTCGGAAACAGAAAAATAAAACAAATCCCAATCACCGCCAAAACGATGAAGAACCGATACCGTTTACTCATATCCTTGCTCCAATATACTATAGATGTAGAGACGCCTTATTCTTGGCTTCTTCCACCGGCTCACCAGTCTTGATGGCTGCCGTTTCTGTTTTTTCTTCGGTTTTATCCTCGATCTTGCCGGTCTTGTCCCCCCGTTTTCCAGTCTTATCGTCCTTTGCCAGGTTCTCAACGCCGGCAATTGCGCTCCGGTTGAATTCGATCTTGGTGAAATCGTCAACTTTCACAATAACCGAACCATCCTTAACACCCTGGATCACCCCATGAACGCCGCCAATGGTAACCACCTTATCCCCCTTTTTGAGGGATTCGAGCATACGCTGGGTGTCTTTTTGCTTTTTATTCTGAGGCCGGATAATAAGAAAATAGAAGATACCGAAAATCAAAATCAAGGGAACAAATGTCGAAACAAGAGAAGCCGGACCACCGCCTCCGGCGGAGGCATCGGGGGTTGCTGCAAGCAGGGAAAATACCAATGAAGTCATATAATCATTTCCTTTTATTAGAATATCATCTAAAGTAACACAGAGAGAAACGAAGGGTCAAGAGTATAAAACAAGAACTGAGCATTTTATACGTATCCTGAATCCCGGGAATCGAGTATACTGGCATTATGAACACCATTATCGCCTGTATAGGCAGCGGAAACATGGGTGCGGCCCTCATGAAGGGGGCCGCCGGTATTATAGGAGGGGACCATATCGGCTTCACCGATGCGGATGAGACCAAGGCACGGGCTGCCGCCGCAGGGCTTGGCGCTTCGGTCTACACTTCAAATACCGAGGCAGTTAAACAGGGGGATTTTGTCTTTCTTGCGGTAAAGCCCCAGGTACTCAAGACGGTCCTTGAGGAGATAGCCTCTGCAGTACAGAAACGCCTTGACACGGGAAAGCCCACGGTGCTGGTCTCTATGGCCGCGGGCTGGTCCATTGCACGAATCCGGACAGCACTGGGAAGCCCTTCCCAACCCATAGTCCGTATCATGCCCAATACCCCGGCCCTCATATCCCAGGGGGTCATTGCCCTCACCGCCTCCCCGGAGGTCCCGGAGGAACAGGCTGCGGAACTGCAAAAAATTCTCGCCGCCGCGGGGATCGTGGACCCTGTTGATGAAGGGTATCTGGACGCGGTTACCGGACTTTCCGGTTCCGGCCCTGCCTTTGTCTACCTCTTCATCGAGGCCCTGGCCGACGGCGGCGTCCGTTCCGGTCTCCCCCGGGACAAGGCCCTGCGCTATGCAGCCCAGACGGTCCTCGGCGCAGCAGCCATGGTCAAGGAAACCGGCAAGCATCCTGGGGAACTCAAGGACATGGTAAGCTCCCCGGCAGGTACTACCATTGCCGGGGTAGCGGCCCTGGAATCCGGAGCCTTCCGGGGTACGGTGATGGCCGCGGTTGATGCGGCCTACCGGCGCTCAAAGGAACTGGCTGTCGGAGCTGGGGAGCTTTAAATCGTTACTGCTGAGATCCCCTCGACTATATAGCTCATTTTTTCATTATTGATTGAAAAATCAAAGCCTTCCCCCAGGATCTTATTCAAGATAGTACCGCCGAAGGGGGAAAGATAGGAGATGATCCGGTTCTCCGGGTCCGATTCCCAGGGACCGAGGATAGTATATTCCTCCTGCTGACCGGTGGCTTGGTTTAACAGGGTGACCTTGGTCCCAAAGGATACGCGGCTCGTATTGACCGTGGCAGGATCGAAGAGCTGTGCCCGTTCAATCTCGGCTTTCAGCTTTGCCACCGTGGCGTTGAGGATCTCCTGTTTCTCCTTGGCGGCCTTGTACTCCGCGTTTTCCCGTAAATCCCCCAGGGACAGGGCAAAGGCGATTTCCTTGGAATTGGCTGGCACCTCAACCTCCATAATATGGGCCATTTGCCGCTGCTTTTCCTCGTACATGGCAAGGGTAACGATAAGCCCCCGGGTGACCACTGTCTTTTCCACAGCCCCAAAGAATTTGAAGTCCGGCCGCTTGTCCAGAATACGGCTGCGAAGCTTGAGCTTATCCGAGGGATCCAGGTCCTTGACATCCTGAATCAGGGTATAGAGCCGGATGATCGTATCCGTATCAGCCTCATCAATAAAGGCATTGACCAGACTGTCTTTAAACAGGACCGCATAAACCTGTTTGTTGATCTTCCGGTTCTCGGCAGTTTCCCGGTGATTCTCAATTTCCCGGTAGGTAAGGTCCAGAACATGGACCAGGGTGATGAGCTGCTTTTCAAAGGGAATCTCCGCCTTTTTAAACCACGGCTCCTCCCGCTCATTCTTGAAGAGCCACACCACCACCTCCCGGTATTCCCGGTAATTTTCAAAGGCACTCTGGGTCATGGAAATGAGCTGGTCTTCGTAACCTTCTTTTTCCAGATTTAAGATGATGGTTTCAGAGAGGGAGTAGGGGAAGAGGGTGACGTAGATCTCCGCCCACTTGGGAACAAAGAGCTTGATATGGTGGAGCAGTTCTTCCTTAAGTTTATTGTCCTTGATATTGGAAAACAGGGCCGGCACATCCTCAATGGCCTCAAAAATTTCGAGGAAATTCAAATGCAGCCCCGTCCCCAGATGGGGATACCGACCCACCAGGTCCTTCACCAGGAGGTACGAGGCGACCACCTGCTCATTCATCTGGCTGTAGGACCGCAGGTACCCAGAAAAATAGGCGAACATTTCGGTAAAGTACTCCGAATCCAGCTCCACATCCTGTTGGGTTACATAGGTCCTTATGGTTTCGGCCCGGTCAAAGAAGTTCCGCTCCGCCTTAAACTCATTGTAGAGTTTTTCTTCCATGCTGATGGGCCGTTCCCGGACCGTAAAGATATCGATGTTTTCAGGACTAACCCCAAAGGAAGGATCCGACTTGAGAACCTCCCGGGCCTTGGTACTCCAGGTGGTCCATTCCCCGGTGGACAGCACCGAAGGCACCAGTTCCGCCTTGATCCGTTTCAGGTCGCAGGCATTATCAAAACTCCTGATAGTCGTTTTTAAGGCCCAGACAAAATCGGTTTTGACCTGCTCGTGGAGCTTCTCCTTTTTCCAGACCGCCTTTAACACCCAGATATGATCCTTCGACAGGGTCTGGAGGGCATTCACCGCCATTTTAAGGGCCATGGAATGGGCACGCTTCTTGGCAAAGTCAATGATGATCTCGTCCCCCTGGACCCCGGCGATACGCCCGACCCCCCAGGTCCGGTGATACACGAAGTTGCCCTTATCAAAGGCGATGTGTTTTTCAAAGTCCGTGATGGCCTCATGGACATTGCGGTAGGCCTGGGAAAGGTTGGAGACACGGATATATTCCTCCAGTTGGCTGTGGGCAACGTATTTCTTCCTGAAACACTCGACAATATCCCGCCGCGCCTGGATATCCTTTTCATCATAGCGGAGGATGAGCTTTAAGATACTCAGGGCGGTATCAATATCCTCCCGCTGCATACAGGAGGCATAGACCCCCTGGAGGAGGTTAATCGCCTTATCCTCACTGATATTCTTGGCGATTTTCTTCTGCACATGGAGAAAGAAGTCGATTTCCTGGGGACAGTATTCCAGGAGCTTTTCCCAGATATCCTTCACATTGGTAAAAAGCTGCTTGTTGATATAACGATGGAGGGCCTTCTTGTAATAATCCACCGCCGACTCAAGGTTGGCCTGCTTTTCAAAATGCTCTGCCAGGGCTTTGGCAATATCCGCCTCCTCCAGATCCACCTTGACCAGCCGTTCCCAGATGTCGTAGATGGCGGTTTCCTGATTATCGTTCTTATAGCAATCCACCAGGGTCCGCAAGGCAAATTTGGATTCCCCATAATCGAGGATCCGTTCGCAGAGGTATTTGACGATATTCCCCTTATGGTTATCCACAAAGATGTTCACCAGGGTTATCAAGGCCGAATCATCAATAAGCTGCCGGGAAAGGGCCACCATTCCAGAGAGATAGAGGGCGATGATACTGTTCTTGGTATGGCCCAATTGTTCATCACAGATTTTCTTGAGCTCATCATACACCCGGGCTTCCCGGGCCTCTTTCAGCATCAGATCCAGTTCCTTAAACTGGTTGGTAGAATAATTATTGAGGGTGGCTCTGGTCCACTTTTCCTCATTCAGCATTTCCTGTACATTTTTAAGGAGAGCTTCAGACATCTCATAACTCCTCGCCCTGAGGGCACTTAATTCCTATACCGTTCATATATAGCCGGATCGATATTTTTAATTTTCAGCATAGTCGTTTCAATCAAATTGGGATCTTCCCGGGCATTTTCATAGTGATCGATCAACCAGAAATACCGGTTAATCAGCCGGGGTCTGAGCGCCACATCATGAACCTCCTGCTTGCGGAAAGCACTTTCCAAAGAGAAGATGGACTGTTTTAAGCGTCCCAGTTCAACCGGTTTCAGTTCCCGTTTAACCGAAAACACCCCAAAGAGGCACCCGTAAATGGGCATCCATTCCACGAGTTCCTGCCCGGTATACCCCAGTTGCTTTACCCGGTCCCGGAGCCTGACGATCATCTCCGATTCCATGGACCTGATATCAACACCCTGGGGGTCCAGGAAGAAAGCCTCCCGGAACAAGACCTTAGCCGCCCTGGATTCTTCCATCAAGGCGTTGACATCCGCCAGTTCCGAAAGGGTTTCCCCATCCTCCCGTTTAAACCGGGCCGCCTGCTCCAGGTACTTGATAGCCTGATCGTAGTTACCGACGCCTTTATAACAGCGGCCCACCTGCAACAAAAGCCCAGGATCATGCTGATTGATCCCATCTCCCAGGATATCCTGAAAGGACAGCAGGGCAATGGAAAAGACGTAGCGCCGCAACGCATAGAGGCAGGGGTCGTAGTCCTGACCAATACGATCCAGAAACGTATAAAAGGATTTCCACTGGGAAAGGATAAACCCGCCCTTATCATAGGCATCATGAAAATCAGGCAGCCGCCTTATCCGTTCTTCCCACCAATGCAGGCACTTTAACGCATAGACCACCTCGGGATGCTCAAAATCTATTTTTAAGGCTTCCTCCAAGGCCGCAATCGCCGAGTTTGGGTCAGAGACTTTCAAACTGTCATAGGCTTTCTGCATCAGCCCCTGTATCGTTATATCATTCATGGCTTGAAAACGTTCATATTATAGCTTTTATATTGTACCAAATTGGATAAGTTTTGCAAGGGGGGGATCGGCAGCCGGCAATGCCCCCAAAAAATTATTGACTATTTACTTCTTGCAAAGCAATATTGGTTTATATTCGGGCACAGGGGAGTGTCTAAATCTGGCCCCCTTTACAGCAAAAATCTCCCACGAACCACACGAAAACTGTTCGTGGGATGCTGCTATGCGTACTGCCTCAGTAGCAGTGAGTTGGTGTCCTATCGGGTAACACACTGCTAGCATCCGGCTATTTCACCGTTATCAGTTCATAGGTCCCGGCGCCGAGGCCGATTTTTTCAGCATGGCTGATCTGACTCCGCCAATCCGTGGAGGGATGAATGTCGGTGAAGTGATCGTGGTGGGTGCGTTCCCGATCCGATAAGATGCTCGTGGTAATCGCGGGAGCGGCGTTTACTCCGTCAATACAGGCCTTGTCCAGGGCAACCGGATCGAATCCCGCAAAAATACCGATGTCCGGCACGATGGCGGCGTCGCTCTCCCCGTGGCAGTCGCAGTAGGGGGAAACCTGGTTTAC
>JAITNU010000001.1 GCA_031290325.1 Treponema sp.
TCTATTAGAAATGAGCATTTAAGGATACGCTACTGTTAAAAATACACAATCTTATGTATAATCATCAGCTATTATGGAACCTTTAGAAGTCGCGGATCAGGAACGGGCGGACTTGGAACTGCTTTTTGATATAGCCCGGACTTTTGATAAGCATGTGGAACTGCGAACCGCCCTTGGCCCCCTTTTGAATCTGCTTGAAACCCGTGCAGGGCTGACCTGGGGTATGGTAACGCTCCTGGACCGTGCAACGGGGATGCTCAAGATAGAGGAAGCCCACGGCTTAAGTGCTGAAGAAAAAAGCCGCGGGGTCTACCGGCTGGGAGAAGGGCTGGTGGGCCGGGTTTTTGAAAGCGGTCTGGCGCTCATGACCCCGGACCTTTCAAAGGAGACCCATTTCCTCAACCGTGCAAAAAACCGGACTCAGAAAGATATGAAGGGCCTGACCTACTACTGCGTCCCTATCTGCTCTGGCAACGGGGTCATAGGCACCCTTTCCGCAGAACGCCGGATTACCGGGGATGTTCTGGAGATTCAGATGGCCCGGGACAAGGGGGTTCTGGAAAAGATTTCTTCGATAATCGCTGATTCTGCAAAACTACGGGAACGTATCCTGGAAGAGCAGTTCCGGCTGCACCGGAACGAGCTTCTGGGGGATGAACGGACCGGTAAAGCCGGGCGTATCGTGGAGGGAAGCGCCATGATCGGGACCGGTAAGGCCATGCGGGGGGTCTACGAAATGATCGCCCAGGTTGCCCCCAGTGAGGCCACGGTGCTCATCACCGGGGAGAGCGGAACCGGTAAGGAGCTGGTGGCCGCAGAGGTGCACCGTCTCTCAAAACGTTCTGCTGAGGCGCTGATCAAGATAAACTGCGCTGCCCTCCCTGAATCGATCATTGAAAGCGAACTCTTTGGCCACGAAAAAGGGGCCTTCACCGGGGCACATTCCCAACGTAAGGGCTGGTTCGAGCTTGCCCACCGGGGGACAATTTTTCTGGATGAAATCGCGGAACTGTCCCCCCATATTCAGGTAAAACTCCTGCGGGTGCTCCAGGAACGGGAACTGGAACGGGTCGGGGGTAACACAACCATCAAGGTTGATGTCAGGCTCATTGCCGCGACCAACCGGCATTTGGAGGAAGCGGTCAAGGCGGGCCAGTTCCGGGAGGACCTCTACTACCGCCTCAATGTATTTCCCCTCCACATCCCCCCCTTGCGGGAACGGAAAAGCGATATCGTCCTCTTGGCGGATCATTTTACGGAAAAATACGCGGAAAAGAACGGCAAACTCATCAAACGTATCTCCACCCCTGCCATTGACCTCCTCACCAGGTACTCCTGGCCGGGCAATGTCCGGGAATTGGAGAACTGTATTGAACGGGCGGTGATTCTTTCCAACGACATGGTGATTCATTCATATAACCTGCCGCCTAGCCTCCAATCCGCGGTTTCGACCAAGACTGAGCCTACCACCACCCTCCAGGCTGCCCTTTCCCGGCTTGAGAAGGAACTCATTGTGGAGGCTTTGAAGATCAGCGATGGTAACATGGCCGCTGCTGCCCGGCGTCTTGGCATCACGGAACGCCAGATGGGGCTGCGGGTTCGTCATTACGGGATAAACTGGCGTCTTTATCGCACTACAAAAGGGTAATTTTGTCCTACATTTTGGTAGGAATAAACTCAAGCAATAAAACTCCGTGGATTAACGCTGATTTTTCCAGAGGATTCTGTGTTAATCCGCGAAAATCCATGGACTTCTTATGTATTTTGATTCTAGCGTTTATTACTCCTCGCCGGGAAGCAGCACCTTGATCTGCCCCTGGTTGTACAAAAACTTGGTGCTAAAATACGTTACCGGCAGCAGGGCGATCATGATAAACCCCTGATAGAGGGCCAGCAGGATGGGCTGCTTCAATACATAGATCACAAAAAGATTCACCGCGATTATCAGAATCACCGGCAGTATCATCCCTTTCAGCCGCCCCTTGGCCCGAATGCCGCCCCCCAGATTGCTGCTCATTGACCCCATAGCCAGGGACCCAAAGAGGGCCGGAACGATGTTGGAGGAGGCCAGCTTTACCGGCGCCAGGGTCAACACCGGGGTCAGGGGCAGGATCAGAAGAACCCCCAGGAACACCACCAGGATCGTAACAAAACTGGAAACACTCACCGCAATAGAGGTAACAATGTCCGCGTCCTCAGTGCCAGCTTCCACATCCAGGATCTGTAAGGCCGTATTCGCCACCGGTAACTTCAGGTTTGTGATGTTCCCGGTGATCTGGGCCAGGTAGATGGAACTGCCGAAGATCGGCGTATAGGCGATAACCTCTGAAATCGCCCCGGGAACAAAAAGCGCCAGCAAGCCCAGGGAGGTGGTGAAGATCTTGACAATACCGGGCATGGCGTCGAAATATATCCCTGTAAAGATCGGCATCCCCAGCATGATGAGCACCGCGCAGACCGCGCCAATACGCCCCAGCCGGTGCATGGAATTGATGTGGGCCTTACCTGGGGCATCAATTTTTTCTGTTTTGTTTTCTTTATCAGCCATGATGTTTTCTCCTTAAAAAAAATAAAAAAATCCTTTGGTTAAACGAACTCAACCTAGCAAACCCGCCCAGAGTACCGAAGATACCATGGCAAGCAAGAGGCTGATGGCCAGGATAAAACTCCGCAGCCAGGCGATTTTTCCTGCTGTTGCGACCTTGTCCAGGACAACCGTGATGACCCCGCTGGTAATCAGGGTCAGGAGCTTCACGATCCCGTGCTTGCTGAAATCGAGAAACATGGGGACTACAAAGACCCCCAGAATGACCATCATAAACACGCTGCCCCCCAGGGCACCCCAGCGCTTGTCCCCGGCTTTCAGCTCCATGGTTCCCGATTGAATCCGCTTGGACACAAAGGGGGAGAAGAACAGCCCCCCGATGATACCGATGGACATGACAAACATGACCAGCACGAAGTCCTCCCCGGTGGCCTGGGAAAGCTGGGACATCTCAAGACCCCCGGCCTTGATCGCCGAATCAATGGCCATGGTTTCGTAGGTTACGGAGCCCACTACCGAAAGCCGCCACCAGGGCCAGGGAATACCCAAGATCGCGGCCAGGGAAAAGAAGCCGATGACCACTGCCAAAGACGGGATGATCGTGGCAGATACCGAGGCCTTCACTACGGTCATCAGTTTTTCCCGGGAATAGCCCTTGGCCAAGGCCCGCTTCCAGGATTTCCGCATGGAAACAATGGCAAGTCCCGCCACATACAGGATGCCGATACTTACCATCACATAGACCAGCCAATGATTGGCAATGTCATAGAAACTCATGTTATTCTCCTTTATTAATATAGGGTCTTATGGTTCAGTAGATGTTACAGAACTAATTCAGTATAATAAATCTTATAAGGGGTATCAAGTTTTATTACTAAAAACTTCAATTCGGAACATACATTTCTGTGGCTTTTCTACATCATTTCTTTATAAAATACCTGCATGTATACCAAAAAAGCTGTAATCGGTTCTCCAAGATACGGCGAGTATCCGCAAATGGCTCAAGAAACTGACATGGTCAAAGGGTTGTTCACTCCTCATTTTTCTCCTTCTTGGCATAGTTTTTGCTTATATAAAACACAGCAACTTATAGGAGGACATAAAAGTGCGAAAAAAAATTGTTATGGTAATGATCCTGTTCCTATGCATAGGGATTTCCCTGTTTGCCCAGGAAGCGGAGTACACCGCAGTGGATGCCCTGGATATGGTGTGGTTATTCCTCGGCGCATCTCTGGTATTTGTCATGCAGGCAGGGTTCGCGATGGTAGAAACCGGTCTTACCCGTGCAAAAAATGCCACCAATATCGTGATGAAAAACCTGATGGATTTCTGCCTTGGGGCGATTGTGTATTGGGCTATTGGCTGGGGGCTGATGTATGGAAGAGATGCCTTGGGTGGACTTATCGGCACTTCGGATTTCTTTAAGGCCCCTATGGATGCAGGCAGGGAATCGGCTCTTTTCTACCGGGATTGGTTTTTCCAGGTGGTGTTCGCGGCAACTTCAGCGACTATTGTCTCTGGGGCCATGGCAGAACGGACCCAGTTCAAGTCCTACTTGATCTATACCTGTTTTATCTCGGCCCTTATCTACCCGATTTCCGGGCACTGGATTTGGGGCGGCGGCTGGCTCTCGAAGCTCGGATTCCACGACTTCGCCGGTTCCACGGTGGTCCACTCAGTGGGCGGCTGGGCAGCGCTGATAGGCGCACGGGTCCTGGGGCCTCGGGAGGGTAAATATCTCAAAGCCCCTGACGGACGGGTTACGGTTAAGGCCTTCCCAGGTCACAACATACCCCTGGCCATGCTGGGGATCTTCCTCCTCTGGTTCGGCTGGTACGGGTTCAACGGGGCATCCACCCTTTCCGGGTCTGATCCGGGCATTGCCCGGATCTGCGTCACCACTACTCTGGCAGCTTCCGCCGGAACGATTGCAGCGCTCTTTACTTCCTGGATCTGGTTCAAGAAACCTGATGCCTCTATGTCAATGAATGGCGCCCTGGCGGGGCTGGTGGCTATAACCGCCCCCTGCGCCGTGGTATCTCCTGGGGCGGCAGTTGTTATCGGCCTCATCGGCGGTATCCTGGTGGTGCTGGCGGTCGAGTTTATTGACAAGGTACTCAAGATCGATGACCCGGTAGGGGCTTCTTCGGTACACCTGGTCTGCGGTATCTTTGGGACCCTGGCTGTTGGTATCTGGGGAAATGTAGAAGGCATGGCAGTCGGGATCCTCCACGGCGGTGGCTTCCATCAGTTGGGGGTCCAGATGCTGGGTGTTCTTTCAGTAGGCGCCTGGGCAGCAGTCACCAGTCTTGTCCTCTTCCTGGTCATTAAAGCGATAACCGGTCTGCGGGTCAGTCCCAAGGAAGAAATGATGGGTCTTGACATCACTGAACACAAGGCCGAAGCCTATACGGGCTTTCAGATCTTCAGCAATATGTAAGGAGCACACAATGAAACTAATTATCGCCTATATACAGCCCCATATATTGAACGAGGTCAAGCAGGAATTGTACAAGGCCGAGGTGTACAAGATCTCGGTAACCAATGCCATGGGCTGCGGACAGCAAAAGGGGTACACCGAACAGTACCGGGGCATTGAAATGGAGGTGAACCTCCTCAAGAAGATCCGGATAGAAATCGCCGTGAACGATACCTTTGTCAAGCCTACGGTGGATGCTATCATCCGGGGCGCCCGGAGCGGAGAAATCGGAGATGGGAAGATATTCATCCTACCCATTGAAGAATGTATCCGAATTCGGACCGGTGAAACCGGTTCTGCCGCGATTGGATAAGGGCGGGATGACCGGGGACACAAAGGCTTAATTCCTTTGTGTCCTTTGTGTTTTACCATAAATCACTACATTTTTGTATGAAAAAAAATGAAACATACTTTTATGTGTCTTTTTGAAATGACCGGCAGGGTCAAGATCGTCCCTTTTTCTGCTTCTTTGCCTTTTTGATGGATGAGGGGCTATGTTGACTGCTTGGCACACTTATTGCTATTATAATTACACAAAATGAATACGGAGGATGCTAATGAGTTCGGTAATCGATTTTACCAAGACTCCGGTAGCCGATATATATGGCTCCAACTGTTTTTCCAATGCCGTCATGCGGGAACGGCTGCCTAAGAATATTTATAAAGAAATACTGGCGGTTCAGGCAGGGGATAAGGAACTAACCCTGGAAGTGGCGGAGGTAGTGGCTGCCTCCATGCGGGATTGGGCCTTGGCCAAAGGCGCCAGCCACTATACCCACTGGTTCCATCCCCTCACGGGACTTACCGCTGAAAAGCACGATTCCTTTATCTCCCCCACCGCTGACGGAGGGGTGCTCATGGAGTTTTCCGGTAAAGAACTTATCAAAGGTGAGCCTGATGCCTCAAGCTTCCCCTCTGGGGGACTGCGGGCTACCTTCGAGGCTCGGGGCTATACGGCCTGGGATGTTACAAGCCCTGCCTTCCTGAAACAGGATCATACAGGTACCACCCTGTGCATACCCACTGCCTTCATCAGCTACTATGGTCAGGCTCTGGACAAAAAGGTGCCCCTTCTTAAATCCGTGGATGCCCTGAATAAACAGGCGATCCGGGTGCTCCGCGCCCTGGGGAACGAAAGCTCCAAACGGGTGTACACCACGGTGGGTCCTGAGCAGGAGTACTTCCTGGTGGATAAATCCTTCTATGATAAACGGCCGGACCTCATATTGACCGGCAGGACCGTTTTCGGTTCCATGCCCGCCAAGGGTCAGGAGATGGAGGATCACTACTTCGGCGCCATCAGGGAACGGGTTGCTGAATTCATGCGGGAACTCAACACTGAACTGTGGAAGGTGGGGATCCCTGCCAAGACCCAGCACAACGAGGTAGCCCCTAATCAGTTCGAGATTGCCCCGGTGTATACCAGCACCACTGCTGCAGTGGACGCCAACCAGCTCGTGATGGAGACTATCCGGAATGTGGCCCGGCGGCATGGCATGGAGGGGCTGCTCCACGAAAAACCCTTTGCCGGTGTCAATGGTTCGGGGAAACACAACAACTGGTCCATGGCCACCGATGACGGGATCAACCTGTTTGACCCTGGGGAGAATCCCGAATCCAATGCACGCTTCCTCTTTTTCACCACCGCAGTGGTGGAAGCGGTGGATCGTTATGCCCTGTTGATCCGTTCTTCAGTGGCGACCGCTGCCAATGACCACCGCCTGGGCGCCAACGAGGCTCCTCCGGCGATAGTCTCGATCTTCTTCGGCGGTCCCTTAACCGAAATTCTGGAAAACATTGCCGAAGGGAAGATCAACGGCAAGACCGAGGCGGGGGCGCAGATCAAACTGGGTGTTACCAGTCTGCCGAACCTTCCCAAGGATGTGTCGGACCGGAACCGGACGAGTCCCTTTGCCTTTACCGGGAACAAGTTTGAGTTCCGCATGGTCGGTTCTTCTCAGTCCATCGCCACTCCCAATACCTACCTGAATCTGGCGGTTGCCCAGGTACTGTCCGAGTTTGCCGATAAACTTGAAAAGACTTCCAATAAAAACGAAGCGATTCAGCAGATCATCAAAGAATCCTATACTAAACACCGGAAGGTGGTGTTTAACGGTAATGGCTATGCTGATGAATGGGTACTGGAAGCGGAACGCCGGGGGCTTCCCAATGTAAAGAACGCGGTGGATGCCCTTTCGGTCCTTATCAGCAGCGAAACCGTGGCGCTTTTCGAGGCCCACAAAGTGCTAACCAAGGAAGAACTGGAAAGCCGGTATCATATTTATCTTGAAAAATATGCAAAGCAGATAAACATTGAAGCCGGGGTAACCATCGACCTCGCGCAGCGCTACATCTTCCCTGCGGCTACCAGCTATGCAGGTTCCCTTGCACAGGATGCCACGGCCCTGGCAGCGGTTCACGCGGTGAGCGCCCCCCAGGAAAAACGGGTCAAGCGTATTGCCGAACTGACTGCGGAACTCTATGAGGATACCGCTAAACTGGAAGCCGCCTTGATCGAAGCCCAGGGTAGTGAGGATGTCTTTGTCCAGGCTAAAGCCTACTTTGAGAAGGTCCGGCCCGCCATGGACAATGTCCGTCTCAAGGCGGATGCCCTGGAGAAACTGGTTGCCAAGGACGCCTGGCCCCTCCCCGGGTACGAGGAGCTGCTCTTTAAGCTGTAGCGGTACAGGAAGAAAAGCTGCAAAGCACGCAAAGGTAAAACTATGCTTTGTGTGCTTTGCGAAACCTCGGCGCCCTGATTCAGTTGTTGCTGCAATTAATAAGGTTCAGGAAGGCAGAGTATCCCGATAAACGTCGGGGCGCTATAAATCGGCGAGAAGTTGTTGTCAATACCAGTTACAACTATGTACATGGACACATAGGTATAACGGACCTCAGCGGTAGTGGACATTTTTGCCACATCCGCGTTTATGGTGGAAGATGCATTGTCGTTTGCATTTAATGCAGGATCATTAAGAAAATACCGATCCGTCGGTAGCGGGTTAAAACGCCCGTTACCATTGGAACGGCGTAAATTATACCAGGTGGTATCATCTTGAAGAGCGGGCATAGTTCCGGGGGTTTGTATAAAATCAAGGATAATGGTCTTGCCAAAGGAACTTTTCGATAATACATCATCAATCTCGACGCCTTCCAGGACAAGTGTCTGGTACCCCCGGTTACTGAAGAGCGAACCGATTGAGGTGCTGATAGTGGTTTCAGTATTGGTATAGGGTAAAAAGGCTCTGTAATCAGAATCCAGGCTGGGGTTTACCGTGCTCATGATGCCTTCATCTATACGTCCGGTTTGCAGACTGGCGCTGATATAGATGCGGTAATATATCGTGAAATGGGTAAATTCCTGGGTATCAATACTCGGCAGCGTGATGGTTGCGCTTGAAATTGATTCGCTCGTGATGTTTCCCGATGGTACCGGATACAGATACAGATAATCTTCAATACCACAGGAAACAACAATGGTCATGAGGAGGATTATAGCAATTTTTTTTCCATTTTTCATTGCTCTTGTTTTTAGTGAATGGTAAGGGATATAATCCGGTTCTGGGCCAGATTGGTCCATGCCGTATCATTGGGCCAGTTGTTTATAATAGCACGGTACGCCTCGAGCGCCGCTTCCTGGTTGTTTTGCCCTTCCTGGAGCCGTCCTATGGCAAATTGCGCCCGGGGCGCCGCAGGAAATACGTTCCTCAGCGCTACACTTTCCCCATACAACGCGATAGCCCCGCTGATATTGCCCTGTTCTTCTGCGGCAACTGCGGCATTAAATAACGAAACCGGTGCAAGATAGGTCTTTGCCCCAACCCGTGCGGCATTGGTCCAGGCTTGTTCCGCTGCTTCCCAATTCTTCTTATCTGCGTATATACCTCCAAGCATAGTATAGGAACGGGTGCCGGCATAGCCGGAATGTTTGGAGGCAAAGGCGGAAAGTTCATCTACTAAGGCGGTAGCGTCTGTTTCCTTGGCGGGATCATTCAGGTCGATCCGCAGGACCTCATAACGCCGGGTAAAATCTTCAACCTGACTTAGGGCCTTGGATTGCAGCGTATCCCGTATGCTTAACCCTGCGATACAGCCGGCCAGGAGAACGGCCAGGCTTATCATACCGGTTACCAGGGACCTGCGGTTTTTTTGAATGAAATTGTTGATTTTGTCACCGATGCCGGTCCCTTCTATTTTTGCATTTGTTTTTTCAGCTTGTTCAGCACTCACGGTACTTACTCCTTGGGATTAATAATATCCAGTTCTTTAATGAGCCTTGATAAATAGGTTCTTTGTATATCTAAAACTTTGGCGGTTTCTGTCTGATTCCACTTGTTTTCCTCCAGCACCCTTTGAATGAAATGAGCCTTGAAAACGTTAATCGCCGTTTTAAGCTTACGGCTCCCCGTTTCCTGAAACGATGATGCGGTCTTGGTAAGAAAGAGATCCTCCTCCTGTATCCAGCTTTTTTTCCCCATGACACAGGCCCGCTCAATGCAATTCTCCAGTTCCCGGATATTGCCGGGCCATGCGTAGGAAAGCATAGCATCCATGGCTTCATCAGAAAAGCCGTTAAACCGCTTTTTCGTTTCCAGCATATACCGTTTAAGAAAAAAAGCCGTCAGTTCAGGGATATCCTCGGGCCGTTGCCTGAGGGGTGGAATGTACAGGGGCAATACATTCAAGCGGTAGTACAAATCGCTCCTGAACTCCCCCTGCGCTACCAGGGCTTCAATATCCTTGTTCGTGGCCGCCAGGATTCTGACATTCACGGTGATCGAAACATCAGAACCGACCTTTTCAAAGGTCTTCTGCTGGATGACCCGGAGCAATTTCGCCTGCAACGACAGGGTGATATCTCCAATCTCGTCAAGGAAGATAGTCCCCCCATCAGCCAGTTCAAAACGCCCCTGCCGGTTCGTAAACGCACTGGTAAACGCCCCCTTGACATGACCGAAAAGTTCACTTTCCAGCAAGCCTTCAGGCAGAGCCGCGCAATTCACCCGTACAAAGGAAGCATCCCTGCGGAGGCTGCGAAGATGGATCTGTTCGGCAAAGAGTTCCTTCCCCACCCCGCTCTCTCCCAGAATGAGCACCGACGCATCGGTTTTCGCAATCCGGTCGATAACCGCAAGCTTCTCCACAATAATCGGACTTTTTACGACAAGGGTATGATACTCCCCCCTGCACGAATCCGCTTTCTGGTTCTGGACAATCTTTGACAGCATACCGCACGGGTCTTCTAATTGGTGCCCTTAGACTTTAAAAAATCTCCCAGGGTATAGGTGGAATCATCCGATTCCTCCGCCGCCATATACCGGGAAATCTCATCCCGCTGCACCTTTTTCTGATAATCCCGGATGGAAAAGGCAACCTTTTGCTTATCCGGTTGTAATTCCAGAATCACCGCCTTGACCTTATCCCCCACATGGAAACGCTTGATGGCCTCATCAGGGTTCTCTTCCCGGTTTTCAGAAAGGTTCGATTTATGAATCAGCCCTTCGATGCCCCCCGGGACCTTCACAAAGATACCGAAATCGGTTATGGAAGACACCTCCCCTTCAACCAGGGAACCGGGCTTATAGGCCGCGGAAAAGCTCTGCCAGGGATCATCGGTAAGCTGCTTGATACCCAGCTTGATGTTCCGGTTTTCCCGGTCAATGCCAATCACCATAATTTCAACATCCTGGCCAGCCTGGATTTCGCTGCCTGGATGCTTAACCTTCTTGGTCCAGGAAATATCATCCCCGTGGAGGAATCCGTCAATACCCTCTTCCAGTTGGATAAAGGCGCCTACATTGGTGAGCTTGACCACCTTCCGGGTCAGGCGCGTGCCTGGGGGATATTTTTCATCCACCGCGCTCCAGGGATTGGTGGTAACCTGCTTAAGCCCCAGGGATACCCGTCCGGCCTGGAGATCGTAACCAAGGATCATACATTCCACTTCATCCCCAATGGAGACCACCTCGCTGGGCTTCTGGATTTTCTTGACCCAGGAAAATTCGGAAATGTGAGCCAGTCCCTCAATGCCTTCCTCAATCTCGATAAAGGCGCCAAAGTCGGTTAGTTTCGTTACCGTGCCCTTAACAATGCTGTTGACATGGTATTTGTCTTCAAAATGAACCCAGGGATCATCGGTGAAGTGCTTTAACGACAGGTTGATGCGCTTTTCAATCGGATCAAGCCTGATAACCTTGAGGCAGATCTCCTGCCCCTTCTTCACGAAGTCCTTGGGCCGGGTAACATGGCCCCAGCTCATATCGTTGATATGCAAAAGCCCGTCAAACCCGCCAAGGTCAATAAAGGCACCGAAGGAGGTAAAACTCTTGACCGCCCCCGTAACATCCGCGCCGATGGGGGTGTTGTCAAAAAAGTCCTCCCGTTTCCGTTCGATTTCTTCTTCGAGCCACTTGCGGCGGTTGACCACAATATTGACCTTGCCGTCGGAATAGAGCCGCTCCACGTAGAGGAGCACCTTCTCGCCCAGGAGCTTGTCCGGCTTATCAACCTTTTGGGCATCTGACTGGCTAATGGGAAGGAAGGCGTGGACATCAATGCCCAGATGAACATCGTAGCCGCCCTTTACCAGCTTTTCGATGGTTCCCTCCACCACGGTATGATCCTGAAAAGCCTGCCTGAGATGTTTCCAGAACAGCTTGACATCCGCTTTCTGCTTGGAAACAATCACTTCCCCATGCTTATTCTCTTTGGTGATGAGAATAACCGATACCAAGTCCCCGACGTTGGGAATTTCCGTAAACTCCGCAATGGGAATCTTTCCCTCCGATTTGTAGCCCACATCAATAAAAACCTGATCCGGGGTAACCTGAATCACCTTTCCATCGACGAGCTGACCCTCTTCCAGTTGTTCAAGGGATTTAAGATACTCTTCCTGTAATTGTGTCTGGATGTTGTCGGCGGAGCTGTTCAACTCATCCATTACCACTTCCATCTGAGCCATGTATTGATCCTTCTTTATGGTGTTTTCCTGACCTGTAATTTCTTTATTAATGTGGCATAAACTTGTTCAATGGTCAAGTCCGATGTATCCAAATAGGCTACCCCCGGAGCGATTTTAAGGCTTCCTTCCGTTTTATTTTTGTCAATTGCGTCCCGCTCCTCAATGGAGCGCCGGATTTCCTCAAGACTGAGCCGCGATACCCCCTGGTCATAACGCCGTTTGGCCCGGGCCTCGGCTGAAGCGTCCAGGTAAAACCGGTATTCCGCCTGGGGGAACACCACGGTGGTCATGTCCCGTCCCTCCACCACCACGTCCTGTCCCCGTGCCAAATCCCGGATATGGTCGTTGATCACATGGCGGATGGGCACAATGGCCGAAAGCGGGGCAGTATGCCGGTCAATTTCATCGGTATGAAGGAGGGACTCCACCGCTTCCCCGTCAAGATAGACTTCCCCGTTCCGGTAGTCAAGAGTGGCCTTTTTTGCGTAATCCAGGGCTGCCTCATGATCCGAGGGATCAACCTGATGCCTCATGCACCCCAGGGTGATGGCCCGGTACAGGTCCCCTGAATTAATATAGGTATAGTTGAACCTCTCGGCTAAAAGCCGGGCAATGGTACTTTTCCCGGTACCCGCGGGTCCGTCCATGGCGATGACCATACTTCCCCCTTTACCGCCCTCATCACGATACAAATATTAGCATAGAATAATCAGGCTGGGACGTCAAGGGGCAGCAACCCCCTACATCCCGGCCAACTCAAATCGCTCCTCCTCGGTAAGGTCTCTCGATTCACCTTTTGCCAAGTCCCCCAGTAATACCGATCCGATTCTGATACGGCAGAGTTTCACGGGGTGCAGGTGGAAGTGAGAAAAAACCCGCCGGATTTCCCGGTTTTTTCCTTCAATCAAAACAACCCTGAGGACTTTTCTGCCAAGCCGCTCAATAGCCGCGGCACGGTATACTATGCCTTCAATGAGCACACCCTGGGTAAATTCCTCCACCACCGTGTCGGGGATAAGACCGGAGGCTTCGACGAGGTATTCTTTTTCAATGCCCGCCGAGGGGTGGCTCACGGTAGCGGCAAAATCACCATCATTGGTAAAGATGATAAGCCCCGAGGAACGGTAATCCAGGCGGCCCACATTGTAGAGCCGTTCCCTGATGTCCGGGCCGAGGAGATTCAGCGCCAGCGGGCGCCCCTGGGGATCAAATGAGCTGCATAGATATTCAGGGGGCTTATGAAGGGCAATATAACGGAAACGGCTTTCTACCAATACCGGAATACCGTCAACCCGAACCTCGTCGTGCAAGAAGACCTTTTCCCCCAAACCGGAGACAATACGGCCGTTTACCGAAACCCGGCCATCGGTGATGATCCGTTCCGAGGCACGGCGGGAAGCTACCCCCGCATGGGCAAGGTATACCTGTAACCGTATCGCCTTGCCTGTTTCCTCCCTACCATCCTGATACCGGGAAGAGGTGCTTTTATCCTTCAAGTTCAAACCGTTCTGCCTCACTTTCATTGAGTTTTGGAAGGTCTGCAATACTCTCCAACCGGAATAATTTGAGGAATTCCTTAGTGGTACCGAATTGCACAGGCTTTCCAGGGACATCCTTTTTTCCCGTTTCCCGGATAAGTTCTTTTTCCAGCAGCAGCCGTATCATATTATCTGCCGAAACCCCCCGGATCGCCTCAATCTCGCTCCTGGTAATGGGCTGAGAATAGGCAACGATGGAAAGGGTCTCCATAGCGGCCCGGGAAAGCCGCCCCTCGTTTTTCTTACCGTACCGTTCTTTCAGGTGATCCCAGTATTCCTTCTTAGGGGAGAGCATGATCCCCCCGCCGATACGGGTCAGTTCCACCCCGGAATCTTCCTGGGCATAACGGCTTCCCAGGGTTTCCAGGGCCATGGTAACCGCTTCCTTTGAAAGCCCGGAAATACGACAAATAGCACTCTCCTCCAGAGGATCCGTTTCAAGGTACAGAATGGCCTCAATCAGTGCAGTCTCTTTCTCCAACCGCGCCTCCATGCTCTATTTTGTAGTATCCAGGCTTGCCGCTTGTCAAGCGGGGAAGCGATGTGGCCAGAACAAATTTTTTCTAAAATCATCGAAAACCGCTTGACAAGGATAAGCCAATCATTGCATAGTAAAACTAGTTATTAATGGTGGATGTAGCTCAGTGGTAGAGTTCCAGATTGTGGATCTGGCTGTCGCGGGTTCAAACC
>JAITNU010000028.1 GCA_031290325.1 Treponema sp.
AGGCTCAACAACTCCTGACCATCGAGAACGCGATTCGGGAACAGCTTCCCGAAGGACTCATAGAGCGGATCACCGGCGCGGATGTCAAGACTATACGGAAAGTTAAGGCGCGGTTGAAGAAGGCCGGTGTATAGTACGCAACAATGGAAAAGATGGAGAAAATGAAGTCGTCCCTGCAAACCTGACCAGCCTTCTCAGTTTCCACATAATAGGGTATAATCATGTATGTACATGGTGCTGCCCTTTTTCTTCATTATATTGAATACGCCACCATCTCCCCCTATCTCCCTTTCTGAGTCCGGGACTTGGGCTATAGTCCGGCTGTCGTGGGGATACTCCTGGGGGATCTTTGAAGGGGTCCTGGGGCCTTTTATCTTCGGCCATTTCGCGGATAAATGGGGACGGTACAAGCCGGGCCTGGTCATCACCCATATCCTGGTGCTTATCCCGGCGATTCCCCTGGCCCTGTTTACCAAATCATCTCCGCTCCTGGTTGTCACTGGGCTTCCGGTCCTCCATGCCCCTTTTGGAAGCGGTAACCACCATCAGTATTGGGAACACCGGCGATTACGGCAAGATCAGAACCGCAGGGTCCATCAGTTTCATCCTGATGATGCTTCCTGCAAGGGGTCCCCTTTTTGCGCCCCCAGGTTCCCTTCAATATTGCGATATGGATTATTTCGAGCTGCATCCCCCCTGAACGCCGGGCATGTCCCTCTACCTTGCCTTTGGCACCGGTCTTCCAACCTTCATAGGCAACATCCTGGGAGGCTTCATCGTGGAGCATCTGGGATATCATCAGTCCCTTTTCGGCTCCTTTGCCTCCCGGTGATAGCGATAGGCATCTATGGGTTTATTGTGCTGTACCGGAAGAAAACCGTACTATTGGATAGAGAATGCAGGCTTTAATACTTTATGGGACGAACCTGTTCTTCAGATATCTTGCGGCCGTTTTCCCAGATCGCCCGGAGTATCTCCTCGCCGTTCATATAGAGGGATTCAACTTCCCGGGCCTGTTCCTGGCGAACGACCCGTTCCAGTACACCCCGGTTGTAATCCCGTTCGATGATGCGGTCCCCCTGGTGGTCGTATTCATATTCGGTACGCCGTTCATCGTCCCCGGACTTCCAGTCTACTGAGGCCAGCCGGTCTCCGGTCCAGGTATTGCGTATTTCACTCAGGATAGTGCCTGCTTCGTCCCACCTGGTTTCGGTCAAGACCCTTCCCCGCTCATCGGTGGTGTATACTACCCGGTCTCCAGGCTTATTGCTTGAACTGGAGAGGACATCCTGCATAAAGGTCGAACTATAGGCGGTACCGGGGCTGACAAAATTTTCATTCACCAACGCGTGTAAGCGCAACGGGGGGAAGGGCAGCCGTGTTAAACGGGCTTCTTCTGAAACTGCCTGATGATACACCCGCTCTATCGACCGAAGGGTATTTGAACGGGTATACCGGTAATAATCGGTTGTAATCGTGGTAATACGTGAACTATCCTCCAGCACCGGCTCGGTGGGTTCGGACCGGGAAACCGGGGTTTTCAAGCGGGTTTCCATCCTGATGAGTACCATGTTATTATAGAAATACACGATGATCTGTTCGGTATTGTCCGGATAACGTTGATGTTCCTCGGTAATCAGGTTGTTTTCATCGTAGATTTCGATGAAACCGGTGGGAGTCTCAGGCTCACCGGTTTCAGTCGCGTCCTGGGGAACATCCGCAACCAGGGAGGCAACCAGTCTTGTGGTTCTCTTTGCATCCTTGAATATCCACTGGCGACGTAATTCTTTGCCGTCTTCATAGAGAATATGCAGCTCAATCCGGTAGGAGGGAGTATAGTATTGGCCTAAGGGTTCCGGCAGCTCCGCCAGTGAAGCAGTACCAACCTCAAGGCAGTACTTACTCCGCAAGGCGACAAGCTGTGAAAGGGCAGGTTCCAGGGCCATACCGGCGGCGTTGGAAAAGTACCATTCCTGGGCAGCGGCGTTTCCGGCCACCATGCTGGTCCACAGGAGGACGGACATCCAGCGAATAGGACTACGCAAGGCCGGCAAATCCAAAGGCATAGGCATGGGGATCAAAGGGGGCGATGTTCTGGTATTGTTCACCATCGCAGGTAAAGATCACCGGAAGGCCCAGGTCCTCTGATAGTGAAAAAACCACACCCCCCCGTGCGCTGGAATCACATTTGGTCAGGACTATGCCGTCCAGGGCAACCGCCTCGTGGAATATGGTGGCCTGAGCCAGGGCATTTCTGCCGGTGGTGGCATCCAGCACGAGCAACTTGATATACCGGGTACCGGCAGCCTTGGACATCACGACCCGGTCTATCTTTTTTAATTCCTCCACCAAGGCGGATTTGGTGTGCATCCTGCCTGCCGTATCGGCGATGATGAGGTCCCCTCCGCCGGACCGGGCCGCGTCAAGGGCATCATAGACCACTGCCGCCGGGTCTCCCCCGTGTTTATGGGCCACCACCCGCACCCCCAGGCGTTCGCCATGAATGATAAGCTGCTCAATGGCCGCCGCACGGAAGGTATCTGCTGCCGCGAGAATGGGTTTGCGGTTCTGAGAACGGTACCAGGCTGTCAGCTTCGCGGCGGTGGTGGTTTTTCCCACCCCATTCACCCCCAAAAGCAGGATGACCGTTAAGGTCCCGGGGGGAAGCTCACGAGTCGCGGCACCGGTACTCCCCAATTCCCGAAGGGTCCCTTCAAGCAGATCTGCCAGGGCGCGGCGTACCCCCTCTCCAGTGGTGATTTTCTCTTTTTTACAGATATTCCGCAGGGTATCCACGGTCTTATAGGCGCCGGCAGCGCCAAAATCCCCTTCTACAAGGAGATCCGTCAAGTCTTCAAACAGGGCTTCCGAGACCGCCGGACGGATGCCGAAAAAATTTTTCAAACGCTCAGTAAAAGCGTGTAGTCCCATGATTCGCTATCCTTTTATGTACCTTTTCGTTGGGTTGATCGTGCCAGTTGCGGGGCATCTTTCCATCCGTTATATAAATACAACACAGTACGAACAACAAATTCTGCTGATACAGCCCCGAATACAATCCACGCACCAATGGAAATCTTCTGGGTCACCATTATATCCTCATACAGCTCAACGGTGGGTTGAGCCTGATACCCGGCTATTTGGGAACTATAGATACCCTGTATGACAAAGGCCACGGGCAGGGTAATCCAAAACCTTCCATAGGCCCCATAAAACCGCCTTCTGGCTTTTTCGACCGGTTTGGTCCCCTCTGGTGGGGGCTTACGTGTTTTCAGTACCAGAGTCCCCCCGGCTTCAGCAGTACCCTGGAGAGCGCTCTTGGTTCGAGAATCCTCTAAGCTCAAAACCACCGAAGTATGTTCTCCTTCCGGTGTTTCAACCCGGTAATATTCATAGTGATGCATCGGCGTATCCATACTCAGGGGCGTTTGCCCGATGTACAAGGCCCCCCGATATACGGATGCACCAGGTTTATCAGGTACCGTAATGTTGAGGGCCCCGTGGCTGAGGGGTTGTAAGTTAATATACAATTCCGCCAGTTCCCCGGACTTGAGTTCCAGGGGTATGGAAACCGCCTCATGCTGATCCGCGAAGCTCTCAATTTCAATGGTACCAGCAGGACGTTCTATAGTCTCAGCCTGGCCTGCCAGGGAGCTGTCTATGAATACCCGGGCATCTTCCGGCACTGTATGGACCACCACCGCGCCCAGGGGCATTCCGGAAACCGTTGCGACCAGTCTGTTGGCTAAGGTATTCACCATCTGGTCAGTAGTTTCCGTTGAAAAAACAACACTATCCTCATATTGAAAGGATCGGGTATACCGGGTATACATCCGCAGGGTCACATAAAAGCGGCCATGAAATTCAATGATCTTCCCTGTCAGAAAAGCGTCGGCCTTTTGGGTAACGCAAAAGCGGTATTCCCCACCTTCCGCAGGAGGCACGGGAAAACTGCCTTTGATATTCTCTTCGGTCAATTTAAAACCCGGCTCAAGGACAATCAGGGGAATTTCCGCTTCGGTCTCGATGAGGGCTTCCTCCAGTTTTTGTATCTCTGCGTCAATGACCTTTAAACGTTTCCGGTACTTCCATTCCGGGTCTCCCTGGTACACGAGTAAATCCCGTTCCCCCCGTTTTGCCGCCAGGGTTTGCGCCGCAACAGCACGGGTCTTTGACCAGGCATAATCCCCGTAATAGGCGTATTCCCGAACCATCCGGGATCTGGTGTGTACTGCGCCCAGGGATCTGATAAGGCGCCTGGTCATATCCTCCCCTATCTGCTGCCGGGATATAGGAAGCGCGGAAATATCAAAAGCCGTCACCGCGAGGACCCATTCCCCGTTCTGAGGTGTTTTTTCCGTTTTCGCTTCAGACGTTCCCAGAGCACAGACCCTTCCTGCCACACAAAAGAAAACCAGCGCCAGACAGCAATACCCTTGAACCGTGAAGCAGGCCACTTCCTTCTGTACCAGGGCGTTGCGTTTCCTCATGCGTGGATTTGATTCCAGGCAAACCGTAAGTACTCCTCAATGAACGGATCAATAGCTCCATCCATGACAGCCTGTATGTTGCCGATCTCCACCTTGGTCCGGTAATCCTTCACCATAGTATAGGGCTGGAAAACATAAGACCGGATCTGATTGCCCCAGGAAATATCCTTCTTTTCCTGGGCAAACTTTTCATTTTCCTTTTCCTTTTCCTGGCGGTAATACGCATAGAGCCGGGCTTTGAGTATGCTCATCGCAATGGCCCGGTTCTTGATCTGACTCCGTTCATTCTGACAGGTCACCACGATGCCCGTGGGGAGGTGGGTGAACCGCACCGCACTGTCGGTCTTGTTTACATGCTGCCCCCCGGCGCCTCCTGAACGGTAGGTATCCACCCGCAGATCCTCGGTCCGGATATCCACTGCTATGGAATCGTCGATCACCGGAAATATGTAGGCCGAGGCAAAGGAGGTATGCCGCCGGGCGTTTGCGTCAAAGGGGGAGATCCGTACCAGACGGTGGACCCCGGATTCACCCTTGAGATACCCATAGGCATAGTCCCCTTCAATCTTAACGGTGGCGGATTTGATCCCCCCTTCGGCTTCCAGGCGATCCACCTCTTCCAGGGAGAATCCCCGCCGCTCCGCCCAGCGGAGGTACATCCGGTACAGCATCTGGGACCAGTCACATGCCTCAGTCCCCCCTGCACCGGAATGGATAGTGAGGAAGCAGCCGTTCCTATCCACTTCCCCACCCATGAGTTCAAGGATGTTCTGCCATTCATAACGAGTGCTCAGGTCCGCTAAGGTACGCTCAATTTCCCCGTCCTGGGACTCATCCTGGACTTCACAGGCCAGTTCATAGAGTATCCCCAGGTCCTCAATTTCCCCATACAGGTTTTTCCAGGGTTCATACCGGGCCTTGAGGGTCTTGAGTTCCCCCATGAGTTTCTCCGCCCCAGCCTGATCGTTCCAGAAATCCGCTTCCCCCGCCTTCTTTTCTATATCAGCGATACGCTGTCCAAAAGAAGCGTCCTCAAAGACGCCTCCAGGTCGCGTAGATATGGGCCTTCAATGTTTCAATAGGCGTCCCTAATTCAGATAACAACATACCACTAACGTACAGGAAAGCGGGAAATCTGTCAAATAGGTGCAAAGGGATCCTTGCCAACACCACCTATAGTAACCTCCAATAATTGCAATCAACCGGGCACTTACCAATTCTCCCCCAGCACTTCAAAGTAGTCCTGAGGATGCACACAGGCTGGACATACCTTTGGCGCCTCGGTCCCTTCATGGATATACCCGCAGTTAAGACAGCGCCAAAAGGTGCTCTTGTCCTTCTTGAATACCCTGCCGGCATCCAGATTGTCCTTGAGCTGCTGATACCGCCTGGCATGCTGCTTTTCCGCTACCGAAATAGCTTCAAACACATCGGCAATGGCGCCGAACCCCTCTTCCCGTGCGGTCTTGGCAAAGGCAGGGTACAGCTCCTGCCATTCATGAGCTTCACCACCGGCAGCGGCCCTGAGGTTCTCCGCAGTTGTACCGATAAGCCCTGCGGGAAAAGACGCCTCAATGGTGAGATCCCCGCCTTCAAGAAACTTAAAAAACCGTTTGGCATGTTCCTTTTCCTGCTCCGCAGTTTCGGTAAAGACCTGGAATATCTGAATATACCCCTCTTTTTTAGCCACACTGGCAAAATAGGTATACCGGTTCCTCGCCTGGGACTCACCTGCAAAGGCGATGAGCAGATTTTTTTCGGTTTGAGTTCCCTTTACACTTGCCATTCCTATGCTCCTTACAAAAAATTATTTTTTGCTTCTTTCAAAACCAGATTAGTTTCGTAAAGAATACTTCTATTCAGTATATGCCTTTTCCCCCTGATTTATCAACTCACCTTACGCACAGTCCGCGGATTAACGCGGATTAACGCGGATTTCCAATCCGTGAAAATCCGCGTAACATGAGTGAAAAGTGTAACCGCAAAGGACGCATGAATAGATATTGATAAGATAGTGAAATAAGCATATAGTGGTGAAAATTAGCGAACAAAAAAGGAGTTTCGCATGAATCTTGAAGCTGTTAATGTAGGCATTTGGTCGGTGGTACCGCCGATCATCGCCATCGCGCTGGCGCTCATCACCAGGGAGGTGATCTTTTCCCTGGTGCTGGGCATCATGTCGGGCGTACTGATCTACTGTTTTGGCGCAGGACTGGGCTTGATGGCCATCTTCAACACGACCGTTGACGTGATGGTAAACAGTGTATCGGGTAACGCCTCGATGATCATCTTCCTGTCGATGCTGGGGGCCTTGGTCGCCCTGATAACCCGTGCCGGAGGCTCCCTGGCCTATGGCAACTGGGCCTCCCGCAAGCTCAAGAGCAGACGGAGCGCCGGGCTTCTCACTGCGCTGCTGGGCATCCTCATCTTCATTGATGACTACTTCAACTGCCTCACCGTGGGTACCGTGATGAAGCCGGTCACCGACCGCTACAAGATCAGCCGCGAGAAGCTGGCCTACCTCATTGACGCCACTGCCGCGCCGGTCTGCGTCATCGCACCGATTTCCTCGTGGTCAGCCTCGGTGGTGGCCTACTACCCCACGGAATCCGGCATCACCGGTATGCAAGCCTTCGTTACGGCCATACCGATCAACCTGTACGCCGTGCTGTCCCTCATCATGATCCTGTGGATCGCCACGAAGAAAAACGCTGACTTTGGCCCGATGGCCCGGGCCGAAAAGCGTGCGCTGGAGATGGACACCCTCCAGGACGATTCCATCGCAATGCAGGACGACATTGCCCGCCTTTCGGTGTCCGAAAAGGGCACGGTACTCGATCTCATCGTGCCGGTACTTTTCCTCGTGGTCTTCTGCATCGCCGGGATGCTTTTCTACGGCGGCCTCTGGGACGGCACAGGCAAGTCCCTGTACCAGGCCTTCGGCGACACCGACGCCGGCATGGCCCTCTCCCTCGGCGGCTTCTGCGCGATCCTCGCGTCGTTCTTCATCTATGTGCCGCGTGGCCTCGTTAAGTTTGTCGATTTCTTTGCCAGCATCGTCGCCGGTGTCAAGGCAATGGTACCCGCCATCCTGATACTCACCCTCGCGTGGACCATTGCCGGCGTTTGCCGCAACCAGCTTCAAACCGGCCAGTACATCGCCGACGTGGTACAGAACTCCGCGATGCCCGTGGGCCTCATTCCGGCGATCATGTTCCTCTGCGCCTGCGGCATCTCCTTTGCCACCGGCACCTCCTGGGGTACCTTCGGCATTCTCATCCCGATCACGATCAACGTGTGCGACCTTGTAGCGCCCTATCTGTCGATCATCAGCCTCGCAGCGGTGATGGGCGGCTCGGTCTTCGGCGATCACTGTTCGCCCATCTCTGACACCACGATCCTCTCATCCACCGGCGCAGGCTGCCGCCACATCGACCACGTATCCACGCAGATACCCTACGCCCTCACCGTGGCAACCGCTTGTTTCATCGGTTACATCATCTCCGGCTTCACCGGCCACCTGGGTTTCGGCGTTGCCGTGGGCATCGCGCTGCCTGTTTCGCTGGCCATACTCTTCGGGTTGCTGCTGGTGCTACCCAAGGTCATAGGCGCACATAAGAGGAGATTGGTAACAAGATAACACTTGACAAGAAAGATAGATATATCTATAATTCTACGAGGGTTATAAGGAGACCTTATGGCGTTTAAGGAATTGGATTTTCTATCATACAACGGACGGGACCAGGTGAAAGCCTGGATATATACGCCGATCCGCAAGCCCCGTGGTATCGTGCAGGTGGTCCACGGCCTGGGAGAACATTCACGGCGGTATCTGCACCTCATACTCAAACTTAATGAGGCGGGTTTTGTGGTAAGTGCCGATGATCATGTGGGGCATGGGAAAACTGCCGCTGATTCCAATACCTGGGGGGATTACGGCGACAAGGGTTATATCACCACCACGGAGGATGAAAAGAGCCTCCACGACATCGTCACCGCGGCCTATCCCGGATTACCCTTTATCATGTTCGGACACAGTTGGGGGTCAATGATCGGCCGGAGCTTTGCCGCCAGATATGGCACTTTGTTGAAGGCGCTGGTGATCTGCGGTACCTGCGGTGTCATAGAGGAGATAGAAAGCGTCTCTGGGGAACTCAAGACCCTCATTGATGCAGGCAAGGGTGGTGAACGGGATCCGAAATTCCTGGGCCTTATGTTTGGAGGCTGGACAAGCAGGTATGAAAATCCCAAGACCCCCAGTGACTGGATCTCGGGGGATAGCGATGTGGTGGCAGACCATGGGGCTGATCCGTTCAACAACTTCTACAATGTCCCCACGAACCAGTCCAACTACGATCTTACCGAGCTGGTGTATCGGATCACCGGCCTGGGGTGGGCGGAAAAGGTCCCCAGGGAGCTTCCCATCTACAACATTGCCGGGGATCAGGACCCGGTGGGCAATTACGGCGAAGGGGTCTACGCGGTCAGTAACTGGCTTGCGGTCACCGGGCACAAACGGGTTACGACGCAGCTCTACTCAGGTCACCGCCACGAGATTCACAATGACCGGGATATCCGGGAAGCGGTGACCGACGGGATAATCGCTTTTATCCATGGGGAAGTCCTTTAGCAAGTGCTGCTTTCACAGAGCAAGCGCAACGTTAAAAATTGTGGTTTTTCCATAGCTTGAGCGTTTATTGCTTTTATAAACCATATTCAGGGAGTTTTGCGTGAACGGATAGGTCGCAGTTCTGCCTCGCTCACCAGGGCGGGATCGTTGATGCCCGCAGGCAGTTCCCGGCCTTCCTCGATTTCCACTTCCTCTTCCTCGTAGACCACGGTTTCTGGAGGCGGCGCCATAGCGTGCCGGGCAGAATCCTCGTTTTCCAGACGTACTGAAATCACCTTGGTTACCCCCGACTCTTCCATGGTAACTCCCAGGAGGGTACTGGCGCCGGTAACGGTTTTCTTGGTATGGGTGATGATGATGAACTGGCTGGCGCCGCCGAATTCCCGGAGGATCTGGACAAAGCGGTTTACATTGGCTTCATCCAGGGCAGCGTCAATCTCGTCGAGGAGGCAGAAGGGACTGGGCTTGACCATGTAGGTTGCAAAGAGGAGTGCCACTGCCGTCATGGACCGCTCCCCGCCTGAGAGGAGATTGATGTTTTCCAGTTTTTTCCCCGGAGGCTGGGCGTAGATTTCGATCCCCGATTCCAGGATGTGGTTAGTATCCGACAGTTTGAGTTCTGCCCTGCCGCCGCCGAAGAGACGGCGGAACATGTTGTGAAAATTTTTCTTTATCTTGTTGTAGGTTGCAAGGAACAATGCCGATGATTCGGCCCGTATTTCTGCGGTAATGTTTGCAAGATCGTCCCGGGCCTTACTCAGGTCCGCAAGCTGACTGGAGAGAAAATCGTACCGTTCCTTGGTTTCGGCAAATTCCTCAGGCGCCATGAGGTTCACGGAACCGAGGTCTTTAAGAATCGACCGGGCATCGGCAAGTTTTTCCCGCAGTTCCGAGGCTGGGGCGGTGATGGTGCTGATCCGTTCCTCAAACTCCAGGAGGTCCCGGGAATGGGTCTCCCGGAAGTTGTTCTGGATGTTCCTGATTTCCGTCTCAGACTGGACCAGTTCCAGGTGTATCCGCTCAAGACTTTCCTGGACCCTGGCGAGTTCCATGGTCCGCTTCTTGATGGTCTCCTGTTTTCCCGCCACATCCCCGTTCCGCATTTGTATGTCCTGCTCCAGCTTTTCTAGTTCCCCGCTCAGGGCAAAGCCTTTCCGTTCGATGTCCGCAAGGTCCGATTCGGTATCGCTGATCCGTTCCTCGATTTCCTCGAAACGCTTACGGTCCAGGAAGAGTTCATCCTGGACGGTCTTGCGGAGGGCCTCCTGGCCCGCTAATTCCCGGCGGATCAGCTTGGCCTGTTCTTCAGCGGACTGGGCCTGGGCGCTCATCCGCGCCTGGTTTACCTGTAGTTCCGCCAGGGTCGTCCGGTATTCGTCTATTTTGGCGCTCAGGTTTTCATTGTCCCCTCTGAGGGCGGCTATCCGTTCCCGCCGCAGGGCAACCCCTTCCCTGGCAGCACGGATCTGGGCATCATATCCCCGCTTCTTGGTGATGATCCCTTCGGGGGCAAGGAAATCATCCAGAAAGGAGGGGGTACTTTTCCGGTACGCCTCAAAGAGGGAACCGGCCTTATCCGCGCTTCCCGCTGCTGTTTCAAGGCTCGTTGCAAGTCCTTCGGCAATACGCTTGAGTTCCGTGGCTCCCAGAGGCTGCCCCCCTGCCACGGCCCGATCTGCCGCCTCGGTTAAGTCCCGGATCAGGCTTTCCCGGCCTGCAAGGAAGATTTTGATGACCCCTAAGGTCTCGTACAGTTCCGCCTCAATACGCTTCCGCTCGGTTGCCGAATACCCCGCCTCTTTGAGGCCCGCGTCCAGGGCGGCTACTATATCGTCGGTGATGGCTTCCAGTTCATGCTCATAGCCAGTCCGTTCTTTTTCAAGGCCCCGGATTTCCTCTTCAGCCCGGCGGGCGGCGGCCTCGTTTTCCCCGATTCGGGCGGCAGTAAGCCGGATGTTTTCCTCGAAAGAGGCGATATTTTCCGCGAGGGCCTGAACCTTCTTGCGGAGGTCTTGTACCACCCCATCCTGCTCTGCTGCGTCCTCGATGAGTTCCTCAATCTTGCTATTCACGCCCCGTTCCCGGCCCTCGTTCTGCTGGATCTTAGCCTTGCTCTCGTTTCGTTGTTCCGCGAGTAAGCGGGCCTCCTTCTCTCTGGCGTTCTTTTCCACCATAAGGCCATAGATGTTCTTCTGGTACTCGACGATTTTTTCTTCCATAGAGTTCACCACATCCATGTTTTCTTCCAGGGACTTGCTCACCGCGTCCAGCTCGGCCCGGATCGTATCCCGCTCGGCAGTCCGCTTGGTAAGCCCCCCCTCCCGTGCGTCCCGCTCATACTTGAACTGTTTCAGTTTGAGGAGCTGAATATCCAATTCAAACTGAAAGACCGCTTCCCTCAAGGTCCGGTATTGCAGGGTTTTATCGGATTGCACCTTGAGGGTATCGTAGGAGCGCTTCACCTCCCCCAGAATTCCCTCAACCTGGCGCATATTCTCCTCGGTTTTCACGAGTTTCCGCTCTGCCTCGGCGCTTTTCACCTTGAATTTGGTGATCCCCGCGGCTTCCTCAAACAAATACCGCCGCTCATCAGGCTTGGAAGAGAGGATCTGGTCGATTTTGCCCTGTTCCATCACCGAATAAGCCGCCTTTCCCACCCCGGTGTCCCAGAACAGCTCCCGTACCTCTTTGAGCCTGACCTGTGTGGTATTGATATAGTATTCACTCTCCCCGGACCGGTAGAGCCGCCGTTTGATCTGGACTTCAGGCATGTCAATAGGGAGCAGCCCCGCGTCATTGGCCAGGGTCAGGGTTACTTCCGCCACATTGAGGGGCTTCCGGTTCTCAGTACCGTTGAAGATCACGTCCTCCATCTTCTCTGCCCGCATGGCCCGGGATGCCTGTTCTCCCAGTACCCACTTTATCGCGTCCACTACATTGGACTTACCGCAGCCGTTTGGCCCCAAGAGGGCGGTTATCCCGTCGGTAAATACCATCTGGGTACGGTCGGCAAAGGACTTGAAGCCAAAGATATCAAGATTTTTCAGGAACAAGCGTAAACTCCGTCTATTCGAGGTATCATCATTTTTATGATTCACTGTAGCATACCGGGGGAAGCGCTGACAAGGGGCAAGCAGGAGCGTTTGGTTGATGTCCTGAACGGTGATCCGGATGGGACAAAAAACTTGACGGGCAAGCGTTTAAGGCGATGCCCCTCAAAATCCGCGCCTCTTGTGGAACTGCTTGACCACAATTCGAAACCATGCAATAACAACCAGAGGAGGAACGAAGTATGTCAGATGCATTGCATATCGAAGAAAACACCTACACCTATGCCGATTACCTTGAATGGAACGACGGCAAACGTTACGAACTCATTGACGGGAGAGCCTACATGATGGCCGCCCCAACGCCAAACCATCAAAGGATCAGCTTAAAGCTGTCCCGACTATTTGGAGATTTCCTTGATGGAAAATCCTGTGAGCTTTTCACCGCTCCCTTTGACGTCAGGTTATTCCCGCAAAAAAACCTGAACGACAAGACTGTTGTCCAGCCCGATCTCCTGGTGGTCTGCGACAAAACCAAGCTTGACAAGCGCGGCTGTAACGGTGCGCCGGATTTAGTTATTGAGATACTATCTCCCTCAAATGACACTGAGGAAATGCTCCGAAAGTTCCAGAAGTATCTCCAAGCCGGTGTGCGCGAATACTGGGTCGTTGACCTTGATAGTCACCTGATTCAGGTACATATTCTTGATAAGGGCCGCTATATCTCAAGCGTATACGACGGCGACGCTGTGGTGCCGGTTTTGATTCTGCCGGGACTCAGTGTTGATCTTAACGCTTTGTGGATCGTATTGGAATAAGATATCCCGCTGAAGCTGATCATTACGCATTAACCCGCTCTTTATCATTAAGCTACTCCTTGTAATAAATGGTGAAACTGTTTTCTCAGTTTCATAGCATGAATAATCACCAAAATGCCTGCTGAGGTTTTTGCCAATTATACAAGCGTTGCACTTCGTGATTGAATCCGGACACGTTCTTTAAACCGGCGCCACAAAGCCTTCGATGTTCCGGGAAAGCAGCCTGTCCAGGAGCGGCTTGGGATACCCTGCTTCAAGGAACTTGTGGTAGTAGGTTTCCGCCTGGGGATGCTTGTTGGCAAAGGCCCGCGCAAGGAGCGCATCAGCATAGGGGGCGCTCCGATCCGGGTCATCAAGTTCCCCCCGCCGAAGCTCCCCGATATACCGGCCGGCTCTTTCAAAGGCCGCATCCAGGAGCTTTACCCAGGCTGCCTCATCATCGTCATAGATAAACCGCAGGGCACGGCTCAACTCTCCGATATCAATAAAGGCCGTGGCCCAGCGGCGGTCCCAGGTCTTTTTCCCATCGGGAATCGGGCCGTGTTCGATTTTATAGATATCGTTAAGCCACTTATAGTGCTCCCGGCCCAGGCGCTGATACTGCTCAAAGAACTCTGCGCTGGAAAGGTGGCGGGAAGCGGCGTACAGGGCGGACCATGACTCAGGATCAATGGCATCCTCGGCAATAGCCCCTTCGGAGATGGTGGCAAAGACCTCATTTTTAAGGGGGGTATCTGCCACAGACAGGCAGCGGAGGATCATATTCAAATCCTCCAGATCAATTTCCTGCACGAATTCACCGGAAAGGGTCTGTTCAAGAAACCGAATGCCCACCTCTTCATCCCTGGTAGCCAGGACCCGCAGCAAACTCATGAGTTTATCACGTTTTGTTTTATACTCTGGAAGCAGGGCCTGTGCCTCGTCAATCAATTTTTGGGCAAGCGCCGCGCTGGGAATAACGCAGAGCGCCGAAAAGGTATCAAGGGGGTCTTTGTTAAGGGCCTCAACCTGATAGGCTTCCCAAGCTCTGGGATCATCGGCGGCAAGGGCATGACAGGCTGTCAGACACACCCCGGCCGTATCATCGGTGGTAAAGCCGCAGAGCAGGGGTATGTACTCCGCCCCCCATCCCTGCCGGCCCGCGGCAATAATGGCCTTGAGCACCTCATGACGGACCCGCTCATCTTCGTCTTTTGCAAAGGAACGCAACAGGTCCTGATAGGCGCTGCGTTCCAGCTTTGCGGCGCCAAAGGCCATAAGCCCATAAGCGGCCGCAAGGCGCACATTGCGGTCCTCATCTTTGATAAAGCCTTCGAGGGCTGTCTTATACGGTGCGGTGTTGTCCTTATGGAGCAGCCGGTGAGCCAGGGCGCTAATGGCCGCTTTACGCACTTCCCGGTTATCATCGGACCTGTAGTCCCCCAGCATGGCGGCATACCGGTCATCATCCCAGGCTTGGGCGCCGTGGGTAATGAGCGCGTTCTGCACTGCAAAACGCACATCGTTATCCCGGTCTTTGGCAAAGCCCTGGAGGGCTGTTTCATACCGGGAGGCTTCCCATTTCTGAGAACCCAGGGCAATCAGGGGCTTGACCACCCCAAGGCGTACGCTCCACTCGCCGTCCCGGGCAAAGGCTTCGATGGCCTTTTCATAAGGCGCGGTATTGTCCTTTTGAAGCAGCGCGTCCCCCAGGGCGGTAACCGCTGTTTTCCGTACATCGCTGTCCCCGTCACCGGCATAGTCCTGCAAGGCCGCCGCATACCGAACATCATCCCAGACATGGGGGGCATACTCAATGATCGTTTTAAGAACCGCCAGCCGCCGGGTCCAGTCGCTGTCTTTGGCAAAGAGCCGGAGTACTGCCTCGTACTGGGAGTTGTTGTTTTCGTGCTGCGCCTTTTGCAGCAGCTTGTCAAAAGTCCGTTTCCTGAGCCGCGGATCTTTGTCCTTGACAAAGCTCCCCAGAAGGGCGGTGTACTGTACGCTATCCCAGGGAGCTCCGAGCTCACTCAGGGAATTCAGCACCAGGCTGCGGACTTCGCTGCTTTTATCCTTGGCAAAGCCCCGCAGGGTCTCAATATAGGCCCCTTCGTCTTCGGTGTGCCGGATATATGCCAGCAGCAGTTCTATGGCCTGCTGATGGGTTCCGCTGTTTTTCGCAAAGGCGAGGAGTATCTCTTTGTAGTTCTTATGGTTAAACTGCGGCGCTAAGGGAACCAGGGCATCCAGGGCAGTCCGTGCGTTTTTCCCATCCTGATCATGGCAAAAGTCCACCAAGGCGGTCGCATAAGCATGGGAATTCTCCCAGCCTACTGCACACCGGGCAATCAGTGCGCTCAGGGCCGCATAGCGCACATCATGGTCCCGGTCATTGCAGAGTTTCGTAAAGATCTCACCGCTCTTCCGGGCATCCCATTCGGCGTGTTTTGCCAGTAAGTTCACCGCGTCCCGGCGGATCTTCCAGCTTTGGTTTGGGGTGATAAAGGCCATGAGGGCCGTTTCATAACGGTGGGGATACCTAAGGCCGGTAAAGGCATCGAATACCCTTTGTCTTATATCTTCGGAACTATCCCCGCTAAAGGACGTAAGCAGCTCCACATACCGGTCTGTTTCCCACTGAGCTCCCCGTTTGATGAGTTCTTCGAGTGCCCCAAGGCGTACCGTGTCGCTGCCCTCAGCAGCAAAGGAGCGGAGTATCTGCTCAATCCGCTCATTATCCGCCTGCAGAGACACCCAGCCGATCAAGCCTTCAACCACCCCATAGAGCACGTTGCTGCTACCCTCAGCGGCAAAGGAACGGAGTATCTTCTCAGTCCACTTATCATCCTGCTGTTCCCGTGCACGGCCTAGCAAGGCACGCAATGCCGTCTCCCGCACATCGTTGTCGCTGTCGCTGCAAAAGGGGGTAAAGGTTTTGTCGTATTTGACCCTGCCCCACTTGGCAATACCTGCCAGTTTTGTCAGGGCATTCACCACCCCCTGGCGTACGGTCCAGCCATAGCGATAGTTCCCATCAGCGTCCCTGGCGGCATAGGTGCTGATGGTCTCCTCGTACTTGGGATACGCCGCCAACAGATCCAGGATGGCCACGATAACATCACTCTGGGAATTGTGGGACAGGATGGCTTCAGCCCGGGGAAGAACCGTATCCCCCCGACGCTCATAGAGGTAGTGCAAAAACCAGATGATATTGCTGCTTTGGGGGGTAAGGGCAGCTTCGACAAAGGGCAGTATCAGGTCTCCCAGGGCGGGGATGATGGTCTCTTTGATATACTGGGCGCCGCTTGCGCCATTGCTGATTGCCCGGGCATAGGCGGCAAAGAGGCGGACATCCCGATAGGTTCCCCTGGTATAGAGTTCCTCAAGCCGGCTTGTGGCAGCTCCATAGCCATTGGCGATGCTGTCCACCATATCCTTGAGGGTTAAGTAGGATAGTTCTTCTTCCTCAAAGGGTAGCGCGGGATATGGCATATCCTGGGTCCTGGTACCTGGATCCGTTGCCCCCAGGGTGTGCCTAAGGGAGTGAAGCAGTACCTGTGCTTCCATAATTGATTCCGGGCTGGCCTTGCTTACCACGGTGGCAAGACATTCGACCAGGGCGGTATAGGCGGGGATATTCTCGCTGAGTTTGGTCAGGGTGAGAATCTGCAAGTGGGCAGAGCCTTTTGCCAGTTTGCTCCCCCCCATACAGATACTTAAAAGCCTACGGTCTAGTTCATGTAATAATGCCATGTATTTCCCTATTTGTTAGTTTTTATTTCGCACCTAAATCAAGCGGATAATCGCCTTATCGGTAACCAGGGAAAGGGGAACAGCATAGAGCATATCCTGATCCATATCCTGCTTAAAGCGGGCCACTAGGGTCTTACCTTCAACCTGCTCCCGGGAAAGACTCCGGATCCGGTTGCCATAGACCGTGGGTTTCAGGGCAATCCGCTTCCCCTGCGGGTCAAACACCGAGAGGTTCTGCTCCCTATCAATACCCATGCGGGTGATATGTAAGGCGAAAACCGGCTCCTGAGCTGCCAGAGGGTTCCGGATCTGGACCTTAACCGCCTCGATCACCTCGTTAAAATCAGCGGCCCCTGCAGTCGCAAGGGCGGTAAAGTCTTCGGGGTTCAGGTCCCGCCAGGCCTGCCGTTCCCACCGCACCTGGGGGTTTTTATCTCCCGGATAGATGTAGAGTTCACTGGCGATCAGCACCTTAAAGAAACTGTCCTGGGGCGGCTTGTTTAACCGGTAGGGCCTCACGTTCCTGGTCATGTAGATATCCCTGGTACCCAGGGACAGCCAAATACCCTCATCAACATACTGTTTCCTGACATCGTCTTCATAAACCGAAAAGGCACACTGCACGAGTTCCACACCGGTCCGCATACAGCCCTTTGCTTTAAGTTCGGTGAGTTTCCAGGTATAACCAATCTGTTCCTCAATAGCAGAATTGAGCATATCAGCTTCGGCAGTGTGGGTCAGCTCCGGGAATGCCGCATAATCCGCCTGCTTGTGTTCAAGGTAGGTCCGGCTCTTTTTCAGCAAGGCATAGAGATAGGTGAGCTGCCTGAGCGCAGGTTCAAAGTCTTTGCTGAATGGAGGTAAAGAAAGGCCCTTTTTTCCCCGGGACTGCTTGAGGTCCGCAGGTTCAGCAGCACTGGTATTTTTCTGTCCTGTCAGGATGAGGGTCATGAGTTCGGTAAACCCTGCCTGAATACCGCTTATATTGTAATTCCCCAGCTCTTGTATCTGGGTATCAAAAGCATCGGTGATGGCATAGATCCCGGTAAGCACGATGTTGTGCAGCATTTTCTCCCCCAGGGTAATGCCCTCAAGCTGAACCGTACAGTTCTTTGCCTCACTGAGGGCCTTTGCCCTGGTGATAAGCACCGGTTTCGCCTCTTTTTCCGCCTTTGCCTTATCCTTGTCACGGGCTTTGAGCAGGGAAGGCGGAATCGGGCATACCGCAAAGGGATGTCCCACAAACAAGGCATACAAAAGGCCGATGCTGTGCTTACAGGGCTTATGCCGGTTTGGACAGGTGCATCGGCCCAGGGGCCTTTCAGGGTCCAGGAAATCAACCGAGCAATGATAGGCTTCCGCACCGCTTCCAATACAACTCCCCCACACCAGCGACTCATCCTCACTCCGGTTCAGGGTGATAAAATTCCCCTGCTCCACCAGTTCCCTGGCAGTTGCCTCGGTATGAGGATTACCTGCAAATAGACTCATAATATCTTGTTCTGTTACCGTCATATACCTACCGTCGTATAAAGCATGGGAATATTAAATACCATTTGGCCTGAGTAGTCAACTATTCCCTAATAGCCGGCAGGTTAAATACCATAGGATTACCGAAAACAATTTCGCCGCGTCCGGCAATGCGCTGTATTTCAGGTGGATATTGGTCTATATCGGTTAAATAATGAAATACCGCACTATATCTGGTGGTCTTACCATCACTTTATCCTGTTCCTCGACTACTGTCAAACCCCTGCGAAGTGAGGAGTTTCTTGGTAAGCTATCGTTTGCCATTCCTGGCGCCTCCTTACCCCTACGCCCCCAGAACCCTATATAAAAGTGCCGCCACAGATGTAAAAATAAGGGATAAAAGCCCCATGGAGATGAGCATCAGGGGAACGCCCCGCAGGAAGGAGGGGACCGCTTCCCGGTCGGATCGTATGCGGATCTCCTTGAGCAGGAACAGTGAAAACAACACCCCCAGGGCAAATCCCAGGGAGAGGATACAGGCTTCGGCAAAGGTAACGGCCAGGTGTATGGTTAGTATGAGGGAGCTGAGGGCAAGACCGTTGTAGGCGGAAAGGGCGGTAAACATCTTTGACGCCGGTACTATCCGGGGGAGGAACCGGGTACACAGCAGTTCAAGTCCCATACAGACCAGGGCGCTTAAGGGGAACAGCAACACATATTCAAGAAATCCAAAGGAGAGGGGGGATAAGATATACGAAAAAACAACCCAGAGAAACAGAACGGATACAAAGATCACCCCCCCTTGAAAGAAGGGGATTGGAATGGACTCCTCCTGCCCCATCTCCTGTATGACCAGGGGGAATTGCAGTATCAGGTTGAGGGAAAGGCTTGAAAAAACAGCCAGCGCTACCAGGGTACTCATCATGAGCGCTCCGAAAGGTACTCTTTTCGCAGGTTCCGGAAAATAGCTACCCCGTACCCGAAGAGCACCAAGGCCCCTGCAGAGGTCGAGAGGACCTTGATGGGGAGGAGGGACTCTCCATTCGCCCCATCAACCAGGGAAATAATCCCCGTCGCGCCTCCAGGCAGTGAAAGGGACATAAACCCCAGGGGTTCCCGAATGAGCGCAAAGGCTACGATAAAGATGCCCAGGGTAATCGCCTCCAGTAAAGCCTTCATGAGGACCTCTTGAATGACCAGGGAATCATCAGGCATATCAAGGTACCTGAATAAATCGGAACCAACGCAGTAACCGGGGATCAGCATGATAAGATACGAAACGCTCATGGTCAGGAACGGGCTGAGGAGCCAGAGCACCAATAGGAAGCAGCTCCCGATGAGGCTTGACAAGAAGATAAGCACAATGATCTTTCCCTTTTTGGGGAAATAGGGCTGGGCAAAAAAGGCCGCAATAGCGGTCAATTCGTACACCCAGATCAAGGCTCCCACCACCGCAAGGGCAAAGGCAAGGTGGCTTGAAGCCATGATTAAAAGCCCGGCCCCGGCCAAGGTGGAAAGGGGCGCATGGGAACCCCAGAGCAAATACCGCTGAAAACGCCGTTTCATTTATTCTTCCTCCTGATCGTACTCTTCCGCGTCGTGTTCTTCCACAAGAACGGCAGTCTGGGGGATCCGCGCTGCCTCTGCTTCAATGCGCCGCAGGTAGATGTTGAGGATACCCCGGGGAAGCTGTTCCAGAATCTGTTTGGAATACCGGTTTACCGGAATGAGGTCCCCTTCAGCAACGGTTCCTGTAGGGGAGACCACCGCGATACAGGGGGCCTGAATGCCGTCGGCCATGATGGAAAAAACCAGGGCCCGGTTTTCAGAATCCACCAGGGTATACCATGTTCCCAGGGAGATCGCCCCTTCGGGAAGCCCCCTCCGGGGGATTGGGGCATCAAGGCGCCGGGAATCTTCTTGCCATACCCTGGCGAGGCTGCTCCAGAGTATCTGGGTACGGATCGGCTGGGTAAAAAACCAGAGCAAGCAGCCGATGAGGATCAGCCCTGCAATCCATCCGATTAAAATACCCATATCTTTAAGATCATCATGCCGCATACAAACTCCGGCTTTCAAGGTCCCGGATCAGCGGGACCAGGGCATTAATCAGCGTAATGGCAAAAAAAGCGCCATAAACTTCCGAACCCTGATACCGGAACAGATAGGTACAGCAGGCTGCCAGGAGGGCCGTGATAAGGGACCCCCGCGGTGATTTCGGTCCGGTAACGGGGTCGGTGCCCAGGAGAAATGCCGCCACCATGGTTCCCCCTGAAAAAAAGCCGAAGAGTATATCCCCGGCGCCCAGGGCGCCCCCAAAGGGCAAGGCTCCAAAGATTCTGATGAGCAGCCCGTACATACCCAGGTATACCGCCGGCACCCAGGATCGGGTTACCTTGAACGCGATAATGATAATGGTTCCCCCTAAAAAGGCAAGGAGTCCCCGGTCCGCGATAATACCGGTGGTAGCAGTGGTAAGCAGATCGATATACCCTCCCGGTAATGCCGACCTGGTGATTGAAAAAACCGTTTTATTAAGCCACGCCGCTGCTATGCTGTCAAAGGAACGAAATTCCGGCTGAAAGTGTTCAAGACTTTCCTGCAAAAACGCGGCGGGAGAAATCTCCAGGGCCGTATTGAACGCGGCAGGCCATGAAAACCGGATAAAAAGCCACCCTCCAAGTGCGGGATTCAGCCAGTTTGCTCCCAGGCCGCCAAAACTATGCTTCACTACGGCCATGGCAAAGACGGCGCCAATAGCCGCATATAAAGGATGTACCGAATTGGGGAGGAGAAGTGCCAAGAGAAGGGCTGAGGTGATGGCGCTTCCATCCCGCAGCATCCCTGCCTTATCGGTTCTGAAGTAGATCAGAAATTCGGTGAAGATTGCCGCAATCACCACCGTAAGGGCGATAATCAGAGAAGCAAACCCATCGGTTAAGGAAGACTGAAAAATCGTCATACCGGCGCAGAGGCTGACCAGCCACATCCGTCCTGCGGTTGGCCGGCTCAGATTGATATGAGGTTTCTGAAAGAAGCGGATATACGGTTCATGCATGGTTGTTCTCCCCTGCCTGCAGGATAGTGGTACTCAGGGGAAGCCGTGAAGGGCACACCACTTCACAGCAGCCGCAGCCGTGACATGCTCCTGCCGTGCCGGCGTGTCTTCCTCCCTTTATCCGCTTGAATAAGGTTTCCGGATCCAGTCCCACCGGGCATACGATTCTACATTCCCCGCATCCGATACAGCTTCTGGCCACAGTCCCCCCGATCTGTCCCTTGAGGAGGGCCATGACCGCGTAACTCGTCTTCATCACTGGCTCGTCCAGATCAAGCACGGTGCGGCCCAAGAGGGGAGAACCGATGGCGATGCGCCGGGGTTCTTTGACAAAGCCCCCACATTCGGCAAAAACATCCCTGATCCTGGTCCCTATCCTCACCTTCATCACCTGGGGGGTCTTGATCGCCGAACCGCCCACCGCGATGTACCGGTCGAGGATGGGCTTTCTCAAGGTTACCGCGTCGTGGATTGCCGCCAAGGTAGCAGGCCCCTGGATGAAGAGCCTCCCTAATTCAAGGCCCTCTTTTTTTTCATACGCTCTGAGGACCAGTTCCAGTTCCCGCCGGTTCCGCTGGGGATACCGGGAACCGACCAGGATCAGGGAAGCGGGAATATCCCAGGATTTTGATTCAGCAAGTAACAAAGTCCCCAGCTCCTGCTCTTTATGGGAAACGGCGTATACAATACGGCTCGCCGGCCCGGCCCGGCTCATGATAACGCTCCCCTCCACCACCGCCTTGAGCCGTTCCCGGCAGAGGACATAATCGGCGGCGAGCCAGGGGTCATCAAACACGCAGCGGACAACCAGGCTCATCGGTTCCTGGACAGCATTGAGCGCAACAAACACATCTGCCAGGGGACGGCCTTCCCCTTCCATTTCCACAATGCCGTATTCCGTGATGAGGCGCTGCATTTCCGAGGGCATCATCTGTTCCCAGGGGTAACGTACCTCGGGCTTGCCTAGTTTTTCAAAACTCCCCTCCATACGGATGACCAGGGCATCGTTGCTATTTCCCCCGGCCATTTCCCAGGAAACCATGCGAACCACCTGACCGGGAACCGTGGCATGGACATTTGCCGAGAGCGGCCCCCGGGCCCGGCCTATGAGCATGCCTTCCTTCACGTAATCCCCCACGGAAACCAGGGGCTGGGCCTTGGTTCCGGTTTGTTGAGCCAGGGGTATCACTGAAAGCACTGGCAGAAAGGCGATAACACCAGCATCTTTGGCAGGAACCGTGGCATCCTCAAAGTGTATCCCCCCGCGGGGAAATGAATATACTGTCATGCGGCTATCCGTTTATCATTATATACCAACATCTTTTTCTTTTTTCCCTTACCCTGCTTCCGCTGGAATATAGCGGGAATACAAAATCCCAGGACCAGGGTTTCCGGGATAAACTCAGGCACCTCGGTCGTATTGCTACCAGGAGCATGTTGAGCATCAGTATGCGCTGAATTGCCTAGAAATTCCATAAGCCCTGCCAGGGGAAAGGGGGGAATTTCCTGTTTTTTTTGATTTTTATCTTTTTTGTCAATATCGTCATAGACCGGGAGGGCCTGGGTATACGCTCCGGTAATGAGTCCATCTTCACCAATATAATACCGCACATAGGTTGATGCATCACCGTCCCCCAGGGGGGTTATGGAAAAAGAAGCCTGGAACATCGCATGACGTTCATATTCAGTAGCGTCAATTACGCATAAGAAATGGTCCTCCAGGCTGGCAGGCTGATGATAGGGGTTTACATTTCCAAGCATCCTGGGTACCAGCAAGGCCTGGAACGAAACCAGGGCAAAGGGAATGATGGTCCGGGGAAAAAAGGCAGGGTGTTCCTCCATGATGGTTACCGGTGTAAACCGTACATGATCCTTCCCCTGGTTTGATTCGGCGAAAAGGCTTGCCCAGAAGACTGCGAAGCAGCATACCAGGTCCATGATACCCAAAACCGGCGGGATCTTCCCCATACAGCAGAGTATCCCATAGAGGAGCACATATACCAGAGATAGGAACCAGGGCCGTTTAGCAGGGCGGTCTTTATACCCATACCGCAGAGAAACCAGCAGCTCCCGCAGCGGCTGGGTCAAGGCGCTGAACAAGGCGGTCAGTGCCGCAGCCAGGGTAAGCCCCAGGGGACCTGCACATACAAAGGCCCCCAGACTCGGAAACAGGGCGGCGGTGATGAGGGGGGCATCTGAAAGAAACAGGCTTACCACCGCAGCCAGGGCAAAGAGGATACAATAAAACAGGAGGGGCTCTTCTGCACGCCCCAGATATTCAATTGAAAAGGGGATATCCCCTAAAGCCGCGGTAAGGGATTGCTCAAAATACACGATTCCAGGGGGTTTACCAAGACCAATACCGCTCGTATTCCACCAGGCAGATAACGTCGATAGTACCCCATGTATATCTGTTCTGGTCGTTTTAAAGGCCCCCCTCATTAATTCCCGTGAAAAGGGAATAAAAAACAGCCGTTTCCCATCGCGGACAAAAAAGGCCTGCAGCCGTTGTGCATACCCGTCATCCCGGGGATCAAAGGTTTCGATCCGCTCCCGGTACTCCTCCAGGGGGATCTGCGCTAAGGCACCAAAATCATCCAGAAACACCCATTGGGTTGACTCGGAAAGGTAATTGGTGATAGGAGGGTACCTTCCACCCAGTCCTCCTGAAAGGGTATCCCCGATAAGCTTGTCAGGGTACGAGGCATCCACCCTCAGCACCGCGTATTTTTCACCAGGTTCCCGGGGCAGGTATCCCAGGGCCAAAGAAACCATGCAAGCTCCCAGTCCCAGGGAGAGCAGCACCGCAAGCAGCAGGGACTTTCTGCAGGACATCACCCTATAAATTGGCATAGGCTGCGGCAATAAAAATACCCAGAAGCGCCCCCACTACCACTTCCAGCGGCGCATGACCATGGACCTCCTTGATCGGGTGGAATTCCGTCTTCAGCCGCTCCGCCACGTTCCGTCCCAGGATATTGAGCATCCGTGCCTGGATTCCCGAAGAACGGCGTACCCCCATGGCATCCCGCATGACAATGAGGGCGATCCAGAAAGAGACCACAAACAGATTGGACCCTATACCTGCGCTGAAGGCCACGGAGGTGGTCATGGACGAAACCAGGGCCGCATGACTGGAAGGCATACCGCCGGTACGCCAGGCTATAGTCTCCAGTATTTCCCGGGGACTTCTTTTTTTACGGGCATTCAGCACAACGATCACGGTCTTCATAAGCTGGGCAAAAAACCAGCTTGAAATAGAGGATAAAAAAACAGGATTCTCAAAAAAAGGTTTTAACGATACCGCCCGTATAGACAATGATAACGACATTATGTAACAATCCATCAGGAAAGGGCTTTTGTCAAGGTTCCCCTGCTCAGGCGCTGTTTAAGGTACTTGACGAGGGACGCCTTTGTAGGATATATACAGTATTACATTATTTATAAGGAAAATCGTCATGTACGCATTGATAGAATTTAAGGGAAAACAGTACAAGGCCGAAAAGGGCGCACTCCTGCATGTAGACCGGATCAACGCTGAGGTTGGTTCCGCCCTGGATATTGACGCGGTACTCCTCCTTTCAGGAGATACGGTACAGGTGGGGGCTCCCTACATACCCGGGGCCAAGGTGTCTGCAGTGGTGGAAAGCCATGAAAAGGATAAGAAGATTATCGTTTTTAAGTATAAACCCAAGAAGGATTACCGCAGGAAGCAGGGACACCGGCAGCAGTATTCGGTCATCAAGATTCAGGATATCATCGGGGCCTAGGTGCCGGGATACGCGGATGATAGCAATCGACGTGGCCGTGGATGAGGCGGGGCTGCTCAGGTCCTGTGCTGTTACGGGCCATGCCAAGGCAGGGCCTAAGGGCGGTGATATTGTCTGCGCCGCCGTGTCGGTACTTATCAGGACGGCCCTGAAGACCCTTTCCGGACGGGAAGGGATAATGGTACGGGGAGACGCTCCAGAGCGGGGCGTCTTTTGGATGGAAATGGACTATACTCAGGAGGGCAGGGATTTCCTGTTTGCCGTGGGGGCTTTTCTTACCGAGGGGCTTGAGTCAGTTTCTGTAGAATATCCTGATTACTGTACCATACATATACGGAGGAACTAATATGGCTCGAAAACGAGGCGGCAGTGGCGCCAAGAACGGACGGGATTCTAATCCCCACTACCTGGGGGTTAAGGCATCAGGGGGATCAAGGGTAAAGGCCGGAACCATCATTGTCCGGCAGCGGGGAACCAAGATACATCCCGGTACTAATGTAGGCTGTGGAGGGGACTATACCCTCTTTGCCCTGATAGACGGGACCGTGTCTTTCACCCGGCGCCGGGGCCGGAAACTAGCCGGGGTCATACCTGTCGGGGTATAACGCGCTGTGTACGGTCAATCACGCAGACGCTGAGGGTACATGGAAAAATTTGCCGATGAGGCGTTAATTGAAGTCTCCTCAGGCTCAGGGGGGAACGGCTGTGTTAGTTTCCGCCGGGAAAAATATGTTCCCCGAGGTGGACCCTCAGGAGGCGACGGAGGACGGGGCGGGGATGTGGTCTTCACGATCCGGCGCAACCTCAGAACCCTGGCCCACCTGCGGTATAAGCAGTCCTTTAAGGGGGAAAACGGCAGGGACGGGGAGGGTGCAGGCCGGTACGGCAGAAGCGGCGGGGACATGGTCATTCCCCTGCCTCCGGGTTCGGTGCTGAAAGACGCGGATACCGGGGAGCTTATCCGGGATTTCGGTAACAATGAAGGGGATTTCCTGTTCCTCAAGGGGGGAAACGGGGGTTGGGGAAACATTCACTTTAAGTCTTCGGTGAATCAGGCCCCCTGCAAGGCCCTGCCGGGAAAACCCGGTACCTTTATGCGGCTCCGGGTGGAATTGCGGCTCATTGCAGATATAGGCTTAGTGGGCTTCCCCAACGCGGGAAAGTCCTCCCTCCTGAACCGGTTCACCAATGCCCGGCCCAAGATAGCCCCCTATCCCTTTACCACCAAGATACCAAACCTCGGGGTCCTGAGCCTGGATGACCGGGATATCATCCTCGCGGATATTCCAGGGCTTATCGAAGGAGCCTCAGCGGGACTGGGCCTGGGAATCCGGTTTCTCAAGCACATTGCCCGGACCACTGCCCTCGCCTTTGTCATTGACCTTGGGGAGGATACGTATCTGGAAGCCTTTGAGGTGTTATACAGCGAATTGGAGGCGTTTTCCCCGGAACTGGTGCAGAAACCCCGGATCCTCGTGGGTACCAAGCTGGACCTGGCAGCGTGCGATGGTGTCGATATCCTCATGCGCCTTGAAAGCCTCAAAACCAGGTATACCAGGGAAAGGGTGCTGGGAGTTTCGGTTTTTTCCGGTGAGGGTATTCCTGAATTGATGGCCTGTATTGGAGCACTGGTACAGGCTACGGATGGCCACTACACATGGAATAACAAGGAGGTCCTGAACCGGTGAAGCTGGCAATTCTGGGGGGAAGTTTTAACCCCGTCCACATCGGACACCTGTTTCTGGCAGAGGCGGTGCTTTCGGAGCTGGGGTATGACCGGATCCTCCTGGTTCCTGCATACCAGTCCCCCTTTAAACTGGACGCCCAGAGGGGAAGCCCGGAGGATCGGATGGCTATGCTTGCGGCCTCCATTGCCGGGGACCCGCGCATAACCATTGATGACAGTGAAATCCGGCGAAAAGGGGTCTCCTATACCATTGATACCCTGGCTGATATCATAAGGCGCTACGGTCCTGAAGGGAAACCAGGGCTGGTGCTGGGGGATGATCTTGCCCAGGATTTCCCCACGTGGCGACAGGCCGGGGATATTGTGAACCAGGGGGATATCATCATCGCCCATCGGAGCGCAGTCGAAGAAGCGGTGTTTCCTTATCCCCACCGGTGGCTCAAAAATGAAATCATGGAAATCTCCTCTGCGCTGGTGCGGGATCGGATCCGGACCAGCGCAAACTGGCGCTACCTGGTCCCCGCGGGCGCCCGTCATATTATTGAGGATCGCCTCCTCTACGGCTATACGCCCCCTCACCCTTCATCCGTTTCCCAGGCGCTTATCCTCCAGGTAGAAGAAGCGGCCCGTTCCGCCGTGAGTGCTTCCCGGTTCCTCCATTCCCGGAATACGGCGCTCCTCTCCCGGGACCTGTGCCTGCGTTTCGGCCTTGACCCCAAGGCGGGGTACCTGGCGGGCATTGCCCATGATATGTGCAAAGCCTGCTCTGAGGAGGAACTCATCACCCTGGCCCGTCAGGATGGGGAGGAGATTTCCAAACTGGAACGGAAGAAGCCCTCGCTGCTCCATGCCCGTGCCGCGGCGATCCTGCTGGACCAGCGCTTTGGGGTCCATAATGAGGATATCCTTGAGGCTGTGCGGCTGCATACCACCGGGGGGATGGACATGGGGCCACTGGCAAAGGTGGTGTATATTGCCGATAAAATAGAAGTATCCCGGGAAACGGTAGGTCCGGGCCTCCGGGAACTCAGCCGAACCGCCGAGCTGGACAAGCTGTTCGGGGCGGTTTTGGATACTATCGTGGCCTACCTCCGTTCCCGGAAACTGGATATTTCCGAAGGGACCATGCGGCTGCTTGAGGCAATGGAGAGGAAAAGATTGTGAAAAAAGCCAAATTCGATGCGAGTGTATTTTTCCTGGGGACCATTGTCGTGTTCCTGGGGGTAGGGGTGTTTTTTACCGTGCTGACCCTCCGGGCTGACCCGATAGAAGAGGTGCTTTCCGGGGACCGGGTCATCAATACCCTGTTTATTATAGAAGCGAAGTCCAAGCCCATCGGGACCTATGTGTTCATGTACTATCCGGTAACCCGGCGGGCCGCGATCTTCGATATACCCGGGGAGGTTGGCCTGATTTTACAGCGGATCAACCGGGTTGACCGCATTGATACGGTGTATGATCCCCAAAAAACAGCGCTCTTTGAAAATGAGGTTGAACGGCTTTTGGGGGTTGACATTAGTTTTTCCTTTATTTTTGACGACGAAACCCTGGGGAAAGCGGTTGATCTCGTTGAAGGGGTGGAACTGTTCATCCCCTCATCAGTGGAAATCTACGATGAGGAACCGCCTATCCTGTTCCCTTCGGGAGTAACCCGCCTGGACGGGGATAAGGCCCAGGTGTACGTTACCTACGAAGTGCCGGAGGAAAACACCGAAGTGGCCCATTTCCGCAGGCAGCGGTTTTTTCTGGGGCTTATTAAACGCCTTGGGGAGCAGAACGAGGTGCTCAAACAGAGTTCGGTTGCCCAGATCTACCAGTCTCTGCTGAAAACCAACATGAATCAGCGCGCCCGGACCCGGCTTTTTGATGAGTATGCCGGGATCAACATGGACCGGATCAGCATCCAGTCTGTGGGCGGAAATATCCGGGAGGTTTCAGGTCAGATACTGCTGTTTCCTTATTATGAAGGCAACCTCATCAAAGAGATCGTGCGTCAGACCCTGAGTGCCCTTACCCGGCAGGTGGAGGGGGATCTGACCGAACGGGTCTTTACGGTGGAGGTGCTCAACGGCACGGGGACCAACGGGCTTGCGGGAAGAACTGCGGAACTGCTCCGGAGCTTCGGGTATGATGTCATATCCATTGGCAATGCGGAGCAGCATGATTACGAATCCACCCTCATCATAGACCGGTCTGGTTATGAAAACATGGTCAAAACCTTTGGGGACATCATCCGGTGTAAAAACATCCGGTATGAGAGCGTAGACCCTGATACCTTAGAAATGGAACCGAGTCTCCAGAATTTTGAATATCGCTCGGATTTTACACTCATCATTGGAAGGGATTTTAATGGACGATACGTTACCGGCGGATAATCGGGCCGCGGCAATAGAACTAGGCAAGCTCCTCCGGGAGCATCGGGGCGGGGATGTGGTGGTGATGGACCTCCGCGGCCTCAATACCTGGACCGACTTTTTTGTGTTGGCCACCGTTACGAGCAGGACGCATTTACAGGGGCTGGAACGGCACATCAAGGAGTTTTCCCAGGAAAAGGGGATAGATATCCTCCGGAAATCTCCTGTTCCCCGGGGGGCTGATGATGCATGGCGACTTATTGACTTAGGCGTCCTGGTGATTCATCTTATGACGGCGAAGACCCGATCTTTTTATGAATTAGAGCGACTTTGGGGAGCCGCCGCAGTGGTTTTTTGCGAAGATGGAAAGTGCTAACAGGAGGGTGAAGCCGGGGAGGTTTCCTTTCTCCCGGCTTCACCCCAGAGGCGTTACCTATTCATCGAAGTCGTCGTAATCTTCCTCTTCGTATTCGTAGCCTTCCTCTTCCTCTTCGTAATCGTCGTCATCAAAATCATCATCCTCAAAGTCATCGTCGAAGTCGTCCTCCAGGTCATCAATGTCTTCTTCGTCGATGTCATCCTCATCATCGTCCTCATCGTCATCGAAGAGGAAGCAAGGGTAGGGAAGATCGTCATGCTGCCCGCTTTCTCCAAGAAAACCACAGCTAACCGAGGGCATCAACGCGAGCTCTTCTGACGTGTACAACTCGTCGAGCGAGTATAACGTGTCTGCGGGAATCCGCTTATTATTCATGGTCTCGTTCAGAACCATACTATTCTCCATTTGATTGAGATTTCTCTTGAAAAAACATAAGGGAGAGATTCAGTATCTGTCAACTGGTTTCCGATGGTTTCCGATTAAAAAAAGTGAGGAAATGTGGCGTATTATTTTGTATTCCTGCGTATCCTCCTTGACATAAGCGCTCCATTTCGTTATACTGTTTTTGAATCAGGGCACAGACAGTATTATGGTGAGGAAAACATGACAGGCTGTACTATTGAGGCCCCTGGTAAGATAAATCTGCATCTCCAGGTGAAAGAGCGGCGTTCCGATGGGTACCATGAGCTTGAGAGTATCTTTGTGGCCCTTGCCTTTGGGGATAGGCTTAGGTTTGAGCTTACCTCAAAGGATGAGGGCTGCGAGCTTCACGGGGGCGGGGATATTCCCCCGGGGCAGAATCTTATTGAGCGGGCAGTAGCCCTGTTCCGGGTACGGACCGGGTTTAGCCGGGGGCTTCGGGTATGGGTGGAGAAGCGGATACCCCTGGGAGCGGGTCTGGGGGGCGGTTCTTCCGATGCGGCTTCCACGCTGCGGGCTTTGAATATGCTGGCGGCTACTGACCTTGCTCCAGAAGCGCTGGGTGAAATGGCTCGAAGTCTGGGAAGTGATGTGCCGTTTTTCCTCTCAGGCGGAGCGGCCCTGGTATCGGGCAGGGGGGAGCGTATCCTGCCCCTCAGGGTACCGGAGGGCTTGTCCGTGGTGGTGGTGTATCCGGGGTTTCCCAGCAATACCGCCGGGGCATTCCGGTTGCTGGACAAGCAGCGGGATGGCCAGGAAATTCGTGATGATGGGGATACGGCACTTCTGATCCGGTCTTTGGGGGAACATCCCAGGGGATGGCCTTATCGCAATGATTTCCTGCCGGTTTTTCTGAGTGCGGGAAACCGGGAAACAGCGGAGGCCTATCGGGGTATATTACAGGAGCTGGCTACTTTGGGAGCGGATTTTGCAGGGCTTTCCGGAGCGGGATCGAGTTGTTTCGGAATCTTTGTTGATAGCGGTGTGGCGGAAAAGGCAGCAAGGACCCTTAGGCGGCCAGGGAATTTTGTCCAAGTAACGTTTTTCCTTGCGTGTTTAGGTGCTTTGGTATTAAAATAAATACTAAAGTTATTCTGGACCAATAAAAAGGAGAGGCGTCATGGAGATAACTGATATTAGGGTCCGTAAGGTAGCCGGTGAGGGGAAATTAAAGGCGTATGTAACGGTTACATTTGATGACTGCTTTGTTATTCATAATGTAAAAATTATCGAGGGAAAGAGCGGTGTGTTTATTGCCATGCCGAGCCGGAAAACGAGGGCCGGGGAATACAAGGATGTTGCCCATCCGATTCACCCTGAATTCCGTATGGAATTACAAAAAAAAATACTGGATAAGTATGATTTTGGCGCCGGGCTGGATGATCTTTCCATGGAAATATAGTATATTATAACTAATTGGGACGTAGGCAAGTGGTAAGCCACCGGGTTTTGGCTCCGGCATGCACAGGTTCGAACCCTGTCGTCCCAGCTAAGGAGTATGATGATGAGTCAGGTTATTTTGGCGGCCCGGAACCGGGCCGTTACCGGATCCGGGGAAGCTCGCCGGATCCGGCGTACCGGTCGTATACCGGCGGTTATGTATGGGCGTTCAGGTCAGGCCCTTACCATTGATCTGGATGCCAAGGAATTTTCGAATGGCATAAAGAATATCTCCGCCAGTACTATTGTTACGGTGGAAGTTGATGGCAAGTCCTATGATACCTTTGTAAAAGATACCCAGCGTAACATCAGGGACGGAAATATACTCCATGTTGACTTCTATGAAGTGGAAAGCGGCGTGGCGTTGCGGGCCAAGGTTTCGATTCACATCCACGGCAATCCCGTGGGTGTCCGTGAGGGGGGTATTCTCGAATTTCCCCTCCATGAAGTGGAAGTGGAATGTCTGCCCAAGGACCTCCCGGAACGGATCGATGTGGATATAGCGGAACTCAAGGTAAACCAATCGATCCATGTCCGGGACCTTGCCCTGGGTGAGGGAATCCGTATTATTTCCGGTATCGATCAGGTAGTGGCGCTGGTTAAATTTGCCAAGGCTGAAGCCGCGGCTGCCGCTGAGGAAGCATCGGAAGCTGAAGCAAAGTGAGCTGGTTAGAACCATGATCGCCCTGGTTTTCATCCCACGTATTGGAGTATGAAGTCACTATCCCTTATACCTTCCCGGTGTTCATTTGAAAGTAGGGTGATAGAGGGGTTGGGAGCTTGGCCTCGGGGAACGGTTTTTTTAGCCGCAGTTTCCGGGGGTGCTGATTCTACTGCCATGTTGGCGGCTTTGGCTGTCTTGCGGGAAGAGCGGGGCTTCTCTCTTTACGGTCTTCATGTGGAACACGGGATCAGGACGGTGGAAGAAAGCCGGGGGGATGCTGAGGCGGTGCGGGAACGCTGTAAATGTCTGGATGTTCCCTGTAAGGTTGTTTCCATAGCACCGGGTAAAATCGCGGAGACCGCAAAAAGCACGGGCCTTGGTATAGAAGGGGCAGCGCGGTTTTTCCGGCATCGGGCCTGGAACCGGGAGGCCCGCCGTATCGGGGCGGCGCGGGTATTGGTGGCCCATACCCAGGAGGATCTCCTGGAAACCGTGGTGATGCGCTTCCTCCGGGGGGCCGGACCTGCAGGGCTTGCCGCCATGCCCCGGGAGCGGGGTATGGTTCTGCGGCCCCTCCTGGGCCTGACCCGGTCGGAGGTGCTCGGCTATCTCGAAGCCCAGGGGATCCCCTTCCGCACTGATTCCACCAATAGGGATATCCGGTACCTGCGTAATCGTATCCGGCATAAACTGATACCCTGTCTGGATGAGCTGTTTCCCCAATGGAAAAAAACGGTTTTAGCCTTAGCGGAAACCCAGCGGCTGACCGCGGATTTCCTGGAAGCTGAAACCCGGGAGCGGGTGCACTGGGAATGGGATGAAGGAAAACAGGTGTACCGTACTGGGGAGATGGTGTTTTTTGCCCAGCCGTCGTTAATTCGGCAAGAAGCCCTGTTCCAGGCGGCGGATCAGCTGGTGGATCGTTTCCCCGAAAGGGCGCTGCCTGATCCTTCTTCAGGTTCCCCTGGAGGAAGCACGATCCGGCGGGCCAGTCTTCGGCGCTTTGCTGCAGGGGAGCTTTCGGCTATTGATCTGGGGCCAGTACGGATTGAACGGCAGGGAACTTTTGTAATTGTTTCAGCTCCCCAGAGGGTATATGATGGGGGATTTGCACGGTTGATTAAAACGCCGGGAATCTATACACTTAAAGAGCTTACTATTGAGGTTACAGCTCTGGTGACTGAGAAGGGTTTGCAACAGGGGGCGGGGGACTTTTTTGCCCGGCTTCCCCTGGTTTTGCGGTCATATCGTCAGGATGTCCATACAGGACTTGATGAGAAACGGCTTTCGCAGTATACCAATAGTATTGTGGCGGAGGATATGAACGGTCCTGCTGCGGTACTTTGTTCAGATGAAAAAGATATGATGATTTTGTTATGCAGGGAAGAAGATGGAAATTTCCTTTTTCATAGTTTCCGGGGGTATTGATTGATGTTTAATAATCAGAATGATAAGACGCCTGGGCGCCAGCCTCGCCCGAATCTGCGGAACGGCAGGCCTAACCCTTTTGCGCTGATCTTTTTTCTGGTCATCGCAGGTCTTTTTATTGCCTATTTTTTCCGGGGTGATACCCCGTCCATACAGGAAATACCCTATTCGTCGTTTACCAACTACCTTGAACGAAACGATATTATGGCGGTTAAAATTTTCGATAACAACACCATAGAAGGTACCCTCCGGGGAGGGAGCGGGGATCAGGTACATTTTAAAACCCTCATCCCCTATCAGGATCCCGGACTGCTTCCCGCGCTGCGGGAAAAGGGGATCAATGTTTCAGGGGCGGTTTCAGGCTTGAGTCCCTGGCGGTTCATCCTGGAGTTCCTCCCCTGGATCATCGGCTTCGGGTTTATCTGGTTCATGTTCAGGAACATGCAAGGCTCTGGGAATAAAGCCTTTCAGTTTGGTAAGAGCCGGGCCAAGCGGTATCAGGATGAGGGGAAAAAGGTCAGCTTCACCGACGTGGCCGGCCAGAAAGATGCTAAATACGAGCTTGAAGAAGTGGTATCCTTCCTGAAAAGCCCCCAGAAATTCACCAAGATGGGGGCCAGAATTCCTAAGGGGGTACTCCTCGTGGGGATGCCTGGGACCGGGAAGACCCTCATGGCCAAGGCTGTGGCCGGGGAGGCCGGGGTGGCCTACTTTCACATGTCTGGCTCGGATTTTGTGGAGATGTTCGTGGGGGTCGGGGCCAGCCGGGTCCGGGACCTCTTTGACCAGGGCCGGCGCAACGCCCCCTGTATCATTTTTATTGACGAATTAGACGCGGTGGGCAGAACCCGGGGCGCCGGGTACGGCGGCGGCCATGACGAACGGGAACAGACCCTGAATCAGCTCCTGGTGGAGATGGACGGCTTTGATTCCAAGGATGGGGTCATCATCCTCGCGGCCACGAACCGGCCGGATGTGCTGGACCCGGCCCTGCTCAGGCCCGGACGCTTTGACCGTCAGGTGGTGGTTGCCATGCCAGATATCAAGGAACGGGAAGCCATTCTCAACATCCATGCCGCCAAGATCCCCCTGGGAGCGGATATTGAGCTGGCGCGGATTGCCCGGGCAACTCCGGGTATGAGCGGTGCGGATATCGCTAATCTTGTGAACGAGGCGGCCCTGTTCGCAGCCCGCAAGGATAAGGCCACCGTAGAAATGTTCGATTTTGAGGAAGCCCGGGATAAGATACTCATGGGGGTGGCCCGGAAGACCCTGGTCATTTCCGATAAGGAACGGCGTATGACCGCCATTCATGAGGCAGGACACGCCCTGCTGCACTATTATTTGAAAAATGCCGACCCCCTTCACAAGGTTACTATTGTTCCCCATGGCCGGGCCTTAGGTATGGCCATGTCCCTGCCAGAAGAAGACAGTTACAGCCGGACCAAAGGGTGGATCGAGGACCGGATCGTCATCTGTTACGGCGGGTGGATTGCGGAAAACCTCTTTTTCAGCGAGACCACCACGGGAACCAAGCAGGATATACAGCAGGCCACGGAAATGGCCCGCCACATGGTCTGTGAATGGGGCATGGCAGATGAGATGGGACCGGTGGCCTATGGTCAAGAGGAAGAGCCGATCTTCCTGGGTAAGGAAATAGCCCGGCATAAAGATTATTCTGAGGATACTGCCCGGCAGATTGATTGGGCGGTGAAAAAAATACTGGATACCGCACGGAAGCAGGCAGAGCAGATCCTGCAAACCCATAAAGGGGAGCTTGAAAAACTGGCGGATGCGCTCATGTCCCGGGAAACCCTCATTGATGATGAGGTGCGGGTTCTTCTGGGCCTTCCTCCGCGGGAAAACACCCATTTCGGCGCTGGAATCCCACGATTTGGGAATCCTGGAAAACCGGTCATTGCAAAGGGGTCTGGGACCCTTTAGGAGTATAATATGGCTATCCTTCGAGTGTTGTCGGTTTTGTGGTTTGTGATGGTTTTGTGCTTTCCCACTTATACCGATCAGAATCAATGGATGGAAGGGGATGCCAGGATAGCCGCAAAATACGTTGACTGGGCCCAAGCCGCTATTGACGCAGGCCGTTGGGCTGATGCGCTTGTGGCGCTGGAACGGGGAGCTGATTTTGCGGATGTTTCTTCGGATATTTCCTATCTCCTTGCCTGTGTCCGTGCCCACGAAGATGCCTCCAAAAGAGTGGTGCTTGAGGTGCTCAGGCGGGCGTTGGAGGCAAACCAGTGGAATCGCTTCTCCCCTGAGGTGGCTCGGCTCTTTGAGGCCGAAATCCTGATCCGCCTGCGGAACTATTCTGAAGCGCTGCATATTCTTGCCGTGCTCCCCCCAAACGCTTATACCGCTTATTTACAACTCCTGGCCTTAAAGGGAACCGGGGACCGGGAATCCTTCCGGGCGCTCATGGCAAAGACCCTCGAAGCCTATCCCCGGGATCCACGGCCCGTGAGGCTCCTCTTTGATTACGCGGACCAGTTCCCTGCAGGAGATGATGTGCCCTTAGTGGCCCTGGCCTTAAGGCGGCTTCCCGCATTACTGAAAGTGGATCGGGAATTGGCTTATCGAGGGGTTCCATTTATCCACAATATCGAAGCGGCCCGTACTATCATCGGGGCATACCGGGCCACGAATGACGGCGTTCCCGCTTCCATTCCCGTGGCCCTCTATCTGGGGCTTATTGACGAAACTCAAGCCATTGATGAACTTTTTCACCCCCATAAAGAAGCACTTCCGGGGGGTTTGGGGGGGCTGGACCCCCCAAAAGAAGTAACCCTGGACAAGTCCCTCCTTCAACCGGTGTGGGCCCTCCTTCGTCATGACGAGGGGCGAGCATCTTTCACGCGAAACCTTTTACGTTTCTCCGGTGTTATTACGGAAGACGTGGATCAGGACGGATATGTTGAGTCCTGGGTCAGGTACAAGGATGGTATGATAATAGGGTATTCCCATGATACGGATCAGGACGGGCTTCCTGAATTAATCGTTTCTTTTATGGCAGGAGTCCCAATAGGGGCAAAATTCTTCTCAGGTGAAGGCGAGCGGGTGGCGGTACAATGGGAAACATACCCGGCGGTTTTAGAAACCGAACTGGAAGGAGGCCGGTACCGCGCCCGGTTCCGGGAGTTTTTCTTTGCCCCCCTGCGGTTCACGGTACTTTTCGAGAGCGGCTTCCTGTATCCTGAATGGGATGCCCTGGGGGGAAAGCTCTCAAGACGAAACCTGCTTTCCTCTGTGACCTCGATTGAAAGGCCCGGTCAGGAAATCAAGGGGACCATTGAACAGGTGGACTTTGCCCAGGGGATACCTCAAAAGGCCCGTGTATTTTTGGATGGCCGGCTTGTTTCGGAAACCATCTTTCAGTTGGGCCGGCCCATCATCCAACGGATCGATCTTGATATGGATGGGCGTCTGGAAACGACGCGGCGTTTGCAGCAGGTGCAAGGGGATGCTGATCCGGTGAATTACAAGCTTATCATTGAATTTTCTGAAAGCGATTGGGATGGAGATGGTATTTGTGAATACAGTGAACAATACGTTTTCAATGACGGGCTTAGGATTCTGCGTTCCTGGGACATGGATAGGGATGGAAGGCGGGAGTATGTGGAAACCGTGATGAAGGATTAAGGAGTATGAGGGGCATGTATCGTAACAAAGTGTTATTTTTCCTGACGGTAACCATGGGACTCTTAGGTTCCTGTTTATCTTCTGCAACTCAGGAACAACGTCTTAGCCCTCCAAAATCCACGGGTGAATACCGGCTTGAGGATATAAGACGGTATGTTTCCGAGGACCCGGTCAGGGCCATCCATCTTATCGGGGTCTACGAGATGATCTATGGTGAGAAGGGTGTTGATCCGAGGCGTGATGAGCTATCCGGCACGCTTGAGACCCTGGAAGCAGAGGCTATCCAGAATCTCAGGGGTTCCCAGTCCACGGCTATCGGCGAAAATCGCTGGGATGATGCGGCTTCTCTGGCCCGGTCCCTGGCAAGCCTGGGTATTACGGTAGAAAATACCGGCATGGAGCCTGATTTTATCCTGGCGGATGCCAAACAGCGCCTATCCGAAGGTAATGATCTGGGGGCCTTTCTCGCGGCGGTACGGTCCCATGTCTTAAACCCCCTGGGCTTTGATGATGCCATGGGGTTTCTTGAACGGGCGGTAAAGGTTAAGCAGCGGCGTACTGCGGCGTTTTTTCTTGGGGCGGCAGAGGCTGCTGGTGAAGCAACAAACCGTGAAGATGGTATTCGGGAAATCCCGGAGGAATTGCGCCAGTATGCCGAGGGTCAGGATACGCCCACGGATATGATAAAGGGAGTCGCCACGGTTCTGATTGACCGGGGGTATCGTATTGAGCGGGGGCGGGGAATACCAGACCGGATCCTGGGTTCCGCCTTTTTCGTGGATGCCTCGGGGCTGCTCATCACCAATTACCATGTTATTGCCAGCGAAGTTGATCCCCGTTATGAAGGATATTCCCGGATGGTTATCCGCATGGGCGATGGGTCAAGCCCCCGAATTCCCGCCAAGGTCATTGGGTGGGATAAGGCCATGGATTTAGCCCTGATCAAGGCGGAAATGACCCCGGAGTACGTGTTTTCCGTAGTGGACCGGGTTATACCACGGGTAGGGGATACGGTCTATGCCATTGGTTCACCAGTGGGGCTTGAAAAGACCGTTACCCAGGGGATCGTGTCCGCCCTGGGCCGCCGTTTCCTGCAGATCGGGGATGTGATCCAGATAGATGCCGCCGTAAACCACGGCAATTCCGGGGGCCCGGTGGTGGATATGGCAGGCCGACTGGTGGGGATCGTCTTTGCCGGAGTTGAACAATACCAGGGGCTTAATTTTGCGGTTCCCGGGGAACGTCTCGCCGCTGCGCTTCCCGCCATGATCAAGGGGGGCAAGGCGGAACGTCCCTGGCTCGGACTTACGTTGAGTGAGACCCTTGGGGGGGCGGAGATCATCTATGTGGCTCCCTTCACCCCCGCGTCGGAACAGCAAATTAAAGAAGGCAGCTTCATCAAAACCATTAACAATGAAGCGGTGAGCGCCCCCCAGGGTGCCCTTATTCCCGCGTTACAGGATGTACTGTTTCCGACCCGACCTGGTGAACTGGTGGCCCTGGAAACCTCTGACGGCAGCCGGCGGGTGATCATGACCGTGTCCCGGCCGGATATTCCGCTGGCAGAGGCAGCTAAAAAGGACAGCCGGGAACGCATAGCAGCACCCCTCTTTGGTCTCGTTCTTGCCCCGTCCCTGAGTAGTTCATTTTCCTCTTCGTATCTGGTGAAGAAGGTGGTTCGCGGTTCTATTGCCGATGAGGCGGGGCTTTCTGAAAACGATCCGGTATCCATCCGGGGCTTCCGCGTTGAGGAAAAGGAAGGCTATGCGTTGCTTAACATTGATGTGAAGCAGCGCCGTAGGGGATATCTCGAAACCTTCATGCAACTCCCTGCTATGCTTGATTCCCCGGATACGTTATAAAGGACTGCGTTTCCGCTGGGGCGCTAAAAAAGCTACCGATGGAACCCGTTACCGCAGGACCGGTACTTTCGCTTCGGCAATGGAATTGTTCAGTAGAATCATTTTCAATGCCAGGTACGCTAAAAAAAAAGACCCGCCGGAAGGCGGATCTTTGCGTTGGGTATTGCTTTGAAAGCGTTATTGTTGTATTGAACTCCATAGTTCGTAGAGTTTCAACTTAGGCACAAAATCAGATAAACACACCGAGGTCAAACCGGTCATAATACCGCTGTAAAAATCATTGTACCGCCGCCACATCAGATGATACTGTTTTGGTAA
>JAITNU010000186.1 GCA_031290325.1 Treponema sp.
TCACCAGGGATTTTAAGGCGTTCCAAAGGACCCTCAGAGCTGTTGGCGTGGGAGGGGGCGGACAGGAGATCCCCGAAGCGGTCTACGAAGCCCTCTATGAGGGGGCGGTTCAATTCCCCTGGGAAGCGGACTCAAAGCTCTTGATCCTCATAGGTGATGCCCCGCCCCACCCTGAGCAGCAGGGAGAAATCTCCAAAGAAATGGTAGATCAAGCCGTAGCGGAGCGAGGTATCAAGGTCTACGCGATACTCCTGCCTCAGTGAGCGCATTGCCCCATACAAAAAATTCTCTTTGTAATCCTGGTTCTTCTGCTTATTTTGGATTATATTTGAAATTATAAGGATAGGTATTATGGAAACAGCGGCATTTTTGAATGATTCCGGCATTGCATTAACCGAAGCGAATAGACCCTATGAGGCCATACCCCTCTTCCGTAAGGCCCTGATCATGGAGCCGGGAAATCCCCTGTTATGGATGAATCTGGGGATTGCCCAGCAGCGGACAGGGGCTTATGAAGAGGCCATCAACAGTTTTCATCGGGCAATTGGTATCGAAGACAATCTTTCTGATGCCTGGCTTTCCATGGGTTTAATCTATTATGAGCTTGAACAATTTGACATGTCGGAATCCTGTTACCAGGAGGCGCTGGAACGGGATAGGGGTGCTCCAAAAATCTGGAATAATCTGGGGGTCCTCTACTTTACCGAGGGTAGTTACGAAGAGGCCCGGCACTGTTTTGAGGAGGCCATCAGTTTATCTCCCCTCTACTATGATGCACTGTATAACCTCCGGGATACCTGCCGGGAACTGGAGGATTACCGGGCGGCAGCGGAATTCCAGCGGATCCTTTCGAAGCTGTCCTATCGCCTGGGGTATCAAATCCATCCGGGGAATACCCGGTAAGGATACTATTCGTTCATGGGTATATAGGACATGATGGTGTAATGAAGATTCTTTATATCGCGGAAATAGTTGGAAAAGCCGGGGTTTATGCCCTCAAGAAGGGCCTTGGGGACCTTAAACGGCAGAAACCTTTTGATTTTGTCATTGCCTGCGCTGATGGCGCCACCAGCGGGAACGGGCTGGGCAGGAACCATGCGGCGTATATCCACAAGCTCGGGGTTCAGGTGCTGACCACTGGGGAATGTTGCTTTTATAAGAAGGACCTGGTAGAAAACCTGGGAAAGGTCCCCTTTGTGCTGAGACCTGAAAACCTCAACCCCGAAGCCCCGGGGGCAGGTTCCCGGATTTTCAAGGCCGGAGGGGATCGTAAAGTCGCGGTGGCAGTGCTCTTGGGTCAAAGTGGTTTTGGGAGGCTCCACGGCAACAACCCCTTTTCGTTGCTCCCGGTATTACTGGAACGGCTTCACCAGCAAACCCCCTATGTGGTCATTGACTTCCATGCCCAGGCAACTGCGGATAAGCGTACCCTCTTTGCCGCCGCAGATGGCCGCTGTTCCGCGGTGATCGGTTCTCATGGCCGGGTCCAAACCGCCGATGAGTCGGTATTACCTGGAGGTACTGCCGTCATTACCGATGCAGGCCGTACCGGCAGTGTTGATTCGGTGGGCGGCAATGACCGGAACTCCCGGATTCAGGAGTATCTGACCGGTATTCCTGAATGGACAAAAGACGCCTGGGCCAGACCTGAATTGCAGGGGGTTCTTATTGACATAAACAGTGCGGGAAAGGCCCTGTCTATCGAACGGATCCGGCATCCTGTGCCAGATGCCCCGGTTCCGGACCGGGTACCTGAGAAAGACGCGGCTCCCACGGAGGAAGAGGATGACCGGTAAACTGCGCATCATTGACCGTATAGACCGGGAAGCAGGCTGTTTCGGCTGTATCAATCAGGAATGTAAGGCTGCCCATCTGAGCGGGGGAAACGAAGAGGGGGGAGCGAAACCAGCGCTGCTGCAAGAGGCCCTCATCGCCCTGCTTCCCCCCATCCTGGGCTTTATCGGGGGCTTTATGGGCATGGGTATCATCTCCCCCGGTTCCGGGGATCCCTCCCGTGCGGCAAGCGGGGTTGTTGCCCTCTTTGCCGCAGCCTTCATCACCTATTGGGTTCACCCCCTAGGATTAACATCAGATTCCCTTCATAATAAACGAGACTCTTCCTAAAAGAAGCGAGGTAATCATGATGAATGAATTTATCGTTACGGCCACCCGGTCCATGCGGGATTATACGTCCCGGGTTGTGGGTCATCTGACCAAATTTGCCAGTTTTGCTCCTTTGGCGGATACTATCAATGGGGTGGAGATGCTCCAGACCGACCGTTTTGCAGATGGGGAAACAGAGGTGGTGGTGAATACCTCCGTCCGGGGGAAGGATGTGATCCTCTTTACCAGTTGTGCCCGGAATGAGGCCGGCATCGGTGTTAATGAGGCAAAAATCGAATTATACCATGCTGTGGATGCCCTGAAGCGGTCCCAGGCGGAACGGATATTCGTGTTTGAGCCGTTTGTGTCCTGTTCCCGGTCAGACCGTACTGCCCGCCGCAGCTCCGTGGGGCTTTGGGTTCATTTTAAGATCCTCACCAGCCTGGGTACCAAACATATTGTAACCTATCAGCTCCATTCGGATAAATCCAAATCCATGCTAGACCCTGCCAACTGTGCCATTGACGACGTCCCCGCCATGACTATCCTTGAAAAGTACCTGTGTGATATCTATATAAAGGATATCGAAGGACTGGAAAAAATCGTCCGTCCTCATTGGGCTTTCTGTGCGGTTGACGCAGGAGGTGAAAAGCTGGCCCGGGGCTTTGCCAATGGCTTTGGCTCTCCCCTGGTGGTGGCCCATAAACAGCGGGATTATTCCAAAGTCAATACCATTGAATCCATCAACATCCTTTCCGCCGAACCCATTGAAGGCAAGGTACTCTGGATAGTAGACGACATGGTGGATACTGCCGGTTCGGTGACCAGCCTTATCCAGGCTTTGGCGCCTTTTAAGCCTGCGGAAGTCAACATCATCGCGGTTCATGCCATATTCTCACCCCCCGCTGCGGAGCGCCTGAACAAGCTGTCCGAGGAAGGGCTGTTACACCGTATTATCGTAACCGATACGGTGTACTGTCCCCATTCAATACCGGAAAAAGTGCTCAACCTTGAAGTGGTCTCCTCGACTGAATTATCCGCCAAAATTCTGAGGACCATTATTACCAATAACCCCATAGGAAAGCTCCTGCGGGTATTCGACGCGGAGACCTATCTAAAGTCTCCGAATCTATTCAACCAATAATGATGCGTTAGTTAGGCGAAGAATCCAGCACGATGGTTACCGGACCGTCGTTGGTGTAAGTAACTTCCATGTGGGCTTGAAAGACGCCACTTTCACATTCAAGCCCCTGTTCCCGGATCTTATCCATGAAATACTCATAATGGGCTTTAGCAAGCCCTGGTTCCGCAGCAGCACCGTAATAAGGGCGCCTTCCCTTCCGCGTATCTGCCAACAAGGTGAACTGGGACACCGCCAGGACCTTACCGCCTGTATCTTTTACCGAACGGTTCATCTTGCCTTCATCATCTTCGAATATTCTGAGATTACCGATCTTTTCCGCCAGGTAGGCGGCATTAGCTTCAGTATCACCCTGTGCAACCCCCAGGTACACCAAAAGCCCGGCGAGAATTTCCCCCCATACCTTCCCATCTACCGAAACCGAAGCGTTCCGTACCCGCTGAACCACTGCTTTCATTTCTCAGCTCCCATGAGCAACCCCGCCTGATGCAGGGCCACCCCTTCAAGTCGTATATCCTGGCCCTTTTCCGTGGCTACCGGCACAATCCTGGCCAGCACTTCCAAAGGCTGTTCAGGATTCACCGGCACGGAAAAGTTAAATACCACCAGTACAATACCTTCCAAGGTACTGCGCGTATCATAGCCAACCAAAAAGTTAAAGGACGTGGTATTCTGCAGGGCCTCAAGGTTTGTGGCCATTCCCCGCCATATCACATGACAATCCCGGTACAGGACCGGTTCCTTGATGACCTCCGAGTAGGTAAACCGGTCCTGCTTGGAAAGGGTATCAAACCCAGGAACCTCCATGTAGGAGAGGAGGAGCCGGGCCTTGTTTTTAATGGCCTCTGAAGCGTTTGATTCAAGGATACGGTTAAGGGAAAGCTTGGCCGCTTCATCCCGGTATCCGATAAACAGGGTCCGGGCCGTGGCATAGGCATCCAAAACCTGGCTGCTGGTCAGGACATACCGGTAACTGCCCCCCACTTCCACAGGCTTATCCCGTTCATCCCAGGCAAGCTCACTGGAGCTGAGGCCCTCCCGTGCAGGACGTTCTTTAAAAGGCGAAGGAAGCACCTTGACTTTGACCAGGACCCCGGCGCCCAGGGTACTGGCTATCAGAAGACAGGCAATAGGAACCAGGAAACTCCCCAGGGTCAAAGGCGCCTGCGGACAAGGGGGGAAGATCCGGGAAAGGCGCCTCGAATCGATCCACGCGGAAAAGTTTTCGACCCCTGCGTATTTACGGATTATTTTAAGCGCCCTTTTTGCCGTTTTGTTATGCTTATCCTGATCCTGAACCTCAAGATAAAACTCCACTGCCCGATCCGTATCTCCCCGCCGAAGGTACAGGACCGCTAATCCGAGCAATACCGAGGGATCCCGCATTTTTATATCCCGGGCCAGTTTAAAATAGGTAAAAGCCACTGAAAAGGCGCCAGTATACAGATAACAAATCCCCAACAGATAGTAATAGGTAAACATACCATGGTACCGGTTTACTTCAGGTTCAAGAATCTTTATGGCGCGATTATAATATTTCCGCTGGATCAAACGGGTTGCTTTGGTTAAAATAGGGTCGAGGTTCATCACTTATACTGTACCGCAAATCACCCCTTCCTTCAATGTTTTTTCTATCTTTGTGTCCAACTTTAAATTCCTTTTAAATGCCCCACCAGCCGGGCCTTATCCTGAGCCTTAAAGAAGGAGGACCCGGTGATTAACACATCCGCCCCTGCTTCCCGGACCATGGCGGCAGTGGACTCATTGACACCACCATCCACGGAAATCAAGAAATGAAGCCCCTGTTTTTCCCGCAGCCTTACCAGGGTTTTTATCTTTTCAAGGCACCGGGGAATCAGTTCCTGGCCGCCGAATCCCGGATTCACGGTCATTACCAGGACCAGATCCGCCACAGCAAGCAGTTCTTCTATATAAGAGACCGGTGTGGAGGGCACCATACTGATACCGGCCTTTTTCCCCAACCCATGAATAGCCCCCAGGAGCCTATGGGAATGGACCGCCGCTTCCACATGGAAGGTAATGGCATCCGCACCGGCCTTGGCAAATGCCTCGATCAGATTTTCAGGCCCTTCCACCATGAGGTGCACATCAAAAACCGCAGAACTTTGATGCCGGAGATCCGCCACCAATTTCGGGCCGAAGGTCAGATTAGGCACAAAATGTCCATCCATCACATCCAGATGAACCCATTCCGCACCGGCAGCTTCAATTTCCATAAGCGCAGAGGCAAAGCTGGAAAAATCCGCCGAAAGGACCGATGGGGCGACAATAGGATTTTTCATAATTCTGAACTATTTATCGGATGTTTTTATCCTGGACTTTACGATTTTTTATACTTCGGATCATCAACGGTTGTAATGGTACTTGCAGGAAGCAATCGTAACCGTGTCGTCGCTGACTCTAAAACATATCCTCGAAAGGAACGGAAACGAGTTGTTCCCCCCTTTCAATATCCGCTACCACCTTCAAAAGATGTTCCCGGTTTGCGGGAGACGCGAGAAGATAGTCGGTTTCATCTGCTTCGTTGGAGGGGGACGAAACAGGCGCTTCTCGTACAAGGATCTCAATGTCCTTGTTGGGATAGCCCTGTTGAAGCGCGAGGACAAAGTTGGGCGTAAGTTCGCCCGTGTTGAGCCGGAAGGTACTTACCATAGCCAATAAATACCATATATACAGAAAAAAAACAAGGGGATATATATGCGTAAACAATGGGGAATGGTTCTTTTGAGGTAGGAGGTGATCCAGAAAGTATGCTTAAAAATTAAACTACGAACCACACTAACGAACAGTTCGTGGTTAAATTCCGAATCACACTTCTTGACTGGATACTCGTATCGGTTCTTTACTCAAACACCATCCCCAGCCAATGGGCACGGTCGCTTACGCTGGCGCCGATGAGTCCTAATGCAACCGGTGCGGTGGTTTCCGCCACCAGCCATTGCCGGCCCTCAAGGTCGAACCGGGCGCCGGTTCCAGGGAGGTCCGCCAGGCCCATGGCGTGGCTGTAGTCACGGGAAACCATGATGGCTGCGGGGATGTTTGCCTGTTCCAGGATGATGGCCCAGAGTAAGGCCCGGCTGTCGCAGTCGCCCCGGCCTTCCAGAGCGGCACTGACGAGGTTCACAAAATCACTGCCCTGGAGGTCCCGTTCATAGGTAAAAGACTGTACCCAGCTCAGGGCTTTTTCCGCCAATTCCCGAGGTTCCAAACCAGGGGCCTGCCAGTATCGTTCCAGGATAAAGGCCGCGTTGGCCAGGCGCTCAAAGGAATCCCGGTAGATGGTCCGGTAAAACCGGGTCCAGGCTTCCTTCCAGCGGGGAGACGCAGCATAGCGGTGGAGCACTGCGAATTCCCGGTCAACCAGGGCTTGGGCGGCTTCCGCATCATCCTCGGCGAATAGGGCTTCCACTGGAACACCTGCCAGGGGTATCTGCTTTCGTGCGCCTCGGGGGTAGCCAAATTCCGTGATAGGCCCGGGGGCGCGTCTATCCGACGAAGTTGGGGCAATGGAATCCAGGGCAGAAAGGTAAACCCCCTGTAACTGCCCCTGCCCCTCCGGGCCGTAGGCCAGGGCCAGGAGCAACGGATGGCCGGTTTCTGTGCCCTGCCGGTCCAGTTCGATACAGAGACCCCAGCCTTCGGAAATGGCCCGGTTTCCAGACCCGCGAAACCGCAGTTCCATGAGGGCAGCTTTCTTGGTTCGGTACTCAAAGCCGCTTACATCCCCCTGGTTCCCCAGACGCCGGCGCACATCTTCAGCCAGGGCTTCTGCCGACGGATAGGCACCCCCGGCATACACCACCAGGTCCAACTGCGCCCCTTCAGGGGAACGAAAGGAGAAGCGCTGCTTCCCATCTCCCTCCACAAATTGGTATTCCTCTGGGGGATCGATCTGAAACCCCCAATTGAAGGACTGGAGCGGTGCGGCAGCAAGCGGCATCACCAGGAGCCAGGATACGAACAAGGCCCCTGAGCAGGCGGGCATATTTTTTATGTTCATGTTACTATCATACTATATAAAGGTCGTACTATAGTGCAGCATATTCCTATTCTTTTTGAAAATGACGATTGTATTGTCTTTAATAAACCCGCGGGGCTTTCGGTACAAGGCGGGTCCCAGGTCGGTATCTCCCTGGACACGATTCTGGCGGCGCGCTGGTCGCCCCGGCCCCTGCTGGTACACCGTCTGGACAAGGATACCTCCGGCCTCATCCTGGTTGCCAAGCACCGGGAGGCTGCGGCCCGCTGTGCCACCCTGTTTTCAGGCAGACATCTTACCAAGCGCTACCTCGCAATCTGCGCCCGCAGGCCCCCGGCGGAGGCGGGCTGTATCCGGCTCAACCTGGCCATTCGGGGGGTGGAGAAACATGCCGAGACCCAGTATACCCGGGTTTCGGGAACCTCGGATTTTTCCTGCCTGGCCCTGGAACTCGGCACTGGCCGGATGCACCAGATCCGCCGGCATCTGGCCCAGACCGGGAATCCTATTCTGGGGGACGATAAATACGGGGACTTTGCCCTGAACAAGGAGCTGCGGAAGACCCGCGGCTTACGGCGGCTCCTCCTCCACGCCTCACGGCTGGTCATTAACGAACCGGCGCTGGGCTTGGTACTGGATATCACCGCTCCCCTGCCTGAGTATTTCCACCCCTGGATCGTGGATTCTAGCAATGCTCAATTGAACCAATTAACACAAACACCGGCTCTTCCGGCTCTCTTGTGAAATAAGGGAAAAAATGGTAAAATAAACGGGGCGGTAGCGCGGGGGCTGTCCCGGCGGAAAGAGGAGCCGATAAAATATCTGGTTCTGTCGCCTTTTCCGCCCAGTAAAAAACGCCGCCCCGGAAACCCGAAGCGGCGTTCGTCACAAAGACAGCAGACAAGGCGTCTGACACGCTGAAAACGTGCCAGACGCCAATTTTTTTACTCCCACCCCTCGGAACTAGCAGAATTGAGATAGTCACCGGCGTTCACGGTGGTGTTTCTTCTCCTGCCAGAGCTAGAAACATATACCGCATAGCCATAAGAAGCACTGGAAGCGGTGTTTTGCAACTCCGGCGTCGCGTTTGATCCGTAGATGGTTCCCCCGGTGGACGATTTGATAAACGTCCCGCCTCCAACATACACCCCACCACCGAGATAGGAGGTATTTCCACTGACGGTTCCCCCGCTCATGGTAAAGGTTCCGGAAGCATACACCCCGCCGCCGATGGTATAGGATGAGCTCCAGGAATTGGTGACGGTATTTCCACTGATAGTTCCCCCGCTCATGGTAAAGGTTCCGGTAGAGTACACCCCGCCGCCACAGGTATTGGAACTGGAGGAATAGGAGGCGATATTTCCACTGATAGTTCCTCCGCTCATGGTAAAGGTCCCGGTAGAGTACACCCCGCCGCCGTAGACGAAGGCAGTATTTTCACTGATAGTTCCTCCGTTCATGGTAAAGGTTCCGGAAGAGTACACCCCACCGCCGTAGTAGGATGATGAGGAGTTGCTATTATCAATGATTTTGGCGCCATCATTCATAACAAGGAAGCCGTTTGGTTGTACGACAACTACCGGCGCGCTATTACCGATGCGTCCCTTGAGCGTGATGTTATTGTCCAGGATAAGTGTAACCCCGGTTCCTATGGTAAACAGGGAGCCGTTGCTGCTCAGAAGTATCATCCTTTCGGAGCCAATGCCCTTCAAGGTGATGCCGATAACTTTGCCGCTATACGAAAGCGTCTTCGGGGCCAGGCTTTCACTCGCCGTAAGCTCAATGGTGTACTCATTGCCGTTCTGCGCGTTGGCGGCAATCCACGTCAGCGCCTCGTTAAGAGACAGGCCCTCCAGCGGATTGACCGCCCACTGCGCGTACAGGGTCAGATTAGAGTTAAGCGTCAGGGAAGAATCCGCCGCATAGCGCGT
>JAITNU010000205.1 GCA_031290325.1 Treponema sp.
ACAGGCTACAGGCTACAGGCTACAGGCTACAGGCTACAGGCCACAGGCTACAGGCTACAGGCTACAGGCTACAGGCTACAGGCTACAGGCTACAGGCTATTATGGGGTCGGTGTTCACTTTGTCAAGTACCTAACAGCCTAATAACCAAATCTGCAAAAATTACTCCATTTTTCTCATCCTCTAAGGTAAAAATGCCGGGTGTCTCTGTTTGGAGACATACCGGCTTTTTATATTTCCTCATAGAGGGAAGGCAACTTACACAGAGTTTCGTATGCCCAAATCGGTATACCGCAAAACTCAAAAGGAAAAACCATGAAAACCAAACATGGACTCTTTCTCGGCTTCGCCGTCCTCCTGTTGGCGGCGATTTTTACCATAACGGGGTGTCCCTCCGACTCCGATGACGACGACAATGACGGGCTTTGATCTTCCGGGTATTACCGAAGAGGCAAGCGGGCGGCCCACCATTACGGTAACTAACGCCACCCTGGAGGGCGAAGGTGCGTCCAACGTAACGATTCCGTCACAAACCATTAACGGCGGCACTTGGTCGGTAACTGCGGGGAAGTTGAACTTAACCTTGAACACACCCAGCACTCAAGCAGTTTCCACTTGGCTTTCCAATGATGGAAGGCACTTTGTCGGCAGCGTCGATGGCGAGAATGTGGTAACGATAAGTGACAATACCGCGCAAATTACTTCTATAAAAGGTTTGCGCTATCGGGCTAATTCTATCGACTACTATGTAGAGAGAGCGAAGTATGAAACTGATGAGGAAACCTACATCATGGCCAGTGGAATTGCTTATGTCTATGTCAGCAAAGACGTTACCCTCAACAGAGGGCAAAAGCAGGGTGGCTTGGGAGACAGTGCGACCGTGACCGTGACCTACAGCGCCTTCACTTTACCACTCAAGACTGGTTGGAATCTGGTGCAGATTGACGAAGAGCTACAGATTTACGAAGATATGAAACCGACCAGCGGTACGATGGCGGTAAAAATCGCCAACAGGAACGTCCCTTGGACTATCAAGGTCAAATGATGATTGGGATGAACAGGAGGAAGGAATGGCGGGAACTATGTTCTCTCCTTCCTGTTTCCCCTTGTGAGCTGCTCACAAAAACAAAGAAGAAGATTAACCGTGGAGAGCGCGGAGAATAAGAAAAAACAGGAAACATTGCGTTCTCCGTGTCCTTCCTCTGTGGTTGATCTGCTTCTTAATGAAGACCGGATGGCTATGAACCTAGACAAACCCTTAGGGTATGACAAAACCTATCATATAACGGATGAGACAGGCTATCGGCAGGAACAGTACGGTCGCAGTATACATGAGCCGGATAACCCTTGGTATATCCCCGGGTGTGACCGGTCTTAAGGCATCACCGAGTACGGGTTTCTCGTGTAATACCCCACCGTAGGAGGCGTTACCCCCCAGAGCTATGCCCAGGGAACCGGCACATACCGATTCAGGGTGGCCGCTGTTGGGGCTGGCATGTTTACTCCGGTCCCGCCAGTATATCCGCGCCCCATGCTTTGCGTCAAGCCCAAGGATAGCCGCCCCCAGGATCATCAGCCGGGCGCTTAATCGGGCAGGCAGCCAGTTGAGGATATCGTCAAGTTGAGCGGCGGTCCTGCCAAAATCAATATACCGGCTGTTTTTATACCCGATCATGGAATCCATGGTATTGACGGCCTTGTACAGCATCCCCAGGGCAGGGCCGCCCAGAGCCAGAAAGAACAGGGGGGCGATGACGCCGTCGGAGAGGTTTTCCGCCACGGTTTCCACCGCAGCCTTGATCACCTGCTCCAGGGATAAATCAGCGGTATCCCTGCCCACAATCATGGACACCGCTTTTCGGGCGCCGGCCAGGTCTTCCGCCGCCGCTTTGGTATACACCTTCATGCTTTCGATATGCAGGCAGCGCAGGGCCAGAACCTGCCAGTACATGATGACTGACACCGCGAAACCGGCCCACCGGTTCAGGCCATAGGCAAGCAGCAGTACCCCGGCGGATAATGAGAAGGTCAGCGCCGTAACCAGGATCACGAGGATCGTCCCGGCCAGCCGTTCCTTACCTGGTAAAAGCCGCCGGAGAAGGGATTCCCCCTCACGTATTAAGAAGCCGATACCCCGCACGGGATGGGGCATCCACTGGGGATCCCCCAGGAGGAGGTCCAGGAAAAAACCCAGCAAGAGCGCCAGGGGGCTAAGGAAGAAAACGCTGAACCGGTCCACCCTATACTCCCGTATAATCAGGGGTAAAAATGCTTTTACCTTCGCGAATACATTCCGCATCGACACGATCAAGTATTTCGATAAAAGGATCGATTTCCGTGCGTACCCGTTTGAGAAAGGAAATATCTGTTCCCGGCGGACGCCTGCCCCCTGCTCCGGCACATTCGGGGAAATGTGCCCATAGGTAATCACATTCGTCCAACAGGGCCTCCCGTTGTTCTGGTGAGCCAGGGACGGCCCCGGTACATATATCCTTCAGCATGATGAGGGTGGCCCGTTCCTGGCATATAAAGGCTTTGACAGCCTGCTGCAATTCCCCTTTCACAGGAACCGGACTGTAGTGACGCTGACCAGGGACGCCTTTGAGCAGTTCCACAGCAGCTTCCGGGCTGAGGGTCTTGATACCTAAGGGCAATCCAGTATTGTCCACTCCTTCTGTTGAGTAATCCCAAAGCCGCGGTTCACCGGCAAATTCCCGTTCAAAGAGGTCCCGATAGGTCTTCATGGCCGGATCGCTCCTGACGGAGAGGCCGGATTTTGACTGGATGGTGAAGACTCCGTGGCGAAAGGTGGCTACTTCATTGAGAATGCCCTGGAAACGGGTGTGCCGTCGCAGCCGTTCCAAGTGGCCTGGGGTGGAACGGGCGTGGTACTTATCCAGGGTGAAGGAAAAATCAATTCCACCGGTGATAACAGGACCGGAAGAAACCCGCAGGGCCAGGGCCACGGCGCTCAGTCCCACGGAACCCAGGGGCCAGAAGGTTTCCGGGAGGACCGCATGCAGGCGCTCAAAGATGCGGAGAGGGGTCCAGGGGGTGGCAAAGAGAAAGACCTGTCCCCCCAGCATGTCGCCGGTGGCGGGCAGGGCGGAAAGGTCCATGGCAAGCGGCACTTCCCAGGAACCAAGGCCGATGAAGTCCCGGAGGTTCCAGTGCTGACTTTCCAGGGCGGCTACGAGGTCAGGTTTGATGTTCCGGGCCTTGAGGCTTGAGAGGCAGGTGTCTACGCAGAGTATCTTAAAGGGTCGTGTATCAGGATCGTATAAGGCTGCTCCAAAGAAACGATCCAGCCCTTCCAGCACCCCATCGAGAGAAGGACCTGCTCCCAGAACCAAAACAGGGCTTTCACCAAAGCAGATATCCCCAATTCCACGGGAACGGGGAATGAGGGACAGATTACAGAGGACATTCTTACTATAGAGCCGCCCCAGCTTGACCAGGGTCAGGGCATTGCCCCAATCCAGGGCAATATCCCGTTGCAGGGCCTTGGCCAGGGATGCGTAGCGCTCTGGGAAAAGCTGCCACCCTCCGGTGAGGTGGATAGTTTCCACCCGGCGGAAGGTACGGCTCCCCCAGGTTTCCCGCATATACCCACAGAGCCCCGCCGCATCCCCGGCGGGTATCAGACGCAGTCTCGGATGATCGTTAGAAAAACTCCCCAGCCTGAACAGGGCTTCCGGGGCTGTAAGGGACAAAGCCAGGAGTTGTTCGTCAGCCTCCACACAGAGCACTGCCGAATCGTCATTGATACGGCTCAACAGCATCTCAAGACCGTACCCGTATAAGGGGGATGGGCAGAAATAAAGGGTCCGGCTGCGACAGGGAATGGAAGCGGCCAGCCGTTCAGCCTGGCCAATGGGGTCAATGCGGGAGAGCAGGGTCTTGCCTTGATATGAAACTGAACAGCCCCGGCGGGTTTCAAGCTGCCGGGGAGTAGCATCTGACATAGGTTAATCTAAGGGATAGATATACTTGAAAAAGGCTTCGGTAAATTGATCCTTCAGTTTTTCACTGTTCATGAAATAAGAACGGATGTTTTGATCCATAATGTAACTCAGCCAGTATGAAGCATAGGCGGTTTCAATATACTCGGCGTTCGTTTCATCGGCGGGACCCTCTTCATGGGGATATAACACCACAATATGAGTGCCGATAACCAGGGGCTTCGACGGGGTATTGAGGGGGGTGGAGAACGCGGTCTGCCAGAAGTTTTCATTTGATACCGCATCGTTCAGTTCAGGTACCGAGAAGGAGCTGAGGGAGGTGAAGATGGCAACCCGTCCGTAATTGAGGGGAAGGGGACCAAAGGACTTTTTGGAAAGTCCCTTTTCCACCAGGGCTTCATCAAAACCCTGTTCATTGACCGCACGGATCAAATCCTCAGCCTGGGTGATAAAGAAATCTTCTACCTGGCCCCGTGCAAACTCCATGATATAAGAGCGGATCTTTTGCAGTACTGTCCCGATATCTGCCGGATGGGGCGCCTCCTCAGCCCTGAAGAAGGCCCACCCTGAAGGAACCTTGACAATGGCGCTGTACGCACCCTGGGCCAGGCCTATAAGGGCTTCCCGCTCCTGTGCATCAGGCACCTCGGTGGCAAGCTCGTAGGCCAGCTTGATGCCTAAGTCTCCCCCCCGGTCGGCATAGGTATCCTGGGAATGGGTTTTCGCCGCATCCTCAAAGGTCTGGGTTCCCTCCTGCACGGTGCTGAGGATCTGCCGGGCTTCCCGTTCATTCGTATTGATGGTGATCCTGGAAAGATGGGTAACCTGGAAAAGCTGGGGGTTAGCCACGGCATAGGCAGTCAGTTCCTCATCGGGATAGTCGCTCAGGGGAAAGGCTGCCATATCAAAGGTCCGTTCCGGGGACGCCATGGCCTTGATAAAAGGCGCCTCCTTTGAGGATACGCGAAGCTCCATGATATCGGTGTTGTAACGGTCCACGGCAATGCTTTCCTGGACCTGCCTCCACAGGGATATACGGGTGGTATTATCAAGCTGCCGGTACCGGGTCAAGGAAAACCGTCCGTTTTCCTGGAACTGGGGCAGTTGCGCTACTTCCCGGTCCACTACATCAGCGGGGGCACTATACCCGGCGTTTTTCATCTCCTCCAGGACTGCAGCATGAATAACCGCTTCCTCAAAGGCGCCTCGCCAGATTTGATAGTTCACACTGAAATAGTTGCTATCATTAATCGAGGCCTGCTGATATCGGGCAATGCTCTCCCGCGCCTGGGCAAAGTAATTGCCCGGCACATAGGTAATGGGGATTTTAGCATAAGAACCGAAACTTAAATCCACCGCAGGCCCTCCTGCGGCGGGTACAATGGCGGGGACCAATACGAAGGCGATAATGACGATTATCAGCACAACAATGGTTCCGATAAAAATGAAAGGATTCGCCTTGAACCGGCGGATAAATTCAGCCCCCATGGAATCATTTTCCGGTGTGGACTGCTTTTTTGTCTTAAAAGCCATGAGATTATATACCTCTTACTTGAACTACGATAGTATTGAAATCACACCATACCACGTTTGCGGCAGAGCGTCAATTCCCCTCCGTTGACCGGGAAGAGGAACCCCACCATGAGGTATACTGCGATGCCCACCCCCAGCAGCACCGGGAATCCGCTGGATACTGCCAATATCCGCGCCAGGGCGCTTCCCGCCACAGAGAGGCCCCCGTTCATGCCCCAGGCCCAGGGCAGGAGGTTCGGCTTGTTTGCCTGCAGACTGTCAAGGCCATTGGGATAGGGTACCCCCAGGAAAAAGGCCACCGGCGCGATCACCACAACGGATATACAGACCCGTACCGCTAAACCCGTTCCAAGAAACCGGGCAAGGAAGGGGTCCAGCCCCAGAATGTAGCAGAGCAGCCCTCCGCCGGTGAGCACACAGGCCCCCAGCACGATCCTGCTTCGGTACTGCCTGAACATCCCGCTCACCAGGTTGCCCAGGGCTGAGAAGACCAGCATCACGGTGATGACAATACTGGCGGAATAGGTCGGATTTGAGAGGAACACCCCCAGGCGCTGGATGAGGTAGATTTCAATCAGCATGTACCCCAGACCCAGACCCGCGTAATAGAGGATCACCCCCACCGTTCCCCTGGGATTCTTAAAGAGGTCCTTCCGGCGGCCAATCAGGGGGATGATGATCACGATACACCCAAAGATACAGGCCTGGACCAGCATCCCCAGGAGCAGCAAATACCCCCATTCTTCGGAGATATCTTCGATTTGATCCAGGTAGATGGGGAGGTTCCGCAGTTTCAGGAACCCCGAATAGTAGGGACGGGAATCCCGGATGGGCCTGATGTCAAAGATATACCCATCTTCGAGTAAGCCCCCATCTGCGGCATTACGCTTTTCCGCAAAGAACCGGGGGATGGCTGCACGGTACATATCCGCGTTGGTAAAATGCTCCACCACCGCATCCCCTGCACCTTCAAAATGATGCCGGTACACGCCCATGAGGGTGTTGATGTCCCGCTGGGGAAGCTCCGTCCCCGGCACGTAGAGCAGCTCAAAGGACCGGGTCTTCACAAAGGTGTTAAGCCCCGCCAGTTCCGCCTGAGTGAAGGCGCCATTCTTCACCAGGATCGTGGAGGTGGACATGAACAGCCCGAAAGCATAGAGGCGCTGTTCCGGCGCTGCCATGCCCGATTCCTTCATAGCCGCGATGATCGTATTGAGGAGTTTGAGCACATTCCGGGGGGGATTGAGCCGGTCCCACACGGTGATCGAAAGCACTCCATCAGGTTTAAGACTGGCAAAGTATTCTTTAAAAGCCTCCACCGTGTACTTAAAGTCTTCACGGATCGCATAGCCTCCGGAATCGGAAAGTCCGATGGAATCCACGAGGCTTATCTCGATGAGGTCGTAGGCCCCCTCGTGGTCCACGCAAAAGGCCCGGCCTTCCCCCTGGATCACCTGGATACCGCCGGAACTGAGGAGGCCCCCTGAAAACCGGGACAGATTCGGATCATCCCGGAGCAGGTGAATCATCTCCGAGGAAGGTTCTACAATATCAATGGACACAGCCCCCTTGTACCGGGCGATCTGGGCATTGATGCCGCCGCTCAGATTGATCAAGAGCACATCCGGGTTTGCAAGCATAGGGTAAGGGGCTGCCATGGGGAGGTAGTCCATGTAAGCCTGTTCATTTTCCCGGAGTTTCCCCATGATACCGATAGGGCCAGAACCGTCTACAAAAAGCCCCCAGTAGGGCTGGGCCGGCATGACCGGGATAACCAGGGCAGCGTTATCCGACAGGCCTGGGGCAAAATGGAAGTACTGGGAGGCGTAGACATGGTACTCCCCCCCGGGGCCGTAGGAGTGGTGGACCAGCTTGGAATCGGGGTACTTTCGCACATAACTGATGGCCTTGTAATCGGAGACCCGGATATCCCCCCAGAACAGGGTACATCCGATAGACACCAGGGTAACGCCCATCAGGGCGAGGAGCTTCTGGTTCGAGAACCGGAGGGTTGCCACATCCCCACAGATAAACAGCGCTGCGATGACGGTGAGGGCCAGAATGGGAAGGATGAGGTATTGGGGGGGGAGCAGGAACATAAAGAGGATGATGAAAAATCCCCCGACACCGGAACCGATCATGTTCCAGAAATAGACCTGCTGTATCTGGTCCCGGAGCTTGATGAAGGCAACTCCGGTAAAGGTGGCAATAATAAAGAAGGGCAGGCCATAAATGAGGTAATAAGCCCCGATGAACCAGAGTTGCCGGGGATCAGAGGCCAGGAAGACCGGGTTAAAAGGCACCAGTTGGGCGGCGATGGTCGCCAGGGACATGCAGAGGGGAAGGCTCACGGCGCAGGCGGTCAGGATAGGACCGGCCCATTTCCGCACCCACTCATCCAGGAAGGTGAGGATGATGCCCGAAAGCCCGATACCCAGGAGGGCGGTGGAAATGACCAGGGAACCAAAATTAGACCAGCCCCCGATAGAGAAGATCCGCATCACATAGAGTTCGTAGGAGATGCTGGCGACAGAAACAAAAAACAGGGCAATCAACGTGGTGTTTTTCATGAGGCTTTCAGTATAGCAAGGGGAATGATTATGCTCAATCCGCAGCCAGAACTGGTTTTTTTTCAAATTTTGCAGTTTTCGCTTGACATTTTTTATTTGATTCAATATCCTAGTAAATATATCGTATTTGTATTGATATAAACACGATATACGAGGAGTGGTATGGCACGAATTGCGGGTAAATTGACGGAACTGATTGGGAACACACCGCTTTTGGAATTGGCGGGTTATGGCAGGGGACTTGGTCTGCGGGGACGTATCGTTGCTAAACTTGAGTATTTTAACCCTCTGGGAAGCGTCAAGGATCGTATTGCCCTGGCCATGATAGAGGATGCGGAACAGCGGGGATTACTGAACACCGACAGTGTGATCATTGAACCTACCAGCGGGAATACCGGTATTGGTCTTGCCTTTGTTGCCGCGGCAAAAGGATACCGGATCATCCTGGTGATGCCCGATACCATGAGCATTGAACGGAGAAAACTCCTCCAGGCATTAAATGCTGAATTGGTGCTGACAGCGGGAAAAGACGGCATGAAGGGGGCTATCAGAAAAGCCGAAGAACTCAATGCCCAGATACAAAACTCCTATATACCTCAGCAATTTAACAATCCTGCGAATCCCGAGGTGCATCGCAGAACAACTGGCGAAGAGATTTGGCGGGATACCGGCGGTGAAGTCGCGGCCTTTGTCTCTGGTATAGGAACCGGAGGTACTATTACCGGCGTGGGGGAATTCCTTAAGGAGAAAAACCCGGAGATAAAGGTATTTGCCGTGGAACCCTATGATTCTGCGGTGCTGTCCGGTTCCGCCCCAGGGCCTCACAAGCTCCAGGGTATTGGTGCGGGATTTGTACCCAAGGTACTGAATACGAAAATTTATGACGAAATTTTCAAGGTCCGGGCTGAAGAGGCTTTTGAAACCGCCCAAGGGCTTGCGAGCCGGGAAGGACTCCTGGTGGGTATTTCTTCCGGCGCCGCTGCCTTTGCGGCAATCCAGATCGCCAGGAGGCAGGAATTTGAAAACAAAATCGTGGTGGTTCTGCTGCCTGATACTGGAGAACGGTATCTTTCAACGGTATTGTATGATTCGCTGGAACGGTCTCGTTTTTAGGAGTGTATATGAGTAAATTTGTTGACAGGCCCAGATACACCTGCGCATTAGGAGGCGCCATTAGTACGCTTCGTGCGATTCCACGGGCAATTCCCATTATCCATGGGTCCGCAGGTTGTGGCGGCAATCTTACCACTGCCATCAATGCCGGAGCGGCGTATATAGGCGGCGGCTACTGCGGCGGTTCCGCTTTACCCAGTTCCAACGTGGTGGAACGGGATGTGGTCTTTGGTGGTGATACCCGTCTCAGAGAGCAGATCCAGTCAAGCCTGGAAATCATCGACGGAGACCTCTTTGTGGTGGTTACCGGCTGTATGGTTGATATGATAGGAGACGATACCGTTGCAGTAGTGGCTGAATTCAGGAATGCTGAAAAACCGGTCATCGCCGTTCCTACCCCAAGCTTCAAAGGCAACTCATTTTATGGTTATGATTTGTTATTCAAGGGACTCATCAGCGCGTATATCACGAAGACCGTAACAGAGCCGCTATCGGTGAATGTTCTTGGTATCGTACCTGCACAGGATGTGTTCTGGAAGGGGAATCTGCGGGAATTGAAACGGATCCTCGAAAAATTGGGATTAAAGGTCAATACTTTTTTTGGTGAAGGCGAAACCCTGGAGAACATCAGGAATGCGGGACAAGCGACCCTCAATATCGTGGTTTCCAACAGCTTCGGAATCGAGAGTGCCAAATATTTCGAGGAAACCCACGGGATTCCCTATATCCTAAGTCCATTGCCCATTGGCGCCTTAGCAGGAGAGCATTTCCTTACCACGGTGGGGAATGTGCTGCATCTTGATCCCCCCGCTATTGCCAGAGTTATCGCAGAAGAAAAAAGCATCTACTACGATTATCTGGAACGGATTGCGGATATCTACAACGATGTGGATCTCCAGCGCTACGCTATTGTGGTGGGAGATTCCAGTTATGCTCCGGCGCTTACCCGGTTTCTCTCAGATGAACTCGGATGGCTGCCGGAACTGGTGGTAGTAACGGATGTGCTTGAAGAGGTACAGAAAACTATCGTGCAATCCCAATGTTCAGGGCTGAATTCAGGATTGAAACCCCATGTTTATTTTGATAGTGATACTTCTTCGGTAAAGAAGTATATTCGGGAAGTCTGGCCCCGGAATCAAAACAACCGGTACTATGATTCCATGAGTCCGACGGTCATTGTCGGCAGCTCCTTTGAACGGGATATTGCCGAAGAATTCGGGTATCCCCTCGTACCGGTTAGCTTCCCCCTTACCGGCCGCTGTGTGATGAACCGTGCGTATGCGGGATTCTCCGGTGGACTTTCGCTCACCGAAGATATTATCAGCAATCTGGTAGCCGCACGTTAGGGTGCTACAAAGGAGTATCTATGAACTATCTTGATGCAAAATCAGCGCCAAGCCGTGAAGACCGGCTCCACGCGAGTATTGCCTTTGGAGGGAAATGCGCCGAAGTCCGTACCTGCGCGCTTGCACATGCGAATGGCTGTACCAACTTAAGCTCCCGTTTATTTTCAGAGGCCCAGGGCTGCCAATTCACCCTGAGCCTTGCGATTCTCAATACCTTACGAAAAGCGGTGATGATCATGCACGGTCCAATCGGTTGTGGAATGTGTTCTACTGCCAACATCGGTACTAATAAAAATTTCAAGCGCCTTCGGGATCCCGCTGCCGAAGGGCTTATCTGGCTCAGTACCAACCTCGATGAGGCGGATGTGATCGGCGGAGGTGAAAAAAAACTGCGGGAAGCGGTCCTGTATGCGGATAAAGAATTCCGGCCTGATTCGATAATTGTTTGTAATAGCTGCGTGCCTGCCCTCATCGGCGATGATATCGACACGATCCTCACGGATTTACAGCGCGAAACAGCGGCAATCATCATGCCCATTCACTGCGAAGGGTTCAAGACAAAACTCATGGCTACTGCCTATGATGCGGTGTACCACGGCATCCTTAAAAAGTATGTCCGCTCCCCGGATCGACACCTTCCCCTCTGGCAAACCGATGGGGATAAATTCAAAGAGTCTTATAAACTGAGCCGGAACGTGAACATTCTCAACGTTGGTTCTATGAGCCGTGCCGATGAAGTTGAACTCAAGCGGCTTATAGAAAGCCTTGGTCTCAATGTTACATTTATTCCCTGTTATGCAGAACCTGATGATTTCCAGTATGCCCTGGAAACCAGTCTTAATGTGAGTATCTGCGGAACCCATGATGACTATTTTGTCGGCCATCTGGAAGAAAAGTACAACATTCCTTTCATGGTGGATACTATCCCTATCGGCAGGAAAAACACGGATATCTGGCTTTTGAAAATCGCGGAACGCTTTAATCTCACAGAAGAAGCACGGCGCTTAATCGAATCGGAAAACCGTATTCTGAACGAAGCGCTTGAGCCTTTCAGAACCGTGTTACAGGGCAAGCGGGTGTATTTGGCTGGCGGGGAAGTACGGATCCTGGCAACTGCGGAAATCATCCAGGATCTGGGCATGGAGGTGATCGGGTTTAAGGCCCACCACTATGACAAGTTTGTGGAACCAATTTTTGACGCCCTGGATAACATTGATGAAGTACCCTTCAGCGTTGCCACCAATCAGCCTTTTGAGATGTCCAATCTAATCAAGCGGCTCCAGCCTGATGTGCTTATCACCCATATCGGGGGGAACAACATTGCCGCAAAGCACGGGCTGCCACTGTTACCGCTTTTTGGTCCATCCTACAACTACTGCGGTTATTCAGGGGTGTTTGAAGTCGCCCGCAGGCTGCATAAAACGATGCGTAATTACGAATTCAACCGCCAGCTTTCACTTAACACCTCTTTACCTTTCAAGCAGTCCTGGTATGAGCAGGACCCCTTCTCGTATATAAAGTATGTCTCGGCAGAAACCGGAGAAGTATATAGAAGATAACGTTTTTCCCCCAAAGCCAATCGCAAAAAATTAGTTTTGTAATTGGCTTATGTACCGATAATAAAGACTAAGGAGTTACAATGAGTTGGAGACTCAGCATAAAAACGGTACTCCTTGAGGGAACCGGAGAAGGGCTATGAAAAGAGGGACTTTGCTTATTCACAACGGGCATGAAACGGATTATGCCTCTGGATGTTCCACCGGCGCTTTGGGGATACCTATCTATCAAACATCCACGTTTGATCAGGGGGTGGTCTACAAGGGCGCTGCTAAGGAGCTGGAGTTTGATTATGCCCGTTCCGGGAATCCTACCCGGAAAGCACTGGAAGAAACCATTGCGGTTCTTGAAGGAGGGGTTAAGGGATACGCGTTCAGCAGCGGTATTGCGGCAGTCTCATCGGTGTTGGGTATCCTTGCTGCAGGGGACCACGTTGTTGCGGGAGAGGATATTTACGGTGGAAGCTGGCGTATCCTCAATACCTTTTATAAACGGTGGGGGCTGGAACTGACTGTAGTGGATACTTCCAAGCCCGATCATATTAAAAAAGCGCTGAAAAAGAACACCAGGGCTTTGTTTTTGGAAACGCCATCCAATCCGCTCCTTAAAATAACGGATCTCAAAACCTGTCTGGCCATAGCCCGGGATGCAGGGCTTATCTCCATAGTGGATAATACCTTCATGACCCCCTACCTCCAGCGGCCTATTGAACTGGGGGCGGATATCGTGGTCCATTCAGCCACTAAATTTTTAGGAGGACACAGCGATGTGATTTCCGGACTGGCGGTTAGTCGAACACTGGAATTGGGGCAGCGGATCTATGCGGTACAGAATGGCTTTGGGGCAGTACCAGGTCCCTGGGATTGCACGCTTGTGATGCGAGGTATCAAAACCCTCAAGGTCCGCATGGATGCAGAGGCACAAACCGCCCGGAACCTGGCACTATGGCTCAAGTCCCACCCGCAGGTTACTGATGTGTTCTATCCGGGCCTGGAGGATCATCCGGGCAGAACCATAAACGAGGCTCAGGCTTCAGGCGCGGGAGCAGTGCTGTCTTTCCGCACTCGGACCACGGAACAGGCCCTGCATTTTCTGGGAACGGTGAAATTAGCCGCCGCAGCAGTGAGCCTCGGTGGGGTAGAAACCATTGCGTCCTACCCGGTCAGAATGAGTCACGCTTCGATACCTCCGGCAGAACGGCAGCGTCTGGGGATTACCGATACCCTCATCCGCATCTCAACAGGTCTTGAAGATACCGAGGACCTGATTGCCGATTTTGAAAAAGCTTTGGAGGGATGATGAAGATCGATACAACACTTGTGCATGGGGCAACCTGTTTTGATCCTAAAACCGGAGCTATCAGTACTCCTATCTATCAAAGTTCTACGTTCCGGCACCCGGCTCTGTATGAATCCACAGGTTTTGACTATTCCCGGGGTATCAATCCCACGCGCACAGAACTGGAACGTACCCTTGCGCTTATCGAGGGCGGAAAGTACGGACTTGCTTTTGCCAGCGGTATGGGTGCAATTTCTGCAATCATAAAACTCTATAAGCCTGGTGATCATATCATCGTTTCAGAAGATCTCTACGGTGGTACCTATCGTTTATTTAACGAATATTATACTCAGTATGGGTTTGTTTTTTCATGGGTTGATACCAGTGATACGGCTGCAATAGAAGCGGCGCTCCGTACCGAAACCAGGGCAATCTTTATCGAGACCCCTTCAAATCCTATGATGAAAGTTACGGATATCCGAAGGTGCGCAGAGCTTATGCGTAATCGAGGCGGTCACCTGATCGTTGATAATACCTTCCTATCCCCTTATTTTCAGAATCCCCTGAGCCTGGGTGCAGACTTTGTGATTTACAGCGGCACCAAGTATCTGGCAGGCCATAACGATACCCTCTCAGGCTTCATCGTTCATTCCCAGGATCAATATGAAGAACCGTTGCGAAATGTACAGAAAAGCGAAGGCGCTTGTCTCAGCCCTTTTGATGCGTGGCTGGTGCTGCGGGGGATCAAGACCCTGGGGCTGCGGATGGAACGACATCAAGCAAACGCCCAAAAAATTGCCCATTGGCTTCGGGAGCATCCCCAGGTGGAAAAGGTTTTCTACACCGGTTTTACGGATCATCCCCAATACGATCTATCAGCTTCTCAGTCCCGTGGACATAGCGGCATGGTCTCCTTTTATCTCCGAGATGCCCGGGATGTGGAACCCCTTTTACGAAAGGTGAAAATCATCCTCTTTGCGGAAAGCCTCGGCGGTGTTGAAACCTTGATCACCTATCCATTAGTCCAGACTCACAACGCGATTCCCGAAAAGATGCGTCTTGCCGCAGGGGTTCATGATCGGCTCATCCGGCTTTCAGTGGGCATCGAAGATCCGGATGATTTAATCGCTGATCTGGATGAGGGCTTGAGCATCACGAGTGTCTAATTGGAAAGCACTGCTTGAACCGTTAGAGACGTTGCAATAATAGAGAGCACCGTAGTTATTATAGGAGCATACTGGTTAAAGTAATACAAGAACGAATTAGTTCTGGCAGTAATGATGGTTTCAGGCGTTATTATATCGGTTTTCTTCATTTTTTTTCCAGTCAAATCACTAATTTTTATGGTTTCTCTTACATTTCGTTCAGCCACAAAACCGCCTGCTAAGGCTATATAGTAATCCCATTGGCGGTCAGGAATATAGGGATAGCGTCCAGGAGTAAGTACCGCACCGGCAACGGTTACAAAATACTGTCTGAAAGGAATGATTAAGGTATCGTTTTCTTCAACAAAATATTCGCTGTGATATTCAGCATCATACAACATGGGGTTAAGGTTGATGGGTATCTGTTTCTCATTTCGAATGATATACGCGTTTCTTGTATCGGAAACAGCCGAAAACAAAGCACTGTTTTTGCGGATCAAAGAAGCATAATTCTCACCTTTGTTAAATTGTATGATACGCCGGGTTGAAACATTGATATTTGAGTCAGTACCAGTTTCTATAGCACCTTCTATAAACATGACCGGCAATAACGTGGTGATTTCAGGCACCATGACAACATCATAATCCTCCAAAGAATAATCATGTATGATATCTTCTTGAGTAAGATACATTTTATCCCCTGAAATTGATACACTGTTTACATAGCGCACCAGTTCAAGCCGGGATGTATCTGCCAATGGGACAAAGCCATTCCCGTAGTTTTCTATTAAATTTTTCAGGTTTTCACCATTCAGCAATTGGTACGTTCCAGGACGCTCGACTGCTCCGGTAATCGTTACTGCACGGGAATACCGCTTGACCGTAATCGTATCACCGGGACGCAGATACGGATCCTGGGTTAAATCACCAAAACGCTGGGCTTTAAATACATCATAGGTTCTTGTTCGTCCTCCGGCAGACGTAATAGTTACATCCCGAAATGAAGCGTATGAGGTAAGGAGCGAGGCTTTTAAGACCGAAGAAAGACGGCTCAATGCCCAGGCATTACAGTTCACCGTAGAAATAACTTCACCCTTTAACACAACAGTAAATACAGCCGGAGTCGTTAGATTTAACTGTACCCCGCTTAACGTGTAATTGCGGGATACCAATGCCTCGATCTCGTTTTTTAATTGCAAAAATGTTTTTCCCACCCCATCCAGAATACCTAAATTAGAAACGCGCACCTTATAGGATGCATCGATGGTTATTACATAACTCACCGGGCTCGCACCAACAGCGTAGGTCAAAAGGTAC
>JAITNU010000209.1 GCA_031290325.1 Treponema sp.
GACGTCAGCAGGTGGAACCGCAGCAACTTCTTCCGGTGCTGTATCTTGCGGGACGGCCTCTTCAGCAAGCGGAACCTCTGCAACCTCTTCCGGTACTGTATCAACCGGGACGTCAGCAGGCGGAACCTCTGCAACCTCTTCCGGTACTGTATCAACCGGGACGTCAGCAGGCGGAACCTCTGCAACCTCTTCCGGTGCTGTATCAACCGGGACGTCAGTAGGCGGAACCGCAGCAACTTCTTCCGGTGCTGTATCAACCGGGACGTCAGCAGGCGGAACCTCTGCAACTTCCTCAGCCAGTGCTGTATCAAACGGGACCTCAACGGTAGCCTCATCTGATAAAGCATCAAGCGACAAACCCGGTAAGGCATCCAAATCAAAGGCTCCAGAGCCTGAAGCATCTGTGCTTACAAAGGGGTCCGATAATTCCTGGATATTATCAGGTTCTGCCAAAGCATCAAGACCCATCAGCGATCCCTCCCCATCGTCACACAAGGCGTTTTTATTGGTAGATAAATCCGAAATCTCCGGTAAAGCATCACCGCCCAGGGTGTCTTCAAAGGACAAATCATCATCAGAACCAAACCCCGATAATGCCCCAGGATTATCATCACCCAGGGAAGACAGACTCTGAGGCTCGCTTTTTACCCATACGCCATATTCATCCAGTTCATTGGATGACCCATTTGTAACAGGCTCATTATACCGCTCATTATATAATGAAGATGTTTTCTCATTCATGAACCACTCCCCGTCGATACCATCTATGATTTTAATTATCGACGATTATCAGGGATTCTTAGTAATTTTCTAAAAAACTATCTATAATAACAATATTAGCTTAATCTTTTTCTTATTGTCAATGGTGTCCCCCAGGGTACTCAAGAATATATGAAAGAAACCGTAAATATAGAGTATGGGTACTATAAAATACCTCATACCCCTGTGGATTGCGGTACTTGTCTATACCTTATGTTCAATATTGAGCGGGTCCAAGGGCTTATCAGCCTATCATCAACTCAAAATGGAGCGGGATAAGCAGCAAACGAACCTTGAAGCCTTAAAGCTCATTAATAAGGAACTGGAAAATACCAAGAATGCCCTCTTGTATGATAAAGACGCCCTTGCAATATATGCACGGGAACTTGGCTATGGTTCCAGAAATGAGCATTTTATCCGTATCGTGGGGCTTGATGGAATCCATAAACAGCAAACCGACTCTGGTCAAATCATCATAGCCGTTAAACCGTCCACTATTTCCGATAAGGCTATCAAGGTCTTTTCCTTTTGTCTCGGCATCGGGTTATTTATCGCCATGGTGGTCTTTGACCACTTACAACACAAACGGCGTAAAAGACCTAAAAACCCCCGAACCCGGCGCTTCTAATGAAGGCCATGACGAAATTCCCGTGCCATATCCCGTTTGACATCCCGTTCCCGAATATCCGCCCGCTTATCGTATACTTTTTTCCCCTTACAAAGCCCTAATTCCACCTTAACCCGGTTTTTCTTGAAATAAAAGGAGAGGGGGATGAGGGTGTATCCCTTCTCATCCACTTTCCGGTGGATCCGTTTTATCTCATCCCGGTGGAGGAGCAGCCGCTTTTTCCGGTCCGGATCATGGTTAAATATGGATGAAAAGGGATTTTCCGCGATTTTCAGGGAACGAAGCCACACTTCACCTCCTATAACTTCCGCCCAGGCATCGGGAAAGGAGATTTTCCCCTCTCTGAAGGATTTTACCTCAGTACCCAGGAGTTCAATGCCACATTCATAGTGGTCATCCACCGTGTAATCATGCCGGGCTTTACGGTTTACCGCAATGATCTTAATACCTTCACTCATGAGTAGCTCCTTTAAGCGCTATAACAGGGCGGAAAGAAACAAAGGGAGAACAGGAAACCGGCGGCAGGGACCCTCTGGTTTCGGCCCTGACCGAACCGGGGGGATTGACCCAGGAACCACCCCGCACCACTCGTTCAGGAGAACCGATTGCGCTGATGGTTTGTGCATCAGCGGGGAGAAAGTTGAAAGGCGCGTAGGGATCTGTACACCATTCCCATAACCCCCCCAGCATATCCCGCAGAGTCTCCCGGGAATCCCCTGCATTGAGAACCGCTTTGGCAGCATATTCCCATTCCGCCTCAGTGGGGAGCCGTACTTCCCAGGCAGCCATGTTTGCGGGAAGCAAGCGGTTTAACCATTGGCAATACGCTGCCGCCCCATACCAGGAAACCCCCGGCACCGAATCGGCCCTGGGGTCGGCCTGGGACACCCGGTAATCCCCGGTAACCAGTCCCTGGGCCGTGAGCTCATCGGTATGTTCCACCCCCCAGGCGGGATTGGCCTGAACAAAGGCTTCCCACGAGGGAAGGGATACTTCGGTCTCGCACATATAGAAGTCTTCCACAGTGATGGAGTGGGGGAAGCTGTTATCCTGGACTAAGGTTCCCCCGGGAATTGCTCTGAAGCTGAGGGACTCCAGGTTGATAACTCCCCCCAAGGAGGGGGTAATGCTCTGGGACAGGGCGGCGACGGTCTGTTTCATATACCAGGGGGAACCGGTGATGAGGGAGACCGCCTCAGTGGGGAGTACCTCCACAAGCCAGGCCGCAGAACCTGGGGTAGTGGAAAGATAGGCCAGCATATCTTCAGCAGAACGGAGCAGCGTTACCGGTGAACTGGAAAGCCCCCCGTTATCGGTGATATATTTTGTCCTGATGAGATCCCGCATGGCCGCACGGGTGGAAGCAAAGCGGGCGGATCCTTTGACCAGGGCCTCCAGGGCCGTATAGGTTTCGGGGTTTAAAGCCCCGGGACCTGAGCGATAGGCCCCCTCGGAAAGGCTGAGGGGTACCTGATAGGTTACGGTAGGCTCTCCGGTGAGGGACCACCCTGCATAGTCCGCGGCTTCCAGGGCAAAGGCCGCCACCAGGTCCGGCGCGTCGAGGATACCGCTCAGGGGTTCCCGCTGGGGGAAGAGGCCAAAGACGCGGCCCTGGATCCGCAGCTCCTTATGCCAGGTATTGAACCCAGGAAGGGTCATTTCAAGTTGATGGTCTCCCTGGGGAATAAAGATGTCCCCCGGGGTGGTCCCCCAATACACGCCATCCACCTGCACTGCCGCGCCTGCAGGCTCGGATAATACTTGCAAGACCCTGCCGGGCCTGGAGAGACCGGGGTAGAGCAATAGCAAAAAAAGCACGGTCAAGAGGATGAGGGAATAGAGTATCGTGAGATATATGCCCGGCCTGATACCCAGGATGGGTTTGAGATGTACCTGATCCTCAGGGAGGACTTCTTTAGCATGGCTGGATTCGGTCATAGCGAAATTATAGGACTCCCTTCCGTATCTTGTCAACGAGCAGACTTCGTGATAGGTTTTTATTTATAGGTGAAAAAAAGGTGCAAAATGTTGGAAAAAACGAAAGACGATTTTTTTGACCGCCTCGCTCTGCTTACCGAACAGGTGCTTACCCAGCGGTGCAGGGTCAGGCGGATTAAAAAGGAAAAACAAAAGACCAAAAATCCGCTTCTGGATTGGCTTGAGGCTTTTATCTGGGCTGCAGGAGTGGTGCTCCTCATCAACCAGTATCTTTTTCAGGCCTACCAGATCCCCTCTGGCTCCATGATCGATACCCTCCTCATCGGGGACCGGATATTTGTCAATAAAGTTATCTTTGGGCCTGAACTGCTTCCAGGCATGGCAAAGCTGCCGAGTCCCATTAAACCAAAACGGAATGATGTCATCATCTTTGAGAATCCTTCCTATATTTCCCGAGGCCCGGCCTTTGATATTGCCCAGCGGATCATATATATGCTCACCCTGTCCCTGGTGGATATTGATCGGGACGAATCAGGAGAACCCAAGGCCCACTTCCTCATCAAGCGGGCGGTTGGCTGGGGAGGGGACCGTTTCGTGCTCGAACAAGGGGAGTTCCGGATCCGCTTTGCCGGGGAGCACCGGTGGATCAGGGAACGGGAATTTAACGCCCAGCGGAAGCTGAACCACCGGCTCAGTCGCCTCATGGATGCCGGGGACTATCCTGCACTGGAAGCCGCAGGCAAGGCCATGGCCTATATGGATGTAGGACTTAATGCTCCCCCAAACCTGGTCCGCACCGCAGCCGCTACTCTGCGCTATCCTGATTATCTTGCCCGTGAACAGGCCCGCCTGGAGGTGCTGCGGGGGGCCTATCCCCAGGATACCAGGTACCGGATGCTCTTTGCCCGGTATACCCAGGGCTGGTATGTGCCTGAAGGCAGGATCCTTCCCCTGGGAGATAATCGGGACAATTCCCGGGACGGGCGTTATTTCGGTCCTATCCGGGAGGCCAAAGTGCTTGGTAAGGGGTCAATCATCTACTGGCCCCTGGGACGCTTAGGTCCGATACGATAGGTATACATTATGGTTAATAAATCGCGTAAAAAATATTATGCCCCGAGTAAAAAAGCACGTCAGTGGCATCTCATCCAATGGATTGTTTTATGGGTTCTGGTATTTTTTCTTTTGTATACCGGTTTTACCACCTTTGTTGCTTCCATGCGGGTGATGGAGAGCGATTCCATGCAGCCGGGACTCCGGGCCGGGGATCGGTTTGTTTTTTCTTCGTATATGCTGTATTCCCTCCTGCCTGACATTACCTGGATGAACCACTCCATCCCCATGCACCGGGGAAGTATCGTGTTGGTGAACCGGGCCATACCCCATGGGAGGGGTCTGCTTACCAACCTGTTGGATGAGGGTATCCGGTTTTTTACTGTCCAGCGTATAGGGTTGGGGGGCCAAACGGATCAGTACTATATGAAACGAATCATAGGGCTGCCGGGAGATGAGATTTTTATGACCAATTTTGTCATGCGGGTTAAACCCCGGGACAGCTCCTATAGCCTTACGGAGTTCGAGCTATCGGAACAGCCCTATGACGTTACCATCCCCCAGGTTCCTGCCCTCTGGGACGAATCAATTCCCTTTTCAGGTAACATGGATAAAATCGTTTTGGGAGCTGATGAATGCTTCGTGCTTTCCGATGAGCGGAGTAACACCAATGATTCCCGCACCTGGGGACCGGTGCCCTTGGATTTCGTGGTCGGTAAGGCCCTGTTCCGGTACTGGCCGATTACCCGTCTTGGCCCGCCGTGATCGCCTCTTTGTATATCCATGTTCCCTTTTGCGCTGGAGCCTGTGATTATTGCGATTTTTATTCGGTCCCGGTTGCGCCGGGGGATCCCCGGATTAATCGCTATATTGACACGCTCCTGGCCGAGGGGGAAGACCGGATAAACCGCTTCAGTGTAGAGCGGATCCCCTCGGTCTACATTGGCGGGGGAACTCCCTCGCTGTTAGGTGCCTCTGGCATGGGGCGCTTGCTGCAGGGTATTGCCGCCCTCTGGAACGAAGATCCCCAGGAAATCACGGTGGAGGCAAATCCTGAATCAGCGGACGAGGCTTTTCTTGAAGCCTGTGGTGAGGGCGGGGTTACCCGTCTCAGCCTGGGAGTCCAGAGTTTTCACGAGCCTTCCCGCAGGGCGGTGGGCCGGGTTGGAGCGGTACTCCACGAGCGGCTCCAGTTGATCGCCGAGAGGTTCCCCCAGGCGTTTTCGGTGGATCTCATTACGGGCCTTCCCTTTCAGGATACCTACCGGTTACAGGAGGATATTGAAAAAGCCCTGGCATACAAGCCGGGTCATGTTTCCCTCTACGATCTCACCGTGGAACCGGGAACGCCCCTGGAAATGAACAGCCAGTTGCCTGATAGAGACGAGGCAGACCGACTCTGGATTGCCGGACGGGATACCCTGGAACAGGCGGGGTACCAGCAATACGAGGTATCCAATTTCGCCTTGCCGGGGAAACGTTCTCGCCATAACATCCGGTACTGGCGTATGGAAAACTGGCTGGGCCTGGGACCTGCCGCATCAGGCACCCTCATCGACGACGAGACCGGCACGGGCCGGCGTTTTACCAATAGAGCGGATGTGGACAACTATGTGGCCTCAACGTACCGGGAAATTGGGGGACTGGTACATGAAGAACCCCTTGACAGGCATACCCTCATGGAGGAGACCTTTCTTATGGGGTTTCGGTATATTGAAGGCCCTGACCGGGGCTTATTCAAAAAACGGTTCCGCCTGGGTATTGAGGCATGTATCCCTGCAACCCTAGCCGCCTGGCGGAACCAGGGACTTGTAGGGCCGGAACCTGCTCTCACTAAGGGGGGCTTGCTATTTCTCGATCTTTTTTTGCAGGATACCTTGATAGAAATAGAAAAAACCTTTTATTTATAGAGACAAAAATCTTTTGATATGCTAATATATCTTAATTAACTATCTTCTAGGAGGAGTTATGAAAATAAGCGTCACACCGAACTGGTGTACCTTACGGCGTCTATCGCTTAGTGCGATATTGTCGATACTGGCCCTTCCTCTTTTTGCACGTCCTATGCAGGAAGCGGAACTTAATGAATTAATTCAGGATCGGGTCCTGGCGGGTGTACAATCCCAACCGCCTGCCGCCCAGCCCCAGGCTCCGGTAGCCGTTGAAGCAAGCGAAAGTGTGCCTTCTGCGGAACAAGAGTATTTCGGTATCATTATCGGAGAACTCCAGAACATCCGGCAGCTCTTGGGGGGATCGGACACCGCACTCTTAGTCGAACAAGAGCAGGTGGATCGCATCCTCGGTGAACTCAAGACCATCCGGCAGGTGCTGGGAGACTCGGAAGCTGAAGCTTCGCTTGGTCAAAATCAAGTGGAGCGTATTATCAACGAACTTCAGAGTATCCGGCAGCTCCTGGAGGCAGGGGTTTCAGAAGCGCAAAATCCAGTGGATCGCATTATCGGAGAACTTGAGAGTATCCGGCATATCCTGCAACGCTCAGAAGACCAGGCAGAGGTTTCCATCGCTCACGATCAAGTGGCGCTGATCCTCGGAAAACTCCAGAACATCTGGCAAATCCTGGGAGATTCGGAAGCTGGACTTACCATCGATCAAGACCACGTGGATCGCATCCTCGCTGAACTCCAAGACAGCAAGGATATCCTTGCAGGATTGGGAAGTAATGCAGGGGATACTACGGAACAAGCTCAGGTGGACCAGGTTATCGAAACACTGCAAAACATCCAGGACTTCGTGGAAGGAGTGAAACCTGAAGCGGGGGCTTCGGAAGAGGAGTGGCTACAATCCATTCTCGGAGAACTCAAGGGCATCCTGGGGCTTCTGGGGGTATCGGAACCTGAGTCTGAACTTTCGGATGAACCTGAGCCTGAACTTTCAGCTGATGAACCTGCGCCTTCTTCGGCGGATCAAGAGCGGGTGGCTCTCATTCTCGAAAAAATTCAGAACATCCAGCAGCTCATAGAGGGCGCGGAACCTGAAGCGGGAACTCCAGAGGATCGCATCATCGGCGAACTCAAGGACATACGGCAAATTCTAGGTGAAATAGAAGGTGACACAGTCGCTCAGGATCAAGTGGATCCTATTATCGAAAAACTCCAGAACATCTATCAGCTCCTGGAGGGACTTGAACCCGCGGTTGATAAAGAACAGTTGGATATCATCATCAATGAACTCACGGCCATCCGGCAGGTGCTGGGTGATAGTGAAGCGGGGGCTGCTGAACAAGTGGATCTCATTCTCGGAGCACTCCAGAACATCAGCCAGGCCCTGAATGCAACAGAAAGCCCCTCCGACTCTTCTTTCACCGAAGTGGATCGTATGGATCGTATTATCGAAGAACTCCAGAGCATCCGACAGCTCCTGGGAGACCAGAGTGCCGGGGGAACCACGGTTGAGCAAGATCGGATAGATCGCATTCTCGGAGAACTTCAGGACATCCGCAAGCTGCTGGGGGAATCCGGCAGTGAACCGGTGTCTACAGAGGATCAAACCTGGGCGGATATTATTCTCGGAGAACTCGAGAACATCCGGCAGCTCCTGGAAACACCAGCGGGTAAATCCGCAGATTCAGGTACGGCTCAAGGACAGCGTGAGATCATCATCGAGAAAGGGGATATACGCATCCGCCTGCCCGTCAACATCGGGGTGAGTGAACTGAAGTACATCCTGCAGATACTGGAAGGACTGATACCGGAATCTTCAGGAGAAAGCGTGGAAGACGCCACGCTCTAGGTACCCGCTATATCCTGTTTTTATACGGGATATAGCAATTCACGTTTAAGTTTATTAAGACCACGAACAATACGAAATCCTGTGGTTTGTAAGGTTCGTGGTTTTTCTTTATCCACGGTACCCAACCATAGACGAAAACCATTTGATACCGTATTATAGAGAGAGCTATCTTTCAGGAGGACCTTATGAACGCACTACTAAACCAGATGCGACGGCTATCGCTCATCGCGGTATTGTCAATGCTGGCCTTTCCCCTTTTCGCACACCCAATGCAGGAAGCGGAACTGAATGCCTTCCAGGCAAACAAAAGCGCCCCGGCTGTGGAAGCACCTATTGAGGGAAAGGTGATCAGCCTTTCCATACAATACGATCAAGGGAGGTTTATTATCGAAAAAGGAGATAAACGCTTACAACTGCCCCTGAGTACCGGGCTGACCGCCCTCAAGTACCTCATCCAGCAACTGGATCCCTCGGAAAGCGATGTGAGCTTCTCTGTGGAAGAAACCCCGGAGGAGCTTATCCTCACCGGAGACCTCCGCATCAGCCTGCCCCACGATACAGGACAAAGAGAACTCAAACGTATCCTGGAAAGACTGGAGAACGCAGAACCGGAAAGCCAGAGTGATTCCCGGTTTTAAAAACAGCTCAACGGGCATGTTCAATGATCGTTGAAACCGGAACCACCGAATAACCGGAAGCGACCAGGGCGTCCAGCAGCACATTGATACGGCTAAAGAGGTAGTCATTCCGTCCGCCAGGGAGCAAACCCAGGCGGATGGGGATGATGGAACCAGGTTGCTTGCTGGCCATGACGCGGTCCACCATTTCCGATGCCGAATACTGGAATATGCCGCGATCATCCCGGCTTACCCAGTCCAGGGGGTCTACATCCCGTCCCACGGTTTTATCCCCCACCTCCGAGGCGATACTAATTATTTGTGAAGACACCGCATAATAGGGCGGATGCCAGAAGGGGCTTAACTCGCTACCGGAAGTACGGTAAAACTCATCCCGCGTCCTGGTCAAGCCCCGGGCAATAAAGTCCCCCCCGCCATGGTAATCCGATAAATTGATGGGAAGAAAAAACATGGAAGCCGTTTCATGGCCTGCGTCGGCAATGACTATAGCCGCAGCAGGGTAGCGCCGGATAAATTCACCGTTCAGGAAAAAAGTCACCTTGAGGTTAAAGCGATTCAGGGTATCAAGGACCTCGAAGAGACCGGTTACATCATCGTAGAGGTCAAAACAGAGGGCCACCTCTTGAGGACCTGTTCTACAGCCATTGGTAATTAAGGTCCCAAGCCCGTCACTGCTCCCACGGGAGGGTGGAGCAGCAACCCGGAATTCCCCGGTAGGTACCAAGGGCGTCCCAACCGGGGAGGCGATGCTCCGGATCATGGGAAGATTTTCGTAAGGACCGGACTCCAGCGCTTCCAGATACACCTGGTACCGTCCTAACACCAGGGACGCAGCGCGAAGTGCAGGATTGCTTATTTCCGACCAGGGAACAGCGCCGTTGGTTACAAACCAGGTCCCATCACTGTGGGCGAGGATACGTCCTGTTTGCTCCTCAAAACCAAATTCCTCTGCCACAGCAAGACAGAGCAGGTTCCGTGAAGAGTCCCGCTGTCCTGAAATCCGTATCTCTTCAATCCTGGCCCCATCGCCGATAATAAACGCATCACTCCCCGTCCAGACACAGGAAAAAGCGGGGCGGCTGCTTATGGTCTGTAAAATGCTCCAATCAATATAATTATAGAGGACAACCCCTTTTTTCCCCCAGAAAAGGACCTTGGTCCCGTCAGGAGACAGAGCCGCCTGGGAGCTTTCAGGAGCAGGCAACAGTACAAAGCCATTCTCCCTGCCCATGCCCGTATTCAGCCGGTACACCATAACATCGCCGCCGTTTTTCTGGAATACCGAGGCAATAACCGTTATCACCCCCGAAGAAGACCAGAGGACTTTGAGGTTGAAACAGGAGCGCGGTACCATCAGATAGGGCATAGAAGAACCGTAATCGGCCTTATAGTCCACGCCCAGAGGGTACAGGAAAACATTGTGCCCTCCCTTGGAGAGCAGCATGGAGCGGGAATCCGGGGCAATCCAGAAGCGGTCAAAATTCGGGTCAAACTCAAAGGGAATCATACCCGCCACCATCCCTATTTCAAGAAAATCGGTGTAGACGCTCCGGGTGAAAAGTTCCGTGCTCCGGACCCGGTACAGGATGGAACCCCGGAGATAGAAGAAATCCCCAGCAGTGCCCCAAGACACCGAATTGATGGCCCCATCGCCAATTAAACGGTACCGTTCATCCGATAAGACAGCCCCGGCTACCGTATAGTAGTACAGTCTTCCCCCGCGGGTATACACAAAAACCTGGGAATCAGGACTCCAGCAGGCAGGGAAATCGCTATCAGGCCGGTCGATATTATAGGCAACTATCGTTTTTGTTCCCGAAGCTGCATCGAGGAGCACGAGATTCCCGTAAGCCGTGGTAACGGATTCCACCATGAGTATCCATTTGCCGTCCCTCGATGTGGCGATATCTTCCACCCGCCCTTCCCGCAACATTCCTCCCCTCACAAAGGAGGAACATCCTATAATACTCCGGGGCAGTCCCCCGGAAACGGGAATCCGCATGGTACCAAAGCTATTCCGTATCTGGAGGGTTCTGCCCTGCTCAATAAGATCGATTTTTTCAGGAAACGCGGTAATCTGCTCAAGGTTCAAATCCGTCAAGCGGCATACGAAGAGAGCCCCTTGGCTGGGAGTTCCCCGGCTCGTGGAATCAGCCTGGAAGAGGAGCCGCGTATCGGTGGATACATCAAGACCCCTAAAGACTACCTTAGCCCCCAGTCCCCCGCCGGACAAATATACCAGAAAAATGAAAAACAGCTTCTTCAACTTATTGTGTATCGTTTTCATTTTTATGACGCAACCATTCATCCAATTCCTGCTCCATACCGGTTAAATCAGCTTCCAGCTCCCGGATCCGCCGTATTGAATGCTGGACTTTTTTCCCCCACAACCGTTCACAGGTTTTATCCAATACCGCCTCAAAGGACGAATTATCAGAAATTGTTACCAATCGCTTATTAGAAGTCATAGCCTAAGTGTACTATACTCAACCGTGAAGCCGCAAGACTCTTCCTTAATTTTTCGTATTAAAAATATCCTCATTTCCCTGATCAGGAGATCCCGAATTTTTGATGGAACCCCCGGCGGGAACATCAACTATTTTTGCTCCCTTCGTATCAAAGGCCCTTATAAACGTCACTACCGCAATAAACGCAATAAGTATCAACACCAGCTTCCGCATAACGCCTCACTTTTTAGTTGTTAGTATAAGATCAGGAGTTAAGGTAATCAAGAGGATTAACCGCCCTGCCGTTTTTATACAGCGCAAAATGGAGATGTGGCCCGGTACTGTACCCGGTACTGCCAACCTCCCCTATTTTTGAGCCTTGGGATACCGCGGCCCCCTGGTTTACCGAGACCACGCTCAGATGGGCGTACATGGTTTGATAGCCGTTGCTATGGGATATGATAACATACTTGCCATAAACCGAATTCAGGCCTACCGAAGAAATCCGCCCCTCCATAGCCGCTTTAATCGGGGTTCCCATAGCGGCAGCCAGATCTATGGCCGCATGGTAGCGCCTGACCCCACTAATAGGATCCTTCCGCCACCCAAAGGGAGAGGTAAGTCGCCCCCGGATCGGATAAATAAAGAGATCCCCCAGTACCAGTCTGAGGTCCTCGCTGCGCATCTTGGCGCCGGGAATAAAAAGGGACATCCCCGGGGTAATCGTTTCACTTTGAATATCATTGACATCCAGAATAACCTCCAACGGAACACCCATGCCGGCGGAAATTTTAGAAAGAGTATCCCCCTTTTTTACCATGTAGGGGATACCGTTCATATTCGGAATTCTGAGGATCTCCCCTTCCCGCAGCAGTTTCGCGTTGGGGATATTGTTGGAAGCGACAATGGCATCCATGGACAGGGCGTGGTTGACGGCAATCCGGGATATCGAATCCCCCCGCTTCACCACATAGGATTCCCAGGCAAAGGTTTCCACTAAATTCAGGGGAATATCCTCGGTAACCGGCAGGGGGGCGGACAGCCCCGTGTAGGCGATGAGGTTCTGCTCAAGCCCCGTGTCCGCTCCAGGCTCCAGGGAATAGGCCCTGCCCAGCAAAGCCATGAACCAGTCCTTTTGCCAGTTGAGGGCCAGGAAGGCAAACACCGCACCTACCGCCAAGGCCATGAACATCAAGATGAACGGTATGATAGTCCGCTGCTGGAGAAGCTTCTCAGCCGGTCTTTCCCGGGTCTGGGGAACAGGCTTGACCTGCCGCGATACCGGCGGTGCAGCAACACGGGGGTGGATCGGTCCGTTCTGGGACAAGCGACCTCTCATATACACCGGTTTCTGTTTAATCTGTTCTATTACGGTCAGATGAGTACCTGTTGGGGATCCATGACCGACGAATTTATACAACGCCGGTTTCTGAGCCGGCAACTGGGTTACCGAAGAAAGGATGTTCCGCTGCTTAACATGCTGTTGACTGATTAGCGTATCCATATTGTTTTATCGACATAATTAACCGGAATGATTATACTAGCCTTGTATGGAAGCTCCTATGAAAAAAAATGGATCCCTCGATACCGGACGGGCAATTTTGAGCGCATTTATCGTGGCATTTTTATTGAAACTCTTTCTGTTTGATTTTATGATAGTCGAAGGATACTCCATGACACCGGCGCTTAAGCCCGGTTCTGTGCTTTTCGTCGATAAACTGGCCTATGGCTTACGGCTTCCCTGGTCCAATACCTACCTGTTCTGGTGGTCCCAGCCTCGGCAAGGAGATATCGTGGTTTTTTATACCCCCTCAGGGGAAATGGCGGTCAAACGCTGTGCCGGGCTTACCGGCCGCCACCGGTTTATTGCCCTTGGCGATAATAGTCTGCAATCCTATGATTCCCGTGCTTATGGTCCTATTCCGGTGCATAATATAATAGGAAAGGTATTGGGCATGTAATGGTTTCTCCGAACCGTAAAGGAAAAGACAGGGGTTTTCAGTCCCATCAAAAGGGGGAGGGTAAGAGCAGCGGAAAAGTACCCCATCTCAAGCTGCGGACCCTCTTCTTCTTTGTCTTGATAGGAGCGATAACCTTTACCGTATTACTATGCTATGGGCTGATCATGCTGAATCCCAGCCCCACCGGTATCCCCCTGCCGGGAAAAAACCTCGCAGAGCGGGGACCTATCCTCGACCGGAACGGACGGATCCTGGCCATCCAGACCCGGCTGGGCAACATCAGTGTGTGGCGGCCTGAAATAAACGACCTGGAAACCCTGAGCCGGGAACTTGCCCCCATCCTGGACATTTCGGCCACGGAAATCAAGAACCGGATTAGCTCTTCTCCCAGTGATTTCATCTACCTTAAAAAACAGGTGAATCAATCTACCATCAATAAAATCGAAGTCCAGATCGGACGCCTGCGGGGGGTCAGCATAGAGCCTATCATGGGGCGCATTTACCCTGAACGGAACCTGGCAAGCCAGATCATTGGCTTTGTGGGAGATGAAAACAACGGCCTTGAAGGGATTGAATATGCCTTTGAATCGGACCTTGCCCCCCAGGGCGAGCAGAATGGCAAGCAGGTGTTCCTCACCATTGATGCCAATGTTCAGCATATCCTTGAGGACATAGCGGAACGAACCTTAATCGAAAATAAAGCCGAAGCCGTGATGCTCCTGGCTATGGACCCCCGTTCCGGGGATATCCTCGGTTCCGCCTCAGTACCAGGGTTCGATCCCAATGATATCCGGTCTTCCGATGAACTGTCCCGGATGAACAGGCCCACGATCTGGGCCTATGAACCTGGTTCGGTGTTTAAAATTTTTTCCCTTTCCGCCCTGATGGATTCGGGTATCATCGGGGCGAACACCACCTTTATCTGTAATGGCCATTACGAACGGAGGACCAATCTGGGAGAACGGATCATCATAAGCTGTCTGGGTACCCACGGAACGGTAAGCCCCCGGGAAATCATCACCTACTCCTGCAATGCCGGGGTTGCCTATGCATCGGATACGATCAGCGCCACGGCCTTTTATGATCTGATCAGGAATTTCGGGTTTGGATCACGGGTAGGAGTGGGAACTGCCGGGGAAACCGCAGGGTTCTTCCGGCCTGTCGAACGGTGGTCTGCCCGGTCTAAGCCGACCATCGCCATGGGCCAGGAAATATCGGTCTCCGCCTTACAGATGCTCCAGGCAGCTTCAGCAGTGGCCAACGACGGCACCCTCATTCCCCCCCGTATCGTATCCCGGATCCGCTCCAGTGACGGGAAGACCGAGCAGCAGTACCAGACAGGACCGCGCCGGCGGGTCCTCAAGGCCGCAAGCGCCCAGGCCATGCGGTCCTACATGACCGACGTTACCTCCGGCACCGGTACGGGCTGGCGGGCCAATATCGGGGACCTGTCCATGGCGGTCAAAACCGGCACCGCCCAAATCACAGACCCCATTAGCGGGGCCTATTCCGACAGCGATTACATTGCCAGTTGCCTGGCCATGCTCCCTGCGGATATTCCCTCCCTGGTGCTCTACCTGGTCATCGTCAAGCCCCAAGGCCCCTCCTATCTGGGGGGCCGTATTGCCGCCCCGATCATCCGGGACGCGGCAGAAGCCCTGGTGGATTACCTGGGCATCCCCCGGGGAAAAAACCCCCAGATCACCCATTCCGGTTCCATTACCGTCCCTGCTCAGGAAACGCCGGTGATAAAAAATACGGTCCCTGACCTTTCAGGCTATTCAAAGCGGGAACTGCTGCCCCTCCTCCTCCGGGATGATCTCCATATCGAAATGAACGGAGAAGGCTGGGTGACCCATCAAAGCCCGCCCCCGGGAACGCCCCTGACCCCCAATACCACGATCATCCTGGAATTTAACGGGGGAAACTGGCGAGAGGAGAAATAATATGAGCTGCTGGGATACTAATCTACAGGTTATACAGGAAAGGTTCCCCGGACTCCGGGAAAAGCTGCTTACCCAAGAACCGTCCAGTACAATGCAAGTGGAAGCCTCTGTTGCCGGTGAACCAAGCCTGGTCATCAACGGCATCCATATCCATTCACCGCGGGATCCAATGAGGGAAGCCCGGCGGCAGGTTGAGGCCCTCACCGGGGAAGGCCCCCTCATCATCCTGGGATTTGGCCTGGGGTATGCCGCTGAAATGGCTGCCCTGAAATGGCCGCAACGGCCCCTCATCGTTGTTGAACGCCGCGGGGAGGTGCTGAGAAAAGCCCTGGAAACCAGGGAACTGGGCAGCTTCCTATTGAAATCTGCCATCATCTTCGTCCTGGGGGAACGGGAAGATGCCATTATCGGGGCGCTCCAGGTCCTGGAAAACCGCACCGAAGAGCATCCGCCAGCCTTCCTGCGGAATCGTGCCCTCATGGACCTGGATACTACCTGGTATGCCGAGGTGGAACGGTATATCCGCACCTGGGTTTCCCGTGATGAGGTGAATACAGCCACCCTCCGGCGTTTCGGGAAACGGTGGGTGCGGAACCTTGCCCGGAACATGAAGGCCATCCGGGACCTTCCGGGGATCCAGTGCCTTGCAGGGTGTCTGGAACATCCTGGGGATATACCGGTCTTCCTCGCCGCTGCGGGGCCTTCCCTGGATGCCCTTATCCCCTTCCTGCCAGCCATAGCCGAACGCTGCGTCGTAGTCGGGGTGGACACATCCCTCAGCCTGCTCCTGCGTTCAGGAATCCACCCGGACTTCATCCTCTCCGTGGACCCCCAGTACTGGAACCTCCGGCACCTGGACCGTGCACTTGCGCCGAAGACCTGTCTCATCGCCGAATCAGCGGTTTATCCACCGGTACTGCGCCATCCCTTTGGACGGACCCTGCTCTGCTCCTCCTTCTTTCCCCTGGGACGCTTCATCGAAGACCGGCTTGACCCCAAGGGCAGTCTCGGTGCAGGAGGCTCGGTGGCAACCACGGCCTGGGATTTCGCACGGGTCCTGGGAGCTGCCTCCATCTGGATTGCCGGTTTGGACCTGTCCTTTCCCGGTTTAAAGACCCACTTCAAGGGTGCCCGCTTCGAGGAGCAGGCCCTGACCGAATCGACCCGCTTTGCCCCTGGAGAAACCCGTTCTGTACAGGCCCTCCGGGGTGGAAGGCCCTTCTGGGCCGCAGCGGCCCAAGGCGGTTCCGTCCTGACAGACCGGCGGCTCTCCCTCTATGCGGCATGGTTTACGAATCACCTCAGCCAGGAAGCGCATCTGAAGAACTACCGGCTTTCCGGGGAGGGGCTTGCCATTCCAGGCATGGACACCGCTTCGGTGGAAACGCTCCTCGCCCTGCCACTACAGCGGGAGGCGATAAACCGGCGCTTGGAGGAGGTTTTCGCCCAGCTCGATGAGGACTTTGCCCACAGGGACGCCGAACGGAAGGTGCACTACGAGGCTGCCCTGGAAGCCCTCCTTGAGGGCCTTAACCATATCCGCTCCCTGGCAGCGGTGGCTGCGGAACAAGCCGAAGTCACGTATCACACCCTCCGGGGCGGTAAACAGGAGCCTGCCCGGGTTCAAGAAACCCTTACCAAACTGGACGAAACCAATCAGGCAATTACCGAAAGTACGGTGAAAGACGTGGCAGGCTTCCTCTTTCCCCCGATTAGCGAACTGGAAGCGGACCTGGAAAGTCCGTTGTCAGCACCGCTTCTGCGTTACCTTGAACTCTCCGCGAAACTGTACCGGTCCCTGGCAGAGACGGCGGGGTATACTGGTGAGGAATTAGTACATGCGTATCATTAGTACATTGTGCGAAGCATAAGAACGCACCGTCGCAATTGTGATTATACCGAATGGCGGAAAACGAATTTATGTGCCGGTATGGTGCCCTAAGCCTTTTGAGCCGCCAGGGTTATGAGGGCGAGGACAAAGAAAAACAAAGTCCCGATCACGAAGATGCTTATGGCAGCGGAAAAGCCAAAGGAGATAACCGCCCACATCCCAATGGTATTGAGGATACGCTGATAAAAAAACACCACCTCGTTGAATACCAGGGGCAATACCGCCAGCATGGGAATACCGAGATACCAGGACTGCTTTTTTGCCCGGTATCGCCATCCCATGACAATAACAAAAATTGCTATGGGCAGGAGACTGGTGAATTCAGCGAGGCGGTATATAATCTCAGCCTGAAATACCTGGGAAATATAGCCATAAGCGCCGAACTGTTGGGCTGCAATGAAAAGTTCCACCACCGAGAGCGCGCTCAAGCCCCGCATCAGCTTTGAGAGCATGAGGAAATGCTCATAGCTCAGGTCCAGCAGCAACTGGGTATTCTCAGTTTCCGACTGCTCCAGATCGGTCCAAACCGGTTCCCATTGGATAGCCTGGTTACTCCGGTCCAGGGCCCGCATCATCAGGAAGAGCTTAGGCTCAGAATCTATGGTCATAGGGAGGATCTTGACATAGGGAGCTGTAACGCGGTAGAGGAGATTCCCCGCGCCGTCAAAGGAGATAAGCTCCAGCTCAGTCCCAAAGGACACTTCCGAAAAGGTGGAAAGGGAGGAAAGATGCAGTACCACTCGTCCGGGATTTTCTTCGCTGGAGAATCTGAGGGGAATGGAAAAAAGCGCATTGGTGATATCTTCCCCCACGGTTAATTCCATTTCATCGGTAAA
>JAITNU010000212.1 GCA_031290325.1 Treponema sp.
TTGCCGTATATATCGACATAATTGGTTATCAGCACTGGAATAATTTCTTTGATATATACATGGCCCTGTACTTTTGCCAACCTGAGCTGTATCAAAATACTGTCCCCCGTATATTCCCGGGGTGCTTCAGGATGTGCACTATCGATCCGGTACCGCTGTCCTGAAATAAAATTGCCCATCGAATACATGATGAACTTATTGGTGAGCGCGTTCTTGGTATCGATCTGTTCCCATTCCTGCATGACATGGGGATGACTCGCCCAGACAATATCAACCCCCGCGTCAAGCAGGGCGTGAAAAAACTGTTTTCTTCCATCACTGATATAATCCTTATATTCATCTTCATATAGGTGAACCCCAAGAATAAACACATCGCAGGGATGGGCCGCACGTAAGACGCTTAGAGTGGTGATAAAATTGGTACGGTATGCTTGTTCCGGCGGAATATAATCGATGAACTCTTTTGCAGCAGAGGCGTTCAGGATTTCAGTAACAGCGGCAAAGAGAATGGTCCATCCATTGGTTTCGATCACCTCATAGGTGAGGGGACCATTGGCCTGTTTTTTAATCCCTGCTGAATACACCCCGGATTTTCTTTTTTCTGAAAACCACTGATAGGTTTCTTGTATTCCCTCTGCCCCTTGATCGTTTGTATGATTATTGGCCAGGGAAAACACATCAAAACCACCGTCAATTGCCGCCTGAGCATAAGGTCCCTGAATATTAAACGTAGGATATGTTTCATAGGGCCGTGATGAAGCGACCGGAGCTTCCAGGTTTCCAAAGGTCAGATTATCGCTGGTGAGCAGCCCCCGCAGTTCATCATATATCATATTATAATCTTTCATCTTAAAATTCACATCATGGGCCATAATATCACCGGCAAAGGTGATGAGCAGTTCAGGAGCCGCAGCAGTATCGGGAGGCGTTTCAGAAATCTCAGGGATGTCGGAAATACCGGGAACCGCGGCAGCATCAGGAATACGAGGCGTTTCAGTAATCTCAGGGGTATCAGCAATTTCGGGAAGCTCGGAAATACCGGGAACCGCAGCAGCATCGGGAATACGAGGTGTTTCGGTAATTTCGGGAAGCTCAGGCTCCGCTGGTATTTCAGCTTCAGCGGGGATGGTATCACCTGGAGGTTTTACCGGAAAAGAAGCACAGCCGCCGTACAAGACGGCGATCATAATGCCATATAAAAAAATCGTTTTTTTCAAGCTGCTACCGTGTCAGGGTGTGTTTATGAGTGCCGCAGCTTCTTCCCAGGAAAGACCCTCCCGGTTTTCCCGTTTACCCAGGTCCCGCAGGGTGAGGGGGCCAGTCAGCGGCTCGTTCCCGGGAATGACCAGCCACCGGGCGCCCTTTTTTTCAGCCAGTATGAACTGCCTGGTGAGCTTCCCCTCCTCAAGGAACACTTCACAGGGGATCCCGGCATCCCGGAATTTTCCCGCCAGGGCCTGGTAAAGGCCGGCCTCAGCTTCGTGTACACAGGCTATGACAGCCTGGGTGTAGGAAGGGGGAGCAGCAAGCTTTCCCAGGAATTCCAGGGCGGCGATAAGCCGGTCAAGCCCGATAGAAGAACCGACGCCACTCACCTGTTCTTTTGAATAAAGCCCTGCCAGATTATCGTAACGACCCCCGGAACACACTGAGCCAATACCGGGAAGCTCGTTCAGGAAGGTTTCATAAACGATACCGGTATAGTAATCAAGCCCCCTGGTGATGGAGGGGTCCAGGACAAAGGAATCGGCGGTGCCGGTATCGACCATAAAGCGGCGCAGTATCCGCAGCCGTTCCGATTCAGGAGCATCCCCGCCCACCGCGTTGCTTATGGTTTCAAGGGTTTCCTCAAAACTCCCCTTTGCCTCAATAAAGCCCAGAATTGCCCCTGCCTTGTCCGGGCCGCTCAGGTCCGAAAGCTGGCACAGGGTTTCTTCCCTGCCGATTTTGGTCAGCTTATCCACGGTCCGCAGGATTTCCACCGACTGTTCTGAAACGCCGAGCCTGGCGAGAAAGCGGTTGAAAAGCCCCCGGTGGTTTACCCTGATGGTCAGCTCCCCTGCTCCGATAGCCCGGAGGGTATTCCGCATGATGAGGAGCACCTCAAAATCCGCAGCAGGGCTGTCACTGCCCACGATATCAAAATCACACTGGGTAAATTCCCGGTACCGGCCCCGCTGGGTGTTTTCCCCCCGCCACACCTTGGCAATATGATAGCGCTTAAAGGGCAGGGAGAGTTCCCCCCGGTGTTCCGCGAGGAAGCGGGCAAAGGGAACGGTAAGGTCGAAACGGAGGGCCACATCCCGGCCCCCGTTGTCGTTAAAACGATAAATCTGTTTTTCCGTTTCTCCCCCGCCCTTTCCCAGGAGTATCTCTGCGTATTCCAGTGCCGGCGTATCAATGGGCACAAAACCGTAGGACCGGAAGGATGCCTCGATCCGCTCAATCAGATTCCGCCGCGCAATCTCCGCAGGGGGAAGAAAATCCCGGAACCCTTTGAGGATTCTCGGTTCAATAAAGTTAGCCATATACACGTTCTTTTATCATATTTTCGCTTTAATATCAAGTAAAATACGGTTTATTTCAGCACTGAGGGCTGCTTCGTTCAAGGGGATTTTGTCTGTATGAGGGGCGATAAACGTGTGTTCCAGTGTTGCGTTCATCGCTTTAAAGGCAAGCCTTAATTGTGCTTCCATCATCTTGACGCCCCGGGGATCAGGGGAACCAAAGGCGGCAAAAAAGAAGGCGAGTTTGTGTTTCTGTACAGGCTGTTGAATCCCTAAGGAGAACTTTGCCTCAAAATACTGCTGGGTACGGTCAAAAATCGCCTTTAAGGGCGCTGGAAATCCGAGGCAATAGACCGGTGAAGCAATGACCAGGAGGTCCGCTTCTTGTAAGCCCCGGTCAATGGGGATGAAATCATCATACACACAGCCTGGGGTATGGGTACAATGACCACAATGGATGCAGGGCTTGATCTTCGCCTGATAGGCATCAATCACGGTGACCAGGTTCTTCCGGTCCATAAGCCGGTCCCAGAGGGGTAAAAAGCAGCGCACCATAGCTGCGGTAACCCCATCATCCCGGGGAGAACCTTTCAAAATAAGCGTTGTCATATCACTCCATTGTGGTTCGTGTGCATGATCAGATATAGTACCGCCGCTCCTGACCTAAGGTACTGACCGGACCGTGCCCGGGAAAGATACGGATATTACCGCTCATGCCCAAGAGCCGGCTAAGACTTGTCGCCAGGTGTTCTTCATCGCCCCCAGGAAGGTCCGTGCGTCCGGTTCCGTTTTTGAACAGGGTATCCCCACAGAAAAGCCATCCCTTCCGCTCATCATAAAATCCCACAGAACCGGCGCTATGTCCAGGGAGGTGCAGTACCGTGAAGGGTCCCAAGGTATTCCCTTCGGCAATGAGGACGGTGGGGGATGGCATGGGCTTCCAGAGCGCATCCACCAGGGCGGCATCTCCTGCGGCAGCGGTAAAGCTGGTGTGGTGGACCCTGTAGGCATCAGGTCCGAGGTATGCCGCGTCATTCCGGTGGATGGCGATTTCGATAGGCCCGAAGGTTTCGACCAGGTCCGGCAGGGCAGCAATATGGTCAAAGTGCCCGTGGGTCAGTAGAATATACTGAGGCCGTAGCTTACGCCGCTTCAGGCGGGCTATAATGGCCGGGGCATCTGCTCCTGGATCGATGATGGCGCAGTACCGAGGTTCTGAAGGCCCTTTCAAGGGGATGATCCAGCAATTGGTAGCCAAGGCACCGAGGACGATGTGTTCTACATCGGAATCTTCAATTATATTTTCTTCCATAGGAGGATAATACCCTGCGGATTGTTGATTTACTAGTAATCTCCGGCATGGTTGTTTTCTGGTACGTCCTGGTCCCGGTGGTGGGGGCCTTTATAAGCCGCCATGCCTGGCGCGTGTTCAGGAAGCGTTTCGACGAGCTGCGGCTCAGGCCCCTCCTGGATTACGGCCACTGCCAGCAGGCCGAAGAGGGGGCGTACCGGTTCATCGGCGGGTTTGAATCCATCACCGATGGCCATACCCTCTGGGTAAAGAGCGATACCTTGACCATTCCGGTTGCCCTCGCAGGGGCCTATATCTATATACTGCCCATACCGGAAGATGACACCATCCCGGAATCCTTTGATCCTGGGGCAGAGGTTCCTGAACGGATCCGGTGGGACCAGATTTCCGTGGTAACCGAGGGTGCACGGGTCTTTGTGGGGGGACCGGTGATCCACCAGGCTAAACAGTGGCGCTTTGTTTCCTCCAGGGAACACCCCCTGCTGATCATTTTTTATGATGGAAACGACCGTTCGCTCACCGCCCGGGCCATCCGGGCTGGGCGGCACAAGAATGAGTACTGGAATGCCGCGACCCCGTATGCCTTTATTGCCGGGACCTTTTGCCAGATCAGCATGGCTGTTTCCTTTTTATCCCGGCCTGCCTTCCGCCTGACCACTATCACCGCTATGATCGCCCTCTTCATCCCCCTGCTTCCCTTCATTCCGCCGGCGTTCCTGTGTACCGTACTCTCCCGGCGGATCTGGAAGCGGGCTAAGATATTCAGGGCCTATCGGGATCTGGCACGGCTTCCCTTAATCTACATGCCCCGGGGCCGCAGATCCGGTACCTGGGAGTGCCGGCTCCCTGAGGGGGAGCGTTACGGCGTGGTCTACTATGCCTCTTTACCGGCAGAGGCCCTGGAAATCCAGGTTCCCCTGCTCATCCCCGAAACGGAAAATAAAAAAGCTGGATGGTATATCTTTGGGAGCATCCCGGAAGGAAGCCCCACAAACCCCCATCCTGTACCACGGGAACCGCTGGATTGCTTTGCTACCTTTGGGGGGGTCCCCGGCAATCCTGTAAAGCTGGCACTGAGGTATACCATACAAGCCTATCTCCTGGAGCTAGGGGCCACGCTTTTGCTCTTGACAGGCATTGGGATCAACCTTTTTTTTATCGTTATCATCATGCTGGCGCTGATATGATCACCCCTGGAGGTTCAAAGCATAACGGGTTACCCGGGGTTTGAAGGCGTTTCTGAGGAGCACCCGTGCAAAACATTCTACTTCCACAGGCATATCCATGAGCACCGTGGCTATTGAATGGCGGTCGAGGGTATCCAGCAGCCGGCTGAAGAGGGCCTCCCCGATGCCCAGGCCCCGGTATTCGGCCTTGACTTCCAGGGCGCTTATGTACAGGATATCCCCCTCCCGGACTGTGGCGATATAGGCGGCAAAGTCACCGCTACTGGTTTCCACGGTCAGGGCCAGGTCTCCTGGAAAGGAACCGGTTTTGCTCGGAAAAGGTTCTACCATAAGACAGGTTGTATATCCGGCATTCTGGTACTCCTCAGCGCAATACCGGTGCAGTTCCGCAGCAGCAGCCTGATCCTTTAGAACAGACTCCCGGAAGATGAAGTCCTCAAGGACCAGGTCATCGGTTTCTTCAGGTTCAGTACCTACATGTTCCAGGCCCCAGGAATCCCGGAGGCTATTGTACCAGTCGGTGATCTTCTTTTTCAATTCCCGTTCTTTAAAGGAAAACCAGCGTTTTTCCGCCTCTGGATGATGGCTCAAGGTATCTTTAAAAGCCCGGAAGACCCCTTTTCCGCGGTTAAGGGCAGCGGTCAGTTCTTCCCGGAGCAGGGGATTTCTAAGACTGGCGGTAAAATGTTCCATCAGCCGGTATCCATCAGCGGAATCCCATTCAGGAAGGGCGATGAAGCGTTCTTCATCGGAATCAACACCTCCTACGATGATGCCCTCCTCGGTATCCAAGAGAAAATCCGCACCCTGATCTTCCATAGAGAACAGGATATCATCAATTAATGCTTCGGTTAGTTCAAAACGCATAGCTGATTGTAGAGACAAGCCTTGGGAACGGTCAAGGGCGTGGAGCTTTAATTACCCCAATCCTTGACCGCCTGGTTGATGGCGTCGAGGTGTTTATGGATTTGTGGTAAATGATGGCAGATGGTCTCAATGACTTGGGTATTGCCCCACTCCCATTCCTGTAGGGTGCCTGTAACCAGGTATTCAACCGAGGTATTGAGCACCATCGCTATACGCACAGCGTCATCGACCCGTGGATAAATCCCTTTTGATATCCAGCCCTGAAAGGTATTAAAGCTGATTCCTGCTTTTTTCGCAACCCATTCCTGTGTAGTATTTTGCCGTTTTATCTCTTTTTTGATATGTTCCCAGAACATAACCGAGTCCATATAGGAATTATAAAATATTTGCCAAAAAATCAGTCCATTTGGATAATAATCATTGACAAACAATCCATTTAGATGTATATTATTATAAGTTTCTTCATCTGTTTGGATTGATTTTTAAGCAAAATTATATCTATGGACTGATGGGGCTTTCGGGTATAGAGACGACCTGGAAGGAATTTATTTTATAGGAGCTTTTTATGAAAAAGAAGGTTTTTTTCATGGAAATACTCAGCCTGGTGCTGGTATTCGGGATGGCGTTATTTGTCGGTTGTTCGTCCGATGATGACGACGGTGGCGGTGGCGGCGGTAGCGGACCGCAAGGAAGCTTGACCGTTTACAATGGTTCAAACAAGAGCATAGATGTAAGCATAAAGGTGCTCGATGAGAACAACACTCCCACAACGGTAGAAAATTCCATCATTGTGGGAGCGTATAACAATACGGTGAGGACACTTGCTGTCGCTAAGTATCGAATAGACGTAAAGGCTGACCAGGTTGCTGATCTGTTCCATCAAATAGGCACCCTTATAGAGGGTACGAACGAATGGGTATATACCTACAACAATAATCAAGGAGCCCTCGCCAAGCCTGTAAATACTTTGCCTGTGCCTGCTGCTCCGGGGACCTTGACGATTAGGAACGACGCTACCGATAAGATTATTGTACAGGTACAGGTAGCGGTTCAGGGTCAAGCTGCTCAAAACGCTATCAAATACAAACAACTTGCACAAAGCGGTGGAACTGATACATGGCAGCTTGACAAAGGTATTTCATATACTATAACCCTAACGACGATTCCGACCACTGGTGGTAACCCTACTCCAATCTCAAAGAGCGTAACGTTAAATACCAATAGCGGGTCAATAAAATACACTGGTGCATCAATTACTACTGATGACCAGGGTGTTGATGTTCAATAAAATCAAGCTGCTCGATTAAAAACCACCGAAGGTTCCATCCATCAAATCAGGAACCTTCGGTATTGTCCTCAAAATACTTGATATGAAAACAAATCACTTCTCATTCCTCACTATCCTGTGCTATGCTCTTGATAAGGAGTAGATATGCGTTCACTTACTTGTATCGTGCCATCGGTTGTTCCCTCAGCGTGGAGCCCCGGGGATGCCGCAACCTTGAGTATCAGGTTCCAGGAGCCGGGTTCCGGGATCGATGTGATCGCGGTCCGGTCGGTTGGTTAGAAGGCCGGGAAAAAATGGCGTCAAAAATGGATCCCGTGGAATTCTGGCAAGACTATGAGGCGCGTTTTGGGGAAAAGGTCCACTCATATACCCTGGGACGGTATATCCGGGGCTGGGCCGAATATGATGCGCCCCTGTGGGGACTCTTAATCGTAACGAGCGGGGGGTTCCGCTTTCATCATTTTCCCCATGAGAGCTGGATTGAAGCCATGTCCCGGACCACCTCCGGTGGCACAGCTCCTACCGAAAAACTCATCTTCATCCCCCAGGAGCGGCTCATATCCGTGGAGCTTAGGTTTGAAAAGTCCTGGTGGAAAAAACTGTTCTTTGCCCGGCCCCCCCTGCTGATTATCCGTTATCGTGCTGATAATGGCGAAGGGGAACTGGTAGCGGAAACCGAAACAAAGGCTGAGGCGCTGGTCCGCCATTTAAGTGCCCCGGTCACCTAAAACTGCCGGGTGTGAGACATCGCCCGCCTGTTTGCAGGTAATACTCGGTACACATCAGGAGAAAGGCCCCCATGCCGTGGAGGTCGTTCTGCACGGTGGGGCGTTTCAGGTAGAACTCGTAGTCCCCCACACCGGTCCCCACACAGATTTTCGGCACGATGATATCGTCCCCCTTAAACGCAAGGGTCTTGATAATTCCCTGATACGCTTTGTGAATGTACCGGGCGTAGCTTTTGTGGAGAACCCCTTTCCGCAGGGCTTGGGCAATCGCGTAGGTATAGAGGCAAGAACAGGAAACCTCATGCCAGTTCTGCGGATCATCCCCCCGGTTTACCACCTGATACCAGAGCCCGCTTTCCTCATCCTGAAAACGGATAAGGGTGTTGATAAGGTCCAGCCCTGCGTTGATGAACGCTTGCCGCCGGCGGTGGTTCTCCGGCAGGAAGTCGAGAATTTCCTGGATGGCCACCGCGTACCAGCCGATGGCCCGGCCCCAGAATACAGGGGAACAGCCGCTTGTTTTATCCGCCCAGGCCGCGGTCTTTGAATCGTCCCAGGCATGGTAGAGCAGGCCGGTTGCAGGGTCGGTCATGTTGCGCCGCATCACTTCCATCTGACGGTATATCTTTTCGTAGAGATAGGGCTTGTCGAAAGAGCGGGCGTACATCACGCTGTAGGGGCCTATCATATACAGGGTGTCCAGCCACATCTGGTTTGGGCAGTCGTATTTGTGCCAAAAACCACCTCCCGCGTTGGTAGGCCATTGTTCCACCGCCGGAACAAACTGTTCCAGGGCTTTTTTGTACCGCTCATCCTGAGTCTTTTTATACAAGTTAAAGAGCAGAACCGCAGGTTGCATATCATCAAACTGCGGAACCTCGCTGTCGTTATGACGGATAGTTCCCGCCGCATCAATGTAATAATCCAGCCATGCCTTGATGTAATCCCCGTACTTCTCTTCCCCCGAAAGCAGGTATACCCGTTCCATCCCTGCGAGAAATACCCCCTGATGGTAGTGAAAGCGGTTTTCCGGTGGCAGCTTTTCTACTGTAAATCTGCGGATCAAGGTATCCGCCCCCATTTTGGCATAATCCAGAGCGCTTTTTTCGTTATCCATAATTATTTCTCCATATAATACTGGTGCCTTATTTTGTCCAGCCACATAGCCCAGATAATTGGCATCATTAAGAATCTCTTTTTAAGCCTTCAGCCCGGAAGTGGCGATACCTTCAACAATATACTTCTGGAAGATAAAGAAGATGATAAGCGAGGGCAGCAGTGAAAGGGTCCCCATGGCAAAGATCGCCCCCCAGTCTGTGGATGAGCTTGGATCGCTGAACATACGCATGGCCAGGGATACCGTAAAGCTTCTTGGACTGTTGAGGTACAAAAGGGGACCGAGAAAATCTTCCCAGCGCCAGTAGAAGCTGAAGATGGTAGCGGTGATGAGCGCAGGCTTTATCAGGGGGAAGAGGATGCGGCTGAAAATGGTGAATTTATTGCACCCGTCGATCATGGCGGATTGATCCAGTTCCAAAGGGATACCCCGGAAAAACTGTACCATAAGAAAAATGAAAAATGCCTGGCCGCCGAAATAGGGCACGATCAGGGGGAGGAAGGTGTTTACCCAGCCCAGCTTGAAAAAGAGGATGAACTGGGGAACCATGACCACCTGGTAGGGCAGCATCAGGGTGAGGAACATGCAGGAATACCAGAACTTGTTCCCCCGGAACTTGATCCGCGAAAACCCATAAGCCACCAGCGCTGAAGAGAGCACCGCCCCCAGGGTAGCAAAACCGGTAACAATAAATGAATTCTTGTAAAAGGTAGTAAAGGTGGTGGAACCATTATACCGCCAGCCCCGGATATAATTCTGCAAGGTGAAATTTTTGGGGATCAGGGAAATAGACCCGAAGATATCCCGGGCCGGTTTAAAAGAACCGATCATCATCCAGAGCAGAGGGTAGAGCATAAAAATACCGATGAAGAGTACCACTGCATGAAATATTACCGTGTCCCGTATACGCCGTGATTGTATCTTAGTCATTTTGTTTCTCCGCCTTATGATTCGTAATAGACCCAGCGGTCTGAAGTTTTGAAGATCAAGCCGGTAAAGACCGCGATGATAAGTACCAGCACCCACGCCAGGGCAGAACTGTATCCCATCTCGTTATAGGCAAAGGCCCGAAGATACAGGTACAGGGCATACGCCAGGGTACTGTTCTGGGGATCCCCCTTGCCGCCTGATATGACAAAGGCCTGGGTAAAACCGTAAAACCGCTGATCAACTGCATAATCAAATTGAAGAAAATAATCGGCGTCATCTGGGGCAGGGTAATATGCAGAAATTGTTTTACCCATCCCGCCCCGTCAATATCCGCAGCTTCATAATACGTCTTGGGTATCTGCCGAAGGCCGGCGAGGAAGATCAGCATGGAAGAACCAAACTGCCAGACTGCCAGAATTATGAGTATCCACAGCGCCGTATCGGCGTGGGCGATCCAGCTTATGTCGCTGTTAATACCAATGGCCTGAAGCAGGGTATTTATCACTCCGTCGGACATAAACATGCGCCGCCACATAACCGCCACCGCGATACTACCTCCAACCAGAGAAGGCAGGTAATAAGCAGCCTGGTAAAACCGGATCATCACTGAAGCGCGCTTGAAAAGGACCGCCACAAAAAACGCGAACACCAGCCGGGCGGGCACCGAAATAAACGCATAGGTAAAGGTAACCTGAAGGGATTTCCAGAACAGGGGGTCCGTCGCCATCCGGCGGAAGTTGGTGAGACCTGAAAATAGAGGAGACGCCAGAACATCATAATTGGTAAAAGAAAAGTAAAAGGACATACCAATTGGAATAATGGAAAAGACTAAAAATCCTATGAGCCAGGGACTGATAAACAAATATCCCGCCATATCTTCCCGAAGCTGCCGTTTACCGGAATAATAACCTTTCATGAACACTCCCCTTTTATTAGTGAGCAGAAAGGAGTTAGAAGTGAGTAGTTTCGTTGTTACCAAACGTGAAGCATCACGGACTGTTTTGTAACATCAAAACTACTTCCTGCTAACTCCTCAGTATCTAAAACTCACCGCGCCAAAACCGTATTAGCAGCCTGGATCATCTGGGCCACAGCAGCGTCGGAGGAAAGCTGGCCGGTCAGGGCCTGGAGGAGAATCGGTCGTATAACGTCCCGGACTTCTCCGCTCGCCGCCGGATCCGGCGGGTCGATAGGGCTGGTAAAGGGCGTCACCCTGGTGATGTAGTCAAAGAGGTACTTCATATTGGGATCGACCCGGGGACCGAGGTCTTCCCGGACACTGGTTGGAACCGGGACGCCCCGTTCCGCCAGGAGGATGCGGTTGGCCTCAAGATCGTTGAGTATGAAGTTCACGAACTTTGCGGCCAGTTCTTTATTTTTGGAAGAGGCAAGCATGGAGATAAACTGGGAGGGCTTCAGGTAGGTGCCGAAAGGCGCCTTGTTCCCGTTCACACTCGGACAGATGAGGTAATCAAGGGGCCGTTTGGCGGCGTTCAGATGGCCGATGTGCTGGTTGCTCCAGTAGTAGGAGTTCCAGGTTTTGCCCCGGGATATAGGTTCCTCTTCCATGGCCAGGTTCAGGAGGAAACCTTCCTCGGTATTAAAGAGGGCACCTGCAGCTTTGAGCCGGAGGAAGACATCAATGAAGTCCTTTATAATAGCGGGGCTGTCGGTCCAGCCCAGGCTCTTGCCGTCCTTCGCGAAGTAGGGCTTGCCATACTGCCGGACCGTATGCTCAAAGAGCTGGTGGAATTCATTGGGCGGCATGGTCTGAACGCCGGTCTTCTGATAGATAGTCAGGGCGTACTGTTCAAAGTCCTTCCAGGTCCACGTGGTGTCGTCAATGGTAATTTCGGCCTGCTTGAGCACCGCCGGGTCCACACCGATACCCCAGGCATTGGTCCCCAGACTCAGGGCCACGAGCTTACCGTCCATCCGGCCTGCAGCCACAGCTGAATCGGCCCATTTGGAAAGATCAATCAGCCCGCTCTGGACATAGGCGTTCATATCCACGAGCTGATTCCGGCTGTTATACTGGGCAATGTACATATAGTCCTGCTGCATCACATCCGGCAGGCTCCCCGCCGCAGCCTGAGTATTCAGCTTGGCCCAATACCCGTCCCATGCGGTGGGTTCGGTTTCTACCGTCACCCCGGGGTTCTTTTCCATAAAGAGCTGGGACACCTTAACGGTACGCTCATCACGGGTGGTATTACCCCACCAGGCAAACCGGAGATAGCCTCCGCCGGACGCCTGTTGCTGACCGCCGCCGCTTGCAAAAACCAGAACCGGCAACGCCAAAAGAGTGAAAAACACTGCTTTTCTTTTCATAAAAACCTCCATAACATCAAAGAATTTGTCTATTTTTAAATAGTACCATTAATTTTTTGAAACCGCTATTGTAAAAAAATGGATATTTCTCTTAATGAGATGGAGAAAAGACGGAAACAGGATATTCCGGTTCTTACTGCGAAAGTCCGAATACATCTCCCTGAACAGTATTTCCCGCGAGCCAGAGGGCGCCGAATTGGCCGGTCCACCGCAACGTTCTTATGGAATACGGATATACGCTGTCTGTGACCTTTTCCCCGGCTGTACGGGAATTGCGGATAACAAGACCACCCCGGCCTTGACTTTGAATCTTCTGTAGATTCAGGGAAGTGAAAGCATACCGGCTTTCATTCGAATCGCCCGTACCAGACATGATAAGGGCGCGGGTAAAATCAGTGAAGATATCGTTAAAGTCATCTCCCGTAGCGGCTTCCACCGCAGC
>JAITNU010000124.1 GCA_031290325.1 Treponema sp.
CCGCTGCTCAATGGCGGTGGGTTCTATCATATCGAAAGCCAGCTCTCCGACCTCCGCCGCATGGACCTTGTAGTGGACTATAACCGGGACCAGTTCATCATAGAGCTGAAGATATGGCACGGCGGGCATGATGCGGCCTACGAACAGCTTGCAGGCTATCTGCGGAGTAAAGGAGCAAAGCACGGCTATCTCGTTACCTTCGACCTGCGTAAAAGCGTGAACCGCGAGCCGCGTGAAGAGTGGGTCAACGTGGGAGAGATCCGCATCTTTGACGTGATGCTGTAGTCTCACTGCCTGATACTGGTAACTCCCATAACTGCAATAGGTTTGTATCCTGCACCGCTTTCATACACCAATCCTCTCTGCTTGTTAAAAGCGCGTAAATCATATCCGCTTCAGCTTCGGTTGAACACGCGATAAAGTTGCAGGTATCGTCAAGCATAAACCGCTTTCTCAATGACAACTAATTCCGTGCAGGGTGCACTTCCAGGTCAAACCCTGCACGGGCAAACACCCTGCAGCGAATGCAGGAACCCATGTGCAACTCCTGGTCGCTGGTGATAACCGCGGCACCGTCAACCTCCGGCGCCTGACAAGCAAGCCGGCCCAGGTACAGACCCTCAGCTTCAGCATCACCAAGAAACCGCTCTTCCACGAGCACTTCCAGGGTTCGGCCTATGAAGCGGTCCATCCGCTTTTCCGTGATGGGAGTCTGCTGTTCTTCGATACGCGCCTTTCGTTCTGCCGCAACAGCTTTGGAAACCCGGGGTTTCAGGGAATAGGCAGGAGTATCCTCTTCCCGGGAATAGGTGAAGCAGCCTACCCAATCCAGTTGGGCAGCCTCCTGAAAATCAAGCAGGGCCTGGAAATCAGCATCTGTCTCCCCGGGGAAACCCGTTAAAAAGGTCGAACGGATTGTGGCATCAGGGAGGATGGCCCGTATCTTTGCAAGGAGGGCAAGATAGGATTCGGCGGTCCCCTGGCGGTTCATGGCCCGGAGTATGGCGGCGGACCCGTGCTGGAAGGGGAGGTCAAAATAGGGGAGGAACCGGGAATCCTGGCGGATGAGTTCCAGAATGGACAGGGGGAACCTGTCCGGGTGTATGTAGAGGAGCCGTACCCAGAAGGTGCCCTCCAACTGGGACAGGGCTTCCAGGAGTTCGGGAAGCTGGCCGCCGGCCCGGTCGGTCCCGTAAGACCCCAGGTCTTGGCCGATGAGACATAGCTCCCTTATACCTCGGTCCAGGAGTTCCCGGCATTCCTGGAGGACATCAGGGACAGTACGGCTGACCAGATCCCCCCGGATCAGAGGAATGGAACAGAAGGTGCAGCAGTTGTTACAACCCTCGCTTATCTTGATATAGGCAGAACCGGGCAGGGAGAGGAGGGGGCGCCCTGTCAGGGGCGGGGGATAAACAGGGGTCTCAGGGATGAGAACCGTCCGCTCTCCCTTGAGGGCACGGGAAACAGCCTCGGTTATGTGGGAGAGGTCCCGGTTGCCGAAGAGGAGGTCCGCTTCGGGGAGGGAGATGTCCTGGGCATAACGCTGGGCAAGACAACCGGCAAGGACGATCTTCGTATCAGGATAGCAGTTTCGGTAGGCAAGCACCGCGTTGATAGATTCCTGCTTGGCGCTTTCAATGAAGCCACAGGAATTGATGATGATGATATCCGCCTCTGCAGCGTCGGAAACGGAAACCCAGCCTGAGCGGTTGAGATAGGCCATCATGGTTTCCGCGTCAACCTGGTTTTTTACGCATCCAAAGGGATCAAGATAATACCGCATTACTTATTCAAGCCGCACCAGCACCAGCCGATACCGGTTATCATCATCCCGGACCCACCGGATATCCGCCACAATGACCTCTCCGGCAGACCCTAATTCCAGGGGGACCGTCCGTCCACCACCAATGACCTGGAGTTTTGCCGTGGCCGCATTGGATACCCAGATGCGAATGCCATTCTGAGCCTGCATATTAAGCTCATCTCCCCGCTGATAATAGTGCTCATTCCGGTTCTGCCGGTCCCGTTCAGAAAGAATTTCCCAGCGGAACATACAGTACCCCTGAAAAGCAGCCTGGACCGTAAAGGGATAGGCACTGGGTGAAGAAAAAATGACCATTGCATTGGCCATACCGGTATTGCTGGAAATGATCCGGTCAGGGGGAAGCGGGCTTTCAACACCAGGGACCGCATTGGGTTGAGGAGAAGGGAGACGGGTAGCGTCCAATTCAAAGTACAAAAGCGCCCCGGCACTGGGATCATTCTTAACAAAATCCACCGCGCTGATCCGCAGTTCCCCAATCCCATCGCTGTTGATGTCCACGATTACATCCTTCCCCAAATCCAGCCGTACCTCCCCATCAGGGGTCATGATCGTCAGGGCCTCCCCAAGGTTGGTGAGTTCCAGGGAATACTGATCCGTACCATAGGGAATAAAGAGCATATCCCCCTGATAGAAACGCCGTTCCAGGGAATTGGTATCCATAATATATTCCTCAGTCTTATGGATCTCCATAACAGGAGCAGGAGGGGTACGGGGAAGCTGCAAAAAGAAATAAACCCCTCCGCCAATAGCCCCAAGGATCACCAGGCCGATGAGGATACCCAAGAGGAGCTTGAAGGGAAACGGCGACACAGGCTTTTCTAAAAGTTGAGCCACCGGCACTGGTTCCTCCTGAATTTTCAGCGCCCGGTATATATCGAGCAGGTCCTTGCTATTAAGGCCCAGAAATTCGCCGTAATTCTTTAAAAAGCCCAGAAGATAGGCTTCTCCGGGAAATACGGTGAAAGTTTCCCCTTCCAGGGCTTCCAGATAACGACCTGAGATATTGGTTTCCCGGCTTACCTGATCAATAGTATACCCCTTAGTTTCACGGGTGGATTTTAATTTACTTCCCAGAGATTCCATCGAATTCCTCCTCCAGCACTACCGCCGGTACCGCATACCGGAACCTCTTGAATACCAACCGCCGGACCATTAATCAGTATCTCTAAATAAAAAATTGTTATACATATTAGCCGAAGCAGGAGAATCGTAGATAAACCGCTGTTCCGGAATGCCCTGATTGATCTTGATATTCAGAAAATCGAAGCGAACCTGGCCCTCCGCAATGGTCTTCCCTTCAATACGCCGTATCAGCTTGGTATCAGGGGTGATACTCAGGGTGATCTCCCGAAATCCCTCTGAAATGGAACGCCGGCTCAGGCGCAATTTAACGACCTGTTCACTGGAACCACTATCCAGGGGCTGAGGCTCAGGACCGGTTATAAAGGCGGGAACATAGTTGCGCCTGAGCATAGTGAGTCCCTGGCCGGTTGCCAGGGATGCTCCAGAGGTTCTGCGGTTGGCTGTGATGGACTGATTCAGCACCGCCCGGTATTCAGGCAGGTAGACCGTTAATTGTTCTCCGTTGAACAGGATAACCTGTTCAGCCGGGGAGGTAAAATCTATCCGCAGGAAAGAAGGGGCCAGATGACTGACCGTCCCGGACATATCAGTACTGCCGGACCGGATGATAATCCGGGCTTCATAATCCTTCATCCCTGTGTACCGTTCGGATACCGTGGCAAGGTACCGTTCAGCGGTGATAATTTCCTGGGTATACAGGAAAAAAACGCTATTAGATAGAAAACATAGAAAAAACAAAGTAAACCACGACTTCACCATGCTGCGACCTCATACTGGTTATCATAATCAGGGAGACCGGAAAGTGCAAGGGGGTGGCGGACCAGTTACGTTCTTTGCGAAAACTTGGCGCCCTGCTCTCTACAGCTCGATCATCACCTTAACCACCTCAGAATGTCCTGCTGCTGCATATTCGTAGGCCCCGATAGCATCCTTAAAGGGAAAGGTCTTGCTGATAAGACGCTTAATATCGATCTTGCCGGCACTCACCAGGGCGGCGGCCCGGTCAAAAGCATTGGTATACCTGAATATCGTTTCAATGCTAATACCCCGTCCCTGTAAGAGGGCCACATCAATGGGGACCGTGCCGTTCATCATGCCCACCAGGACCGCCCTCCCGCCCCGCCGGGCGCATCGAAAGAAACCGGGGTACACCTTGGGGCTTCCCGATGCCTCAATGAGCACATCCACCCCGCGGCCTGCGGTTTCCTGTATGATACGGTCCTCCAGGTTTTCCTGGGCAGTATTGATTGGCACCACATTCTGATAAGACGCGGCAATCCCCAGTTTTTCAGCCTTAACATCGGAAATGAAGACCCTGCTACAACCCCCTGCCAGGGCGGAAATCGTACACATCGTGCCGATGGTGCCTGCGCCAGTCACCAGGGCCGTGTCCCCTGGATTAATACGGGCCTTTTTCGCCGCCTCAATACCAATGGCCAGGGGTTCCATCATGGCCCCCTCCACCGCGCTCATGCCTGCAGGGAGTTTAAAGCAAAACCGTGCAGGATGTACCACCGTTTCCCGGAGACAGCCATGCACCGGCGGTGTGGCCCAGAACACCACATCAGGGTCGATATTGTAATTCCCCTCCAGCACCTCAGGAGAAAAGACCCCGGGAATCCCCGGTTCCATACACACCAGATCGCCCAGGCCAAGGTGGGTAACCCCTTCGCCCTTTTCAATGATAATCCCCGCAGCCTCATGGCCCAGGATCATCGGCTCCTTCACGACAAAATCGCCGATAGCCCCTTCCAGGTAATAATGAATATCACTGCCGCAGATGCCGCAGGCCTTTATCTGAATCTTCACATCATAAGGCCCGACTGTTTCAGAAATCGGAACATCCCGGATGCTCAACTTTTTAACCGACTCAAGGACCAATGCCTTCATTGTAAGTGCCTCCTACCCGCTGAACTCGAAAACGCGAGTTTACCCTATAATACAGACAAATGCGCCTTCAAACAAGGGGTTTTCAGGACCAGGGGTGCTATAATAAAGACGGGGAAATCTTCCCCCGTGATTCAGCTCATAAAGGAGACATCATGAACCTTGATTTTATGCGATCCGCTTTAATAGCGATCGATGTACAAAATGATTTCTGTCCCGGGTATACCCGTGTTTCAGGGGAAAAACGGCCTGCCGGGGCCTTAGCGGTCAATGAGGGGGATAGGGTTATCAAGCCCCTCAACAGCCTGGGGAAAAAGTTCGCTCAGAATGGCGGCACCGTGATTGCCAGCGCGGACTGGCACCCTCCTGCCCATGTTTCCTTTGCCTCAGCCCATCAGGGGATGCAACCCGGGGCTATCCTGGGGGCAGTAAAAGACCAGGTCCTCTGGCCGGATCACTGTGTACAGGGGACTGAGGGTGCCTGCTTCCACGATCACTTTGATCTGCGGCCAGTCAACCTCATACTCCGCAAGGGGTTCCGGCAGGAGCTGGACTCCTATTCGGCTTTTTTTGAAAATGACCGGAAAACCCCCACAGGACTCGACGGTTTTTTACAGAGCCTTTCCATTGATACCCTGCTCTTAGGGGGACTTGCCACTGATTATTGCGTGCTCTACAGTGCCCTGGACGCGGTGAGAAGGGGTTACAAAACCATCGTGCTTATAGACGCGGTCCAGGGGGTTGGCTATCCCCAAGGCTCGGTGGAACGGGCCTTGGACGCCATGCGGGAGGCCGGGGTACTGCTGGTAGATTCAGAGCACTG
>JAITNU010000166.1 GCA_031290325.1 Treponema sp.
GGGGACAAGGAAATCATACTGGTTGCTGGCGCCACGAAAACCTCTGAGCGCTGCGCCCTGGGCCTCCGGGTGCTGGCTGCGGGCAAGGACTACTTCACCGACAAGGCGCCGCTCACCACACTGGAACAACTGGAAGCGGCCCGTGAAGCGGTGCGGACAACCGGCAAGAAGTACGCCGTCTACTACAGCGAGCGTATCCACGTCGAGTCCGCCGTGTTTGCCGGTGAGCTTATCGAACAGGGTGCGATAGGTCGTGTGCTGCAGGTGATAGGCTTCGGCCCGCATCGTCTCAGTGCGCCTAACCGTCCGGACTGGTTCTTTATCAAGAAAGACTACGGCGGCATCCTCTGTGACATCGGCAGTCATAACATGGAGCAGATTCTCTACTACACAGGCGCACAAGACGGAAAAGTCGTCAGCAGTCAGATTGCCAACTACAACCACCTGCAATACCCCGAACTGGACGATTTCGGCGATTGTCAGATTCTACTGGACAATAACGCCACCGGCTATTTCCGGGTTGACTGGTTCACCCCTGATGGTCTCCAGATGTGGGGGGATGGACGCCTCTTCATTCTGGGAACGGAAGGCTTTATCGAACAGCGGAAGTACATGAACCTGGGCATTAAGGATGCAGGGGGGGGGCACGTGTTCCTCGCCAATGGCAAAGAAGAAACCTACTATTATGTCGAGGGCAAGGTTGGGTATCCCTTCTTTGGCCAGTTGATTCTTGACTGCCTGAACCGTACCGAAAACGCCATGACCCAGGAGCACGCCTTCAAAGCGGCTGAACTCTCCCTCATCGCCCAGCGCGATGCGGTTGTTCTGGAACCTAAAAAATGATGTGTATGGCGGTATGTTCAAAATCGGATCTTTTGAAAAGCCGCTTCAATAAGAAAGGAGGTTTGAGAATGAAAATCTCAAGTCACAAGCGCTTCGAATATATCAGACGCAGTTGGATGCTCTACCTGATGCTGGCTATTCCAATCGTGTTTTTTGTGGTCTTCCGGTACATCCCCATGACCAATATCGTTATTGCCTTCAAGGATTACAACCTGTTTCGCGGCGTCTGGGAGTCTCCCTGGGTGGGCGGCCAGTGGTTTGTCCAGGCTTTCACCTCCCGGGATTTCGGTAATGCCCTGCGGAATACCCTCGTCCTCAATCTGCTGGATCTCGTGGTGGGGTTCCCGGCGCCAATCATCCTTGCTATTTTACTGAATGAACTGACCTGGCATGGCTACAAGCGGTTTACCCAAACCGTGGTTTACCTCCCGCACTTCCTCTCGTGGATCATTATCAGCGGTATCGCCAGTCAGCTCTTCGCTCCCTCCGGCGGGGTCATCAATATTGCCCTGGGCAGACTCGGCATCGGTCCTATCGACTTCCTGATGAATAATACCCTCTGGATAGGGACTTACGCGGGTCTCGGCGTATGGAAGGAGATGGGGTGGGGTACGATTATCTACCTTGCCGCTATCACCGGGATCAATCCCGAGGTATATGAAGCCGCAGAGGTGGATGGAGCGGGGCGCTGGGGTAAGATATGGCATGTAACCTTACCAGGACTCCGGCCTACCATTGTAGTCCTCCTCATTATGAACCTGGGACGGATTCTGGGCAGCGAGTTCGACCGGCCCTATACCCTGGCTAATCCCCGGGTTATGCAGGTGGCGGACGTGATTAGTACCATGGTGTACCGGGTTGGTATCCGGTCCCAGCAGTTCTCCTATACGGCGGCGATTGGGCTTTTCCAGTCGGTCATCTGTGTACTCTTCCTGGTAGGCGCTAACGCCCTGGCGAAGAAGTTTGGCGAACGGGGTATCTGGTAACCCGGAAGTACGGAGGAATAGAATGATAACTTCAAAATCAAAGAAACTGGGCGACGGTATCATTGCTGCAGTGTGTTTGCTGGTGATCGGGATATGCCTTTTTCCCATGCTGAACCTGTTAGCCCGGTCCCTGAGCGACCCGATGGCGATCATAAACCGGCAGGTCTCCTTTCTGCCGGTGAATCCTACCCTGGATTCCTACCGGTATGTGTTCCGGGATGCTTCCTTCTCCCGGTCCATGGTATGGACGGCAATTCTCACGGTCATCTGTACCCTGGTTTCCCTGGCTATCACGATATTGTGCGCGTTTCCCCTTACCTACAATACCCTCAAGGGGAAGAAGATAATCAACACGCTGATACTGTTTACGATGTATTTCAGCGCGGGAACGATACCAAACTACATACTGATAAAGAATCTGGGACTGTTGAACAATCCGCTGGTATTGATTGTACCGAATTGTCTTTCGGTCTTTAACATGATTATCCTGCGGAGTTTTTTCTACGGAGTACCGGAAAGTTTAAAGGAATCGGCGGAACTGGACGGAGCGAATCCGTTTACGGTGCTGGTACGGATCTATCTTCCGCTGTCATCAGCGGTGTTGGCTACGCTGGCCTTGTTCTATGCGGTGGGGCGGTGGAACGGGTTTTCAGACGCGCTGCTGTATCTCACGCAAACTGATTTTCACCCTATACAGCTCAAGCTGTACAACATCATCAACAACCTGTCGTCGATAGAAGTGGCGACCCAGGAAGGGGTAGCGGGAGGAGTTCCTGCTGCCAGTGACGGGATGAAGGCTGCGGCGGTGATGTTTGCGACGATTCCCATCGTGGTGGTGTATCCCTGGCTTCAGCGGTATTTCATCGCGGGGGTTACTATTGGCGCGGTCAAGGGATAGGCTTTATTAAATTCTTTTTGGTTTAATACCCCGGAGATCTGCTCCGGGATTCTTTTATTTTTTTTGGAGGAAAGAAGTATGAAGGCAGCAAAGGCGATTGTTTTGTTTGCCCTCTTGGCGGTGGTTTTTGGGGGATGTACCGGCAAAAAACAGCCCCAGTCCCGCAGTATATAAAGCCGGTCAAAGACCCGGTAATAATGAGGAGTAAAAGATGATGCTTGGTCATATCGCAATCCGTGCCCGGGATATTGAAGCTACAGCGGCTTTTTACCGCGATGTGCTTGGTATGCCTGAAGCTTTCCGTATGCAGGACCCTTCAGGCTCAAAACTGGGGAGTGTGCATATATACATCGCGCCCAGTCAGTTTATCGAGATTTTCCCCAACGGCGCTGAGGAACCGGGGGATCTCAAGACCACCATCGGTCTCGTACACTTCTGTATTGAAGTTGATAACGCGGCCAAGACTCTGGAAGCAATCCGTAGCCGGGGCGCTCCGATTGACGTGGAACTGAAAACCGGCTATTCCCGGTGTATACAATTCTGGACCCATGATCCTGACGGCAATGCAGTTGAGTTTATGGAGCTGCCCCCGGAAAGTCTACAACAGCAAGCCTTGGGAAAACCAAGTGATTCATAGTTTTTCAACACCCCACCACGGTTATTTCACCTTCTTTTTTCCAGGTGATGTGCTTTGACCATGACCGACGGGTTGGCCGGCGGTCAAAGATGATCAGGTACGCGGGAGCGCCGGGAGCTTTGGTGTCGCGGTAGCTCACTATCTGCTCAAGACCCTGCACTTTTATTTCTTTCGCTCCCTTTTTGGGGTGTATCAGTTTTATTTCAATGATATAGGCGTTGTTTTTATATTCGATGAACAAATCCATGCGGCCCCGCCCTGCCGCGTATTCGCGGTCAATGCATCCGCCGCCATTCAGGACCCGCTGTAAGAAGGCCATCAGCAAAAGGTGGGGAAAGGCTTCGGTATAGTCTGATTGTCCCTCCCAGACGCCTGAGTTTTCCCGCCAGAAGCGCTGGAAGGCTTGTAAGAGCGCGTCCATGTCCAGAGACCCGTCGGCGTTTTCCCAGTGAAAAGTTGGCTTGGGAATGGCAAGCTGAACATCGTAGGTCATCTGCCGGGCCAGGACTTCACGGTATATTGGATTTGCCACCATAGTCTCACCGTCTTCAATAGCGACTAGTCCCAGGTCAAGACAGAGGCGAAAGCCTTCGCTTTTAGACAGGCGTGTATCCACATTGCCGGTCAATAAAGTCTCCATAACGTTCCGTACTTCGGGGTTTTCCATGCGGAAAGCTAAAGCGTCAAGGTGTGTTTCCCGCGCCAGTATCATCTGCTCCCGCGCCTGCCTGATATAGTCTATCGTTACCGTTTCACGACTGTTCTCATCCAATATCCGCATGGTAGCGCGCATAAACAGGGAGTTGACTATCCACGGCTGACCTTTGGACTGCTCGTACACATAGTCTAAGGCTTCTCCGCTTATTTGTTGTCCGGTCTCCGCTGTCCGCTGGGCAAAGAGACGCGCAATGTCCTTTGGGGTAAAATTGGAAAGTTCCGCAGAATCCACTTTGATATTGAACGGCGATCCCTGATTAACCGGCTTTCCATCTTTGGCCGAGATAATCTTTGAAGTCACGCATGCCCACCAGCGCGAGGGACACAGGGAATATGCCGACTCCACGCGCACTGAACCCGCTTCTCAGTTGCCTTAAAAAGCTTATCATTGTCGCGTCC
>JAITNU010000171.1 GCA_031290325.1 Treponema sp.
TTGGTCAGTGCCGTTGCATACTGTTGCCATACCTGTTTGTCATCGACACTCATAAAATCTCCTTAAAATATAAACATAGAGAGCATATATCTCTCCTTCAAAACAGCACTTCTGTTTTCATGGACACCAGATAATCGGATATGCGCCGAAACAGCATAACCTCTTATACCGGATAATGTCTTTGCCTTACTTTAGAAACCTGCAGAAAATCCTCCACTCCTCGCAGGAAACCTCCTCAGAAAATTACAGCAAACGTATCTACTTCATTGATCAGGTGCATCATTATGCAAGCATAGAATTTAAACCTATCATGGTGGCATATATATTTTATAAACCCGCATAGTATATAGCACCTGTATATAAAGAAAAAACAAACACCCCATCATTTTCCTTATGGAAAACGCTGATTCTTGATGAGCATATACTGTGTAAATAAAAGGAAGAAATACTACATCTAAATTCTGGATAGGGGGGGGGGGGGGGTATAATTCATAGTATTATAAGCAATTATATACATCTTTATTACTGTCACTCCCTGGTATCATAACCTGGAGCTTGCGCCCTCCATAAAATATAGTCTTGTCTATGACAAGTACGGTCATTCAAAGTAACCTTGTATTAATATATAGCACATTTATTTTTGTTTGTCTATAGAAATACGGAAAAAAAATAAAAAAATAAAAATTCATCAGTATACTGTACAGATCACGATCATTATTCTGGTGGTGATCCAGAAAGTATGCTTAAGAAATTAGTATCCGTTCATGGCACTATATATAGTATATAATATATTTATTATGCACTATATGTAGTGTATAACGTGTAAGCACCTGTGAATGGTTACAAAGGTTTATCACGACAAACCACTCGTTCCATATTCTCCTTATTCTCTAACCCTGATATATTATAAGTAAGGAACATAGGTATGGTAAACGAATATGGGACTGACCTTTGAAAAGGTCTGGGTGCTGTTTCAGGAGACCGTGGGGTGGATGATGGGCATGGCAGGAACATTGCAGAAGTAGATGTGTTCCTGGGAAACAGAGAATTCGCCATGGCAGTGGAGGTCAAGACCAAGCTGACCCAGGATCATGTGGATGAGCATCTGAAACGTATGGAGTGCGCCTTCGGGCCGATGAGCTTCAGGAAACCAGGAAATATCTGGGAGCAGTGGCAAGTGTGGTAATTAAGGACGAAGTGAGGAAGGTCCACGGCTTGTTTGTCATTGAACAATCAGGAGGGTGCATATCGAACCGCCTGATAAACTCAGGCAGTGGTGAAGCAATACTATATGTATGTTATGGAGGATGATTATGGAAAAAACGAGTGGAAAGGTGATCACCTTTGGTGAAATCATGCTGCGCCTTGCGCCGGAAGGGTACTATCGCTTTGTTCAAGCCCCCCGGTTTGGTGTTACCTACGGTGGTGGCGAGGCCAATGTGGCGATTGCCCTGGCCAATTTCGGCATGGACGTCGCCTTTGTAACCAGGCTGCCCACCCACGAGATAGGACAGGCAGCGGTGAATACCCTGCGCCAATTCGGGGTGGATACGTCGAAGATCGTCCGCGGAGGTTCACGGGTGGGGATCTATTTCCTGGAAAAGGGTGCGTCTCAGCGGCCTTCCAAGGTGATTTACGATAGGGCCGGTTCTGCCATAGCCACTGCCCTCCCTGCGGATTTTGACTGGAACGCCATCTTTGCAGGTGCAGCCTGGTTTCATTTTACCGGAATTACCCCTGCCCTGGGGGATACCATGGCGGCCATTTGTCTTGAAGCCTGTAAGACCGCCAAGGCAAAGGGCCTTCAAGTCTCCTGCGATCTTAATTACCGCAAGAATCTCTGGTCCCGGGAAAAAGCCGGAGCGGTCATGGAGCAGCTCATGCCTTTTGTGGACCTCTGCATTGCCAATGAAGAGGATGCTGCCGATGTCTTCGGGATTCACGCGAAAAATTCGGACATTGGTTCCGGCAAGATAAGCCATGAAGGCTACCAGGAAGTGACCAAAGCCCTGATGGATCGTTTCGGTTTTAAACAGACGGCCATCACGTTACGGGAGTCCCTTTCCGCCAATGATAATAACTGGGCCGCCATACTCTACAACGGCAGAGAGTACGTTTTCTCCAAAAAATACGCGGTTCACATTGTGGACCGCGTCGGCGGGGGCGACAGTTTTGGCGCGGGCCTCATCTATGGGAGTCTCCAGGGCTTATCCCCCCAGGAAACCCTGGAGTTTGCCGTGGCAGCAAGTTGTCTGAAACATTCGATTGAGGGTGATTTCAACTTGATTTCGGTGGATGAGGTGAAGAAACTCGCCGGTGGGGACGCTTCCGGCAGAGTGCAGCGGTAGCCAGCACTTGAAGAACGGAGAAGACGCTTATAACGTTTAACCCGCTGGATACAGCGAACATTAAAAGTTACCCACCCCTTCTCCGTATCAAAAAACACCGGAAATAGGTGTACCGGTGGCACACCTCGCCCGCTAAAAGAATTCAACAGCTGCCGGAACATACTTGTCGAATTTTTACCGCCAGATAAAACCGACAACTTTTATACTATAATTATATAGCACTTTTACCGGTAAAGATCAACAGAAAGCACCATAATCCCTCAACTACACCCCGTGGTTCCTCCGCAGGTGTCGCATTTCATACAGGTACCGTTCCGCACCAGGGTGAACGAACCGCAGGCAGGACAGGGGTCCCCTTCATAGCCCTTGATCCGGGCCTGGGCGATCCGCGCATCCCCGCTCGGTGCTCCGGTGAGACGCGGCCCCTCGGAAGGAGTGGAGCTTCTATTGACCGAGGCTTCCCCCGAAGTCTCCCCTAAAACAATGGAATCGTTTTTCGTCCCTGTGGATATGAGGTCTTCAGGCTGTATCTGCCCCAGGTCACTCCGCTTCAGGTAGCTTATGGCCAGGTCCCGGAAGATGTAATCAATGACACTGGTGGCCATTTTCACATACTCATGGCCCCGGACCATGCCGTTAGGTTCAAAGCGGCTAAAGGTGAAGGCATCCACGTATTCTTCCAGGGGTACCCCGTACTGAAGTCCCAGGGAGACGGCAATGGCAAAGCTGTTGAGGAGGCTCCTGAAGGCGGCCCCTTCTTTGTGCATATCAAGGAATATTTCCCCCAAGGTTCCATCGTTGTATTCCCCGGTACGGATAAAGATGGAATGTCCCCCAATCTTGGCCTTCTGGGTATACCCGGCCCGGCGGCCTGGCAGGGGTTTGCGTCCTCCCCGGAGCGCCGCCTTGGCCGTGGGCTTTTCCACGGGCCTGTCCTTCATGGAGCGTTCCACCCTTAGAATGGTATCGACCAGGGGATCAGTACCAGGGGCAAAGGAGGAGAGGGGCTGAGACAGTTTGGAACCGTCCCGGTACAGGGTCACGGACTTGAGGGCGCTTTTCCAGGAGAACATATAGGCCCCTTTCACATCTTCAAAACCTGCACTGTTGGGCATGTTGATGGTCTTGGAGATGGCCCCGGAAATAAAGGGCTGGACCGCTGCCATCATGCCGATGTGGGCTTGCCAGGGGATAGTCCGCTTCCCATTGGTTCCCGAAGGAGTGGCGGTGTCAAAGACCCGGTAATGTTCTTTCTTGAGGTGGGGCGCTCCCTCAAGCCCCATAGTCCCGCAGGCATACCGTTCCGCCCCTTCGATATCTTCACTGGTAAAGCCCAGGTGTTTAAGGAGGCTGAATCCCGGCAGGGACCAGGTCGTCTCAGGGATTCTGAGGGTTTCTTCCACAAAGGACCGGCCTAAGATCCAGGAGTTGAATACCCCCTCAAGGTTGACGGAGGTCTTCACCGCTTCCTCCGCCGCTGCCAAGGCCGCTGCGGTAAACCCGTGGGCTTCAAGGCTTTCATGGGATAGCCCCGGCGCCCCCACAAAGGTCTGCCGGCCTGTGGCATAGGCGGTGATTTCCGCTATGGCTTCCGCACTGTATCCCAGTACCTCCAGGGCTGGGGGTACTGATCGGTTGATAATCTTGAAATACCCGCCTCCGGCGAGTTTCTTGAACTTCACCAGGGCAAAATCAGGCTCTACCCCGGTGGTGTCACAATCCATGAGGAGGCCGATAGTCCCGGTGGGGGCAATGGCGCTTACCTGGGCGTTCCTGAATCCGTGGGCGCTTCCCAGTTCCAAGGCCCGGTCCCAGGCAGCTTGGGCTGCACCGAGAAGATAGGCCGGGCACGCAGTGGGATCAATGCCCTTGGGGATGATATGGAGCGCTTCGTATTCGGCGGCAGGGGTATGGCAGGCTGCACGGCGGTGATTACGAATGACCCGCAGCATGGCTTCCCGGTTTTCGGGATACCGGAGGAAGGGACCAAGCCCTGCGGCCATCCGGGCTGACTGGGTGTATGCCTCGCCGGACAGAATGCTTGAGAGTGCAGCCGCCACGGCCCGGCCTTCTTCCGAATCGTAGGCCAGCCCCATGAGCATGAGGAGGCTCCCCAGGTTGGCGTACCCCAAGCCGAGGGCCCGGTATTCGTAGGATAACTGGGCGATCCGTTTTGCCGGAAACTGGGCCATGACCACGGAAATCTCCAGGATCGTGGTCCATATCCTAATGGCGTGGAGGTAGCCTGGAATGTTGAATTCCCTGGTTTTCCGGTCGTAGAAAGAGGCGAGGTTAATTGACGCCAGGTTACAGGCGGTATCATCCAGGAACATATACTCTGAACAGGGGTTAGATGCCCGGATTGCTCCACCGGCGGGGCAGGTATGCCAATCGTTGATGGTGGTGTGGTACTGGAGTCCTGGATCCGCGCACTGCCAACTGGAACGGGCTATTGCCTCCCAGAGTTTGCGGGCCTTGAGGGTTTTTTCCACCTTCCCGGATACCCGTCCGTTTAAGGTCCATTCACCGTCGTTCAATACCGCCTGCATGAAATCATCGTTTATCCGGAGGCTGTTGTTCGAGGACTGTCCCGAAACGGTGTTATAGGCCTCGTCATCCCAGGCAGTGGTGAACACCTGAGGCCTGACCTCCTCATCCCCCTGTTCCAGCCGGCCCAGGAGTTGATAGAGGTAGGTGGGAGGTATCCGGTCCGCCAGGGCATTCCGGATTGCCACCGCAAGTTCGTGGTTTTTTTGCGCATTAAAGGCATCTGCAGCGGGACCCCGGAACGTGGTCAATGCCTTTTTGATCCCATCCAGGTGCTTCTTGATGATGAGGGACCCGGTTACCATGGAGGCGACCTTGTGTTCCTCTCCGGCTTTCCAGTCAATGTATTTCTCCACATCAGGATGATCCGCGTCGAGGGTTACCATCTTGGCCGCCCGCCGGGTGGTTCCCCCGGACTTGATAGCCGATGCGGACCGATCCCCAATCTTGAGGAACGAGAGCAGTCCCGAAGATACCCCGCCTCCGGAAAGCCGTTCATTGAGGGCACGGATCTTGGCGAAATTGGACCCGGTCCCGGAACCGTACTTGAAGAGCCGGGCCTCCCGCGTTACCAAGTCCATGATGCCCCCTTCGTTCACCAGGTCGTCTTCAATGGAAAGAATGAAGCAGGCGTGGGGCTGGGGCCGTTTATAGGCACTGTCGGATTTCTTGAGCTGTTCATCCTGGGGATCAACGTAATAGTGCCCCTGGGGAGGGCCATCTATGCCGTAGACCGCATACAAGCCGGTGTTGAACCACTGGGGACTGTTGGGGGCTGCCATCTGATGGGCCAGCATATAGCAGGTTTCATCGTAAAAGGCCCCGGCATCTTCATCAGTATCAAAGTACCCATACCGCTTGCCCCAGTCCATCCAGGTATAGGCCAGACGGTGAAATACCTGCCGGCTGTCATGCTCGGCTCCGTCCAGGGGGAGGCTGTCCCCCGGATCCGGTTGGGTGGCCTCTGAAGCCACTGGACCAGCCTGAAAAAGGGGGCCAGGGAGCGCCCATTCCTTCCAGGCGTATATTTTATCCGCCGGCACCCCTGCCTTGCGAAAATACTTCTGGGCAATGATATCCGTGGCGATCTGGCTCCAATCGGCAGGCACAATCGCCGTATTCTCTGAAAAAATCACCTTCCCATCGGGGTTGCGGATCTCACTCCGCCGTTTTTCCCACACCATATCTTTATAAGGCCCGTATCCGCTTTCCGTAAACAGCCGTTCAAATTTCATAGCTCCATCCTGCGTATCAAAAGTTTGAAAGTAACCACACTACATTACAGGTAGTGTGATGTATTTATATAATACCCCATATAAAGGGGATGGTCAAGGGAAAGGCGGCTGGATCCCTAATAGGTCCACTTAAACCCAACAGAAGGCATAGGAACGGGCAATTCATAGATCGCGGCATTGCTCCCTGTATCCTCTTCCCCGGTATAGCTGTTGAAACTGGTATTAGCCCGGGCCTTGTATAGCAGGGACATGAGGTTCTCAACGGCAACATAGATTTCGCCCTGGCCCTTGCCTTTGGAATTAAAGAAAAACCAGGAAAATTTGAGGTCCAGGGGAATGGACCAGGTGGTCCGTTCGGTGTCAGAATAATAAGCGTCCCGTTTGTATTTTTGGATGATATTGTTTTCCGGCATGACCAGCACCGCGTAGGGCTTAATTTCACCGACCACGGCTTTCGGCCTCCCAGAAGCAAGCCCTAAGCGGACGGCGATATTGAACTGTTTAATCGGTTTGATGTTCAATACCAGGTTGAGGTTGTGAAAACGGTGAAACGAGGGATAGAACCAGATGCCTTCTTCCGTTTCATCCTTCCCAACGGTGATAAGGGCCTGGGGATTCCGGTAACGGGCATAATTAAAGGAATAGGAAAGCCACCCATCCCAATACCGGGATTCCAGCTTCTGCAGCATCAAGTCAAACCCCCAGATCCGGCCCTCCCCGTCAAAGAGGTAATCGGAGCTGCTGGTTTGTGATTCACTGTCGGTACTTGAGATCGTGTAGGCCCGGTCAAAGACATACTTAAAGTACCCTTCAATGTTAAAGCTATAGCCTTCCAGAAAATCCAGTTTGGTCCCCACCACCGAGGTCCAGGAACGGTTCTGTTTCATCTCAAAATCGCCGATACCGTTGCTGCTTTGAATCTGGGATATGTTATCGGTCATGGATGAAAAAAGCCCGGTCCCGATAGTGGCGGTAAGGGAATCCAGGATGCCCTTGTTTTGCAGGACGCCGAAGTCGAGGTTGATCCGGGGGTTAAAGGCCGGTACGGTTTGGATGGTAAAGTCATCACCGATAAAATACACATGATCCAGCCGCAGCCCCGCCTCTGCGCCGAACCGTTTGCCGGGAGTTGTGTATTCCAGCACGGTATAAGCGGACGAGGTAAGGCCCTGATTATTCACATCCACGGTATAGTCAACGGGATAATTGATATAGGGAATAGTGATATCACTACCAGGAAACGTAAAGGGAGTTTTAATTTCCGCAATACCATGAATGTTATCTTCCAGCTTCCATCGGGAGTACAACTCCTGAAGCCCAAAAGCAGCCAGAAAGCCTTTCCCCAGATCCCAGTCAAGGTCTGCCCGGCCCTGATAGTTTCCCGTGGTGTTGGTTATGCCGATGAGTTGATCCTGCTCAAGAGAATACTTAGTAACGCCGTCCCCTAATAAAGGGCCATATTGCTTAAGAAAATCCTCGGAATAGGGTACATGAACATTATAGTAGATATCTCCATTAAGCCTGGCCTTTAAAAAGCCGGCCCCCAGGGTTGTTTTGAAGACCATAGAAGGCAGGGGGTTAAGGGTCAGACCAGTAATAAGGAATCCCAGGGAATTATTCCACCCAAAATCCATATCGGTCCGGTTGTACAGCCCATCCTCAGTGTAGCCCTCATTCTGATATGCGGCGCCCACACCGTCCCCGCCGATAAAGCCGCTCATGGTCCATTCCAGGGTGGGGGTAAACCGGTAATCCGCTGAGAAAGCCGTGCTCCTGATATAGGGGGCAATGCTGACCGCGTTGATTTGGTCCAGGGTCTCATCATCCACCACCGTGCTTAACTGCTGGGCTACCCAGACAAAGGGGTCCCAGTAGGTCACCTTCCCCATGAGCATAAGCCCCCCCTTACTTGCCAGGGGTATCGACAGATTGAGGCTCGCGGCACTGGAGGAGACCCCCAGTTCAAGCTCTGTTTCAGTGAAGGAGGGCTTCCGGGAACTTACTTCCAAAAGCCCGGAGATGGTGTGCCCGTACCGGGCGGAAAATACCCCGTGGGAAAGCTGGGCGCTTTGCACCATCCGGGGATCAAAGATGGAAACCGAGCCGCCCCAATGGTAGGGGTTTTCAATGTAGAACCCGTCCAGAACCGCGGTCAGGTCCCCAGGCTCTCCACCCCGGATCGAGGGCCTGGCGTTAAACATACCCGTATACCCCACCCCGGGAAGGAGCTTAATCGAGGTCATCACATCCTCAAGGATACCGATCTCTGCGGTCCTGGTGAGTTCATCCCCTGAGATCGCAACACTGCGACCACTTTTGGTTTCACTGACCCCCGGCCTTTGGGCCTCTATCACGAGTTCCTGATTTTCCATGATCCCGCTCAAGTGTAAGCCCAGGGTAAACCGGTCCCCCGTAAGGGGTATCACGAGGCGTCCGCTTTCATAGCCCGGATAGGCAACCTGAATCACCACCTGGCGGTTATCGGGAACCGCAAGGGTCACCTTGCCTTCTTCATCGCAGATCCGCTCTCCGCCATCCCATGAACGGATAAGGGCCCCTTCCAGGGGAAGCCCTAAATCGGTATCCTCAATGGTTATCTCCACATCCCGCGCCAAAAGGGGACTCAGACCGATTAACAGGAAAATCCCTAAAAAGGCGTATACCATAATACCAAGTTTACCGGGCATTGTATCTCCTTAAACAAAAATTAAAAAAGCCGCACCATCGTACCTATAAATAAAAATATGATCATTTTCCTGGAAAAACTACCCCTTTCTAATTGACTTTTTTTTTAACCTTTGCTATTTTGTAAAAAGCTATTCCCCGGTTGTGTAATGGTAGCACCGCAGACTCTGGATCTGCTTGTGGGGGTTCAAATCCTCCCTGGGGAAAAGGGTATCACTGGTTTGTGGTGGGTGATGTTTCGATGGCCCCTTCGTCTATCGGTTAGGACATGAGATTCTCAATCTTAAAAGAGGGGTTCAATTCCCCTAGGGGCTATTGGCGGTTTTATATATTATCGGTACCCCCATCGGGAATCTGGGGGACATGAGTTTCAGGGCGGTGGAGACCCTCAAGCAGGTGGATGTGGTAGCTTGTGAGGATACCCGGCGGACCCTCAAACTCCTCAGTCATTTCGGGATACGGGTCACGTTGATTTCCTGCAGAGCTAGGAATGAAGCGCATGTTGCGGAAAAGCTTATCACTATCCTTAATGAAGGGCAAACTATTGCCTATACCAGTGATGCGGGGACCCCGGCGGTGAGTGATCCGGGGGCGGTGCTGGTCAGGTGTGTGGTGGAAGCTGGCCATCAGGTCATTCCGATTCCGGGTCCTTCGGCGTTTGCTGCCTTGGTAAGTGTTGCAGGGGGGATGGATAAAAATGTGCTTTTTGAGGGGTTTTTATCCCCTAAGCCAGGGCGGCGCCGCTCCCGGCTCCAAGTGCTTTTAAATACCGAATCTGCCTTTGTCTTGTATGAATCTCCTTTCAGAATACTTAAGCTTTTGGAAGATCTGGTCGAATTTGATAATGGACGGTATGTTTGCGTGGGAAGGGAGATGACTAAGCTCCACGAGGAATACCTCCGGGGGTCCGCAGCGGAGGTTCTTTCTATGTTAGCGGAAAAGAACGAGCAGCTTGGTGAATTTTCGGTGTTTGTATCTGGAAACAAAGCCAAGTAATATATAAACTATTATTAGTTGTGTACCGATAATAGTAACAGGTAGGATATGATTATGATGATCAATAGGATAGGTCCCATAGATCCCATTCAATCCGGTAAAAACGCCGGATGGATTAGTCAGGTAAACCGGACGGTACAGACTGATTCCATTAGTCTTTCCGCAGAGGCACGGGAAAAGAGTGAAGTGTACCAGGCGAATGCGGTGGTGGCTTCTGTTTCCGATGTCCGTATGGATCGTATTGCGGAACTTAAACAAAAAATTAACGATCCTTCATATATTAATGATAAGATTATCAAGGCTACGGCAGATAAAATCATGGATGCCTTTGGTTTATAGCCGAAGGTGCATAATAAACGGGGCGGAACCGAGGGTTCCGCTTTTTTTTTCCGAGGTGTTGGCACCCAGGGGGCAATATGACTGATATTACATTTAACCTGGACCCGGAAGTTATACTGGGTATGGATACGGTAAACCGGGCAGGAACTATCTGTAAGGCTTATGGTAGCAGGGTCCTTATCGCCGTGGAACAACGGCTTTATGAAAACCATACGATTGATCGGCTTACCACGATCCTGGAAGATTCGGGAATAGAGACCATTGTCTTTGATGCCATTCCCGCCCAGGCTACGGCGGAGGTGGCTACAAAGATTGCCTCCCTTGCACGGGGATCCCGGTGTTCGGGCATTATCGGCTTTGGCGGCCTTACCACTCAATGGATAGCCCGCCTTGGGGCGATAAGTTCAGGCTCTGACCTATTTGACATTCTGGAAGGGAAAACCCCTGAAGTTCCCTTCCTGCCCTATAGCGCGATTCCCACCACCCTGGAGGATCCCTTTCTGTTTTCAAGCTATTTTATCGCCATTGATCCCCGGGATCGGTCGGTAAAACTCATAAAATCCCCCAAGGGCTTATGTAACGCGGTTATTATAGACGGGACCCTCGGGGAATCAATACCAGAACAAGAGGTCTTTGCCTTTGACGGCTTGTGTACAGCCCTGGAAGCCTACTGTTCCCGTAAAGCCGGCATCTTGTCCGATGTCCTGTTGGAACAAGCTATTGCCCGTTATGCCCGCATAAGCGCCGGCAACGCAGAGCATGTGGCAGAGGATTTCATAAACGCCGGGTTCTTTTTGGCCCTCGGTACATCGGTAAGCGCTCCCGGCATAGGCACCGCTCTGGCCTATGCCCTTAACGGGCGCTTCTCGGTGGCAAAATGCCGGTGTTCTACGGTACTGCTCCCCGCCATTGTGGAACGGCTGATAACGGTGCGGCCAGAAAAGATAGCCAAGGCTGCGGCCCTGATGGGTATGGAGCCAGGGGCTTCGGTTGCGGATTCCGCCACCCTGGCGCTTGATGCCATCCGCCGCCGCATGGAAGCCCTCAAGGTCCCCATGTCGCTTAAGGAATTTGGCCTGGCCCTGGACCGGCTGGTCCCGGTCGCTGAAGTCGCCCGAAACCTGGAATTCGTCGCCTTTTCACCCTGGACCATTACAACCCACGAGGTCTATGATATGCTCAAGCTGGTATTTTAGGTGGGATGCAATTTCCCGGTAATATCTCATACTAATACTCACCCATCGCCCCTGTTAAATCGCCGTGCCTTCTGGCTCCACTAATACCCCTAACTGTCCACAGCCAGAATGCCGATACTGGGAGAAGTATGAATGCCCTTGCCGTATTATATGGGGGTAGCCTTGCCGAGGCGGCCTATGAAAAAGTATTTTCTGGAAAAAGCGCACTGAACCTTGCCTTGGAACAGGCGGCGCTTTTTCCAGAGAGCTGTAAAACCATACTTTTGGTGCGGGATGAACCAGAATGTGTGCAAGGAGTTCAGGTCATAAAAGCCCCGGAATGGACCAGGCGGCGCCTCCTCGAGACCTTGGCATCGGTTTCTGAAGGCTTTGATCTGACCTATTTTGCCTGGGCCGATTGTCCTCTCTTGGATCCTGCGCTGACCAAAGCCCTTGCGGACCGGCACCGGCGCTATAGGGCGGAATATTCATACGCCGACGGCTGGCCCTACGGCCTTTCCCCAGAGCTTCTTGCCCCGGGTGTCGCCGGTATCCTCTCAAAAATACTGGGTAATGATGATGGACCAGTAACCCGGGATACCCTTTTCTCAGTGTTACAAAAGGATATCAATGCCTTTGACATTGAAACCGAGATTTCTCCGGTAGACCTCCGGGTCCACCGCCTGAGTCTGAGCGCAGATTCCAGACGGAACCTGCTCCTCCTGACCCGGTTTATTGATGCAGGCTTTTCCAGCGCCCAGGACGCGGAACGGATCATCGCTGAAAAACCAGAACTCCTGCGGACCCTCCCCAATTTCTATACGATTCAGGTATCTGGTCCCTGTCCCCAGCCTTGTACCCTCTGCCCCTATCCCCGATTCAGTGCCCTGCAAAAGGACTTCATGGAACCGGAGCGATTCGCCGGGCTGCTGGATACTATAGCCGCCTTTTCCGATGACGCGGTCATTGATTGCTCCCTCTGGGGGGAATTAAGCCTGCACCCGAAAAAATTGGAACTTATCCGCATGGTCCTCGCCCGGCAGGGCCTGTCCCTGATCATCGAAACCTCCGGGCTTGGCTGGAGGACCGGAGAACTGGAAGAACTGGCGCAAGAAACAGCACAGACCCTGCCCCGGAAGAACCACATGGCCCCCCTTTCGTGGATAGTCTCCCTGGATGCCCATGATCCTGGACGGTACCGGGAAATCCGGGGCCTCGGTATGAGCGAGGCGCTTGCCACGGCAAAGGCACTCATGAACCTGTTTCCCAAAGACGCGTACGTGCAGGCGATCCGGGTCAGGGGCTTTGAAGATGATATCGAACAGTTTTACCGGTCCTGGAAAGGGATGAACATCATCATCCAGAAATACGACCATTTCTGCGGCTTCCTGCCTAAGCTGCAAGCCTCGGACCTGTCCCCGGTCCAGCGCCGGCCCTGCTGGCATCTCATGCGGGACATGGCGATTCTGCTTGACGGCAGCGTTCCCTGCTGCAAAGAAGATATGGCCATTCTTGCGGAAACAGCGGCCCCCCTGGGGAATGTATTCTCCGAACCGCTGGAAACCATCTGGGCCCGGGGGGAAGTCCTCTATCGGGAGCACTGTGCCCAGAGGTATCCGGGAATCTGTGCGGAGTGTGACGAATACTATGCCTATAATTTTTAACGATACCTTGCCCTCGTATACTGCTGTAGGGGGCACCGAACGGAGCGCTTCCACCGGACTTTCAGCGATCCTCCTCAACCGGGGCGGACGGTATCCCCGGCGAACCCACTTCCAGGAACTTGAAAAGACGGGCTTTGACTACATCATCTCCATGGAAGGACCCCAGGAACGCTACGATGTGGAAGAACTGTCAGGCCGTTTCCCCCAGGTCCGTTTCATCCTGTTAAAAGAGGTAATCAGCCCCGGTGCACAGATCAACATTGCAGCATCAGAACTATCAAGCCCCCTCTTCTTTGTCCTCTGGAATGATCTGAGGATCCTCCACAGCGGCGGAGCATCCCGGATGGCTGAACGGATCCAGCTCTTTCAGGAAGACGTGTACAAAAGCGATGGACAAAAAAGTGGCTACAAACGGCTCTGTACTGTACCGGTGATTCAGAATTCCCATTTTGAAACCCTCCCCACCATTGCCGCACCAGCAGCCTACCGTAGCACCGTTAAAACCCTCCTCTTTCCCCCCAGCAAGGAAGGACAGCCCAGCCTCTACCCTTTTGACGGAGTCGGCATCTACGACCGGGACCGTTTTATCCAGCTCGGCGGCTTTGACAGCACCCTGAAAAGCCTCTACTGGCAGTTCATGGATTTCGGGTTCCGGGCCTATCTCTGGGGAGAGGAAATCAACGCCACCCAGCTCATACGCCTTTCCTATGACGGAGAAACACCCCCTGAAGACAGCACTACCGAAGAAAGCTACCGGCGTTTTTACCTCAAGAATCTGGCCCCTATGTTCCACGGGGACTACGCGTACATTCCCCTGAGACATTTCCCCGCGTATTTCTTGAGAAGCGGCGGGGACTTCTTTGCTGCATGGGGTGAATTTTCCAAAGGACGCCGGTGGGTTAAGACCAACCGCTACCGTTTCCGCAGCGACGCACGGGCCATAACCGAACTCTGGGAAGATGTGAACGACCCGCTGTCCGCAGAAGAGCCGCGGCCGGAAACCTCAATAGCCGAACCCGTGCGGATTGAGACTGCCAAGCCCGGTACTCCCGCTGAACCGCTGAGTACCAGTAATCCAGAACTTGAAAAGACAGGACACGTTGAACCATGATCGCCGTGGTACTCCAGGCACGGCTTGACTCAAGCCGCCTGCCCGGGAAATCCCTCAGATCCCTGGGAGGCGAACCCCTCTTGTTCCGGGTCATGGAGGCCCTGGGGCGTCTGCCCTGCGACCTCCATATCCTTGCCTGCCCGCCGGACTGCGTTGCGGACTTTAGCCCCCTGGCAGAACGAGCCGCCTTTGAGGTGGTTCCCGGTTCCAAAGAAGACGTACTAAGCCGCTACGGTACGGCCATACGCCGTTTCGGTATAGACCGGGTCATCAGGGCAACCGGGGATAATCCCTTTGTCTGTATTGATGCCGCAGCAGCCATCAACCAGGAGGCCCTGGAGCGTAACGCCGATTATGCAGGCTATAGCGGCCTTCCCTACGGCGCCGGTGTAGAATCCGTTGCCGCCGATGCCCTGCTCAGGGCAGAACAAGAGGCATCCCTCCCTGCAGAACGGGAGCATGTGTGCCCCTATCTGTACAATCATCCTGAAGGATTTCTGCTCCACCGGCCCCTGGCGCCCCGTATCTGGCAAGGACCGGCCATCAGGATAAGTGTGGATACTCTGGAAGATTTTACCCGTGCAGAAACCTTGTACGCAGCGCTTTCAGCCCTGGGGGATGGGGAAGCACGGTACCAGGGAGCCACAATCATCAACACCTATACAACGATTTGGATGCACCGGTGAATTGGGGGCCTGTACTGGTGGTTCCCGCCTTTGAACAAGGTCAAGGGGGCGGCCACCTGATCCGTTCCCAGGTACTGGTCCGGGACCTCCGCACCCAGGGACGGGAAGCCTATCTCCATATTCCCGGACTCGGAACAAGGACCATCCCTGAGGTGTATCTGGATACGCCCCTGCTTGATGAAGCGGGGGTGGACGGCAAACAGTGGGGCTTTATCGTCCTGGATCGATTCAGGACAAAACGAGAGGAATTTGTCCGGTGGTCCCGTATAGCACCGGTGATAGGTATTGATGAAGGCGGGGCCTGTCGAGAGGAATTTGATTTTCTGATCGATCTCTTGCCAGGGCTTTTGTCTCCACCGAATCTGTTAGCTCCGTGGATGCTGCCCTTGCCGAAGAATCAGCGAGGGTCTTTTTTATGTGGAGGGCCACAGGCCCCCCACGCCCCCCGGAGGTGCTTGAAGATTCTCGTAAGCTTCGGTGCTGAGGATCCGGCAGGGCTTACCCTTCCGGTCTCCCTGGCTTTGATGGCATCATCTGAACTTACCGTTGTGCTCAGTATGCTGGGCAACATAGAAGTGAAGGAAATACTTATGAGTAGGGGAGTTCGGGTTATAGAGGGAGTACCGGAACTCCGGGAATACATGGCCGGCTACGACCTGGTCGTCACCCACTTCGGCCTGACCGCCTTTGAAAGCCTGTATGCCAAGGTACCGGTTCTGCTGGTATCCCCAAGTACATACCATGAAAAACTTGCCAAAAACGCAGGGTTCGTATCTGCCGGAATCGGCCGCCAGGGAGCAGGCCGGCTCCCCAGGCTTATGGGAGCTGCGGATTTCCTCCCAGCCCTGGGAAAAAAATGTGAAAAAATCGCCGCGCAATACCGTCTTGACGAGGCGCAGAGTCTGGGCACGCTCCTTGCAACCTACAGTCCCCTGGTGTCCCCATCCTGTCCCTGTTGCGGTGCGGCAAACCACCGCGCCCTTGCCCGTTTCCCAGACCGAACCTACCGCTGCTGTACCGAGTGCGGCATGGTCTATATGCTCCGCAGCTCCCCGCCACCTATCGAATACGCCAGGGATTATTTTTTTGATTTTTACAAAAAACAGTACGGTAAAACCTACCTTGAGGATTTTCCAGGGCTGATACAAACGGGAAAAACCCGGGTGCAGCACATCAAAGCCCTCCTCGCCTCCAGTGCAAAGCCACGCCTCCTTGACATAGGATGCGCGTACGGGCCATTTCTGGTAGCCGCACAGGAAGAAGGCTTTGCCCCCACGGGCCTTGAGGCCGCAGAGGATGCGGTCCGGTATGTGCAGGACGAACTGGCAATTCCCTGTTTCAGAGGACTGTTCCCGGATACGCCCGCAGGTGCCGAGGACTTCGACGTGATTTCCCTCTGGTATGTGATAGAACACTTTGAAGAGCCACACCAAGTCCTCAGCGCAATCGGGAAACTCCTCAAACCAGGAGGCGTATTGGCCTTTTCAACCCCCTCCCTTTCCGGGATTTCAGGACGAGTTTCCCGGATCCGTTTCCTGGATAAAAGCCCGGCAGATCATTGGACCATCTGGGAACCCCGCCAGGTCCGCAGCATACTCGCCCGCTTTGGCTTCAGACTTAAAAAGATCATCGTTACCGGTCATCATCCCGAACGCTTCCCCCTGATTGGCACCTTTTTGTCCGGAAAACAAGGCCCCCTCTACCGGTTTTTCCTGCACCTCAGCCAGCTGTTCCGGCTGGGAGACACTTTTGAAGTATACGCGGTTAAAAGCCCCGGACAGGGCCTTCATTGAGGGAAAAGAGCACCTATTTTTTAGAAAATGAGCCGGAAAACTTATTGACAAGAGAATATCAATTGATGTAGAGTAATACTTAAACATCCAGGATATGCATATCCGAATTCAGTTCCTTTATGATATATGGAATG
>JAITNU010000020.1 GCA_031290325.1 Treponema sp.
AAATCGGATAGAGCGGTGTTATTTTCAATACTAAAGCAGTATACCTAAGAATGAACCACGGATACACACAGATTAACACGGATAAAGAAAATATCAGTGTCCATCAGTGTCCATCAGTGTCCATCAGTGGTTCAAATTGCTTCCATACAAAGCTTGGTATATGCTACAATCAGCGTTTCGCGGTGTTATTTTCAATACTAAAGCAGTATAGCACACAGTCTGCATGGACGAAAGTCCCAAACGTTGATAGGGGAAGTTCGTGCGGAACTTCCGGCTGAACCGGGAAACCCCGGTAATGCTCAATTTTAAAAACCGGGCATTGCGGTGATATCATGCATTATCCTTGACAAAGTGAAAGTCCCTCATTATCTTTTATTTATACTTGAATAGTTGATCAATTATTCAAGTGTATACTTAAAGGGAGACTTTTACTATGAAACAGACACCTGCTGAAACCCTCAGTCATGGGGTATATGATGCGTGCTGCACAGTATGCGCCGCAAGCCATACCGGGCATGAACACGCCGAAAATGAAAAACACCTCCATTTTGGCGGCCTGCCCCTTAAACGGGTCATCCACTTCGCCATAGCCCTGGGCCTCTGGCTGATAGGGCTGGCGCTTATGCACCTTAATTCCGGAGGCGTCTCCTGGGATAAACCGGAAACCGGGACCGGATGGGGACCCTTACGATGGTCGGCCCTCATCCTCCTCGTTGCCGCGTATATACTGGCAGGACTTCCGGTACTGAGGAGCGCCCTCAGCAACCTGAGACAGGGCCATGCGCTGGACGAAAACTTCCTCATGTCCATTGCCTCCATTGGCGCCTTTGCCGTGGGGGAATGGGAGGAAGCGGTGGGGGTTATGATCTTCTATATGATAGGTGAAATGGTCCAGGAAGCGGCGGTGCTCCGTTCACGCTCATCTATCGACGCGTTGCTGGCATTAAAGCCGGATATGGCCAGGGTGAAAACTGAGGACCACTGGACCGAAGTCTCCGCCGATGGGGTGAGTCCTGGAACCGAGCTGCTGGTTCGTCCTGGAGAACGGATACCCCTGGATGGCATCGTGCTCGAAGGGGCGGGTTCGGTGGACGCTTCCATGCTTTCCGGGGAATCCCGGCCAGTGCCGGTTAATCCAGGGGACGAGGTCCGGTCCGGGACCGTCTCCCTTGACGGGGTTCTGGTGATAAAGGCTACCAAAACCGCGGATAACTCCTCAGCCGCCAAGATCATCGAACTGGTGGAATCTGCAAAAGAGGCTAAGGCAAAGCCGGAACGGTTTATCACCGCCTTTGCCAAGTGGTACACGCCCCTGGTGGTGGGTGCCGCAGTGCTTCTCGCCATAGTGCCCCCGCTGCTGCTCCCGGGCGCTCAGTTTTCCGTATGGCTCTACCGCTCCCTCATACTCCTGGTCATATCCTGTCCCTGTGCCCTGGTGGTGAGCGTTCCCCTGGGTTACTTTGCGGGAATCGGGGGTATGTCCCGGCGGGGCATCATGGTTAAGGGGGCGGTCCACCTGGACTCCCTGGGCAACGCACAGTACGTGGCCTTTGATAAGACCGGTACCCTCACCCAGGGAAAATTCTCTATCGTAGCAATGGAGCGCGCTTCGGGCATTGATGAAAACCAGCTCCTGGAAACCGCGGTCTTGGCTGAACAAGAGTCGAACCATCCCATAGCCCAGGCCATACGGAGGGGCGGTAAAGAGCGGGGCATCAGCGGGACACTCACCCCAGCAGGAACGTACCGGGAAATCGCCGGTCAGGGGCTTGAGCTGCGTTTTGAGGAACCGGAGGAGACCATTCTGGCGGGAAACCAATATCTTTTGGAATCCAGGGGCATCGCCCTTTCCGGGGATGGACCGGGCCGGGGTATGGAAGATCATACGGCGGTCTACATTGCCCGGAATGGAAGGTATTACGGCAGAATCCTCGTGGGTGATACCATCAGGGAAGGGGCAGCAGAAGCGATCCGGCAGCTCAGTGCCCAGGGAGTCACCCAGACCGTGATGTTTACCGGTGATGCTGAGGGACCGGCCCACAGTGTGGCTTCCCAGTTGGGGATCACGGCGGTGAAAGCCGGGCTGCTCCCTGAGGATAAGCTCCGGGAGGTGGAGAAACTCACCGGTCAGGGCCTCACCGTGTTTGTGGGAGACGGCATTAACGATGCCCCGGTCCTGGCACGCTCCGATGTAGGCATTGCTATGGGATCCGGTGCAGACGCGGCAATAGAGGCTGCGGATGTGATCATCATGACCGATGATCCCCGGCGGGTTCCCGAGGCCATAGAACGGGCCAGAAAAACCCGGCGTATTGTCATGGGCAATGTGATCTTTGCCCTCACAGCCAAGGGGATATTCATAAGCCTGGCGATTCTGGGGCTGGCAAATATGTGGCTCGCCCTCATCGCCGATGTGGGGGTTGCCCTGGTGGCCATCCTCAATGCAACACGGGCTTTACGTTAAGGTTTGTATGCTCAACACTGCGGGAATACCCCGGATATTCTTGATGACCCGCTTTAAGGATTCCGCCCGTTCCAACTGCATGGTAAAAAGCCCGGTAAGCCGGTTAGGGGCAGTTTCCTCCAGGCGACCTTCAAGCAGATGGCCCTGGTATTTCCGCACCGCTCCTTCTATCTCCGAAAAGAGATTCGCCGACAGCCGGGCCTCCACCTTAAACCGCTTAACCAGTACTGAGGCGGCGTTTTCCCATTCAGTGTGGATCTTCCGTTCCTCAAGGTCGGGAATATGGAGGAGATTACTGCAATGCTGCCGGTGGATGATGATGCCCTTGCCCCGGGAAATATACCCCATAATGGGATCCCCGGTTACGGGACGGCAGCATTGGGCAAAGCGAATCAACATGTTCTTTTCATCTTCCACCCGGACCTTGAGTAAGGGTGAGTTGGTAAGCCGCTGCTCCATGACCACTGCCGGGGAGGGCGCTTTTTCCGTGGAGACAGCGCTTTCCAGGGCAGCGGCCGGCGCTTTTTTCTTCGAGGCCCCGTTCTTTTCACTCAGGATTGATTCGTCATGCTGCTGCAGCCAGGAACGGATCTTACCCCGTGCTTTGGAGGTCTTCGCAAAGCGGAGCCAATTGATATGAGGATGGGCATTGGGGGAGGTGAGGATCTCCAGGATCTGGGTATTCTGCAGGGGTGAACTCAAGGGGATAATGGACCCGTTGGCCTTGGCGCCCATGCAATGCTCCCCAATGGCGGAATGAATGTTATAGGCAAAATCAATGGCCGTGGCCCCCTTGGGAAGCTCAATCACCTTGCCCTGGGGGGTAAACACGTAGATCGAGTCCTTCAGTATCTCCCGTTTTATATCCTTGAGGAACACGTCAAGGCTCCGGTCCGTGGGGTCCTGATCTTTCCAATCCCGCAGGCGGTTTACAATGGAAATGTCCACAGGCCGCACCGTTTTCCCCGGTGCCCCGTGTTTATAGAGCCAGTGACTGGCAAGGCCGTATTCGGCGATGTGGTGCATCTCCCAGGTTCGGATCTGTATTTCCAGGGACTTCCCCTCTGAATCAGGAGTAAAGGCCATGACCGTGGTATGGAGGCTCTGATAGCCATTGTCTTTGGGCATGGCAATATAATCCTTGAAGCGGCCGGCCAGGGGCTTCCAGAGCCGGTGCACCATGCCGAAGAGGATGTAACACTGTTCCATACTCTCGCAGAGGATCCTGATGGCCAGAAGGTCGTAGATGTCGGCCTTGTTCCGCTTCCGCATCTTCTGATAAATAGAATAGAAATGTTTTGCCCTGCTCGCCACCTCAATCCTGATGCCCACACGGTTCGCTTCTTTCATGATAATGTCCTGAATGGTATCGAGGAACTCGTTGCGATCCTCCTTTTTCAGGGCCACAATGTCTTTGATCTGCTGATAAGCCTCGCGGTTGAGGTATTTGAGGGAGAGGTCCTCTAATTCGTCTTTTATCCAGGAAATACCGAGCCGGTCCGCCAGGGGCGCATATATATCGAGACAATCCTGGGCGATACTCCTGTGGACTTCTGGGGGAAGCTCCTCCAAGGTCCGCATCCGGTCCAGCTTATCCGCCAGTTTTATAAAGATAACCCGTATGTCCTGGGCCAGGACAAACAACATCTTCCGTATGTTTTCCGCCTCATGGACAGTTTTGTTCGTTGCGAAAATATCGGCGATTCGCCTCATCCCCTCCACCAGGAGGGCCACATGGGGACCAAAGGTTTCCCTGATAGTCTCCTCCCCAATGACCTCTGCAACACCTTGCAACAGGGCAGCGACAATGGTATCGCTGTCCAGGTCAAGTTCCATGAGAATAGCCGCGGCTCCGAGGGGAGGGGATACGCCTTCAATTAAAGCAATAGCCGCTTTTATTCGTTCCTGGTCCCGTAGCGTATAAACCTGTATTTGTTCTTCAAAAGCTGGCATATTAGTTTCCATTACTGTACTAGTAATGTAAATATTTTAGAGCTTTAAAGGATACTATATATGGAGCAGTTCCTGATGTGAATTTTCACTATATCCGCGACCGCGATGCCCCGATAACCCGCGGCCGTCCCGCCAGGTCCTCGTGGATTTGTACTGTTCCATAGCCCCTGGACGCAAAGAGGCTGGCAATAGCCCCCATCTGCCGGGGGTCCCCTTCGATGAGGAGCACCCCGCCAGGGTAGAGATGGTCCGCTGCATCCTCAATGAGCCGCCGGATGATGCCAAGCCCGTCTTCACCGCCGTCCAGGGCAAGCCGGGGTTCCCCCCTGACTTCCGGGGCAAGGCTTTCGATCATCCCCGTGGGGATATAGGGCGGATTGGCGGTGATTATATCAAAACGCCCCTCAATCCGGTCAAAAAGGTCACTCGCAACAAAATGAATAGCCTCTTTTCTTAAAAACCTTTCGGCATTACCCCGCGCCACCTCCAGGGCCTTCACGGAAATATCCGATGCCCACACCTCAATACCAGGCCATTCATGTTTCAGGGAGATTGCCACTGCCCCTGAGCCGGTACAGAGGTCCAATAGCGTCTTCGCTTCCCGGACTTTTAAAGCGGCTTCCACAAGGGTTTCGGTATCAGGCCGGGGGACCAGCACATCCGGGGTTACGGTAAAATCAAGGCCCCTGAATTCCTTCCGTCCCAGAATATAGGCGACACATTCACCTGCCCGGCGCCGTTCCAGCACCTGGACGTAACGCCGCCTAAGCTCCTCTGATACCGGATCAAGCGCCCTGATGATAAGCCCCGCCCGGTCGGTGTGCAATAGGTCCGCCAGGAGCAGCGCCGCATCTAAACCGGGGGTTTCAATAGTGGCCAGCACCGCAGCCCCCTCAGCGAGTAAAGAGCGCTGTGTGATTCTTTCACTCTTAACTCGCAGTGGCTCGGAGCAGTTCTTCACGGGCTGAAAGTTTAAGGGCATCAAAGAGTTCCTCCACATCACCTTGCATGATGAGATCCAGTTTATAGAGGGTAAGGTTGATACGGTGATCCGTCAGGCGGTTCTGGGGGAAATTGTAGGTCCTGATCCGTTCGGAACGGTCCCCGCTGCCGATCTGGTTTTTCCGGGCCTCTGCCCGTTCTGAGTGGGCCTTGGCCTCTTCCAGTTCGTAAATTCTGGCCCGGAGAATACGCATGGCCTTGGCCTTGTTTTTTATCTGGCTCTTTTCATCCTGACAATGGACCACTACCCCGCTGGGGATATGGGTGATGCGCACCGCGGAGTCGGTGGTATTGACGCACTGCCCGCCAGGTCCGCCTGCCCGCATCACATCAATACGGAGGTCATCCTGACGGATGTCGATTTCCGTTTCATCCGCTTCAGGGAGCACTGCCACGGTTACGGCCGAGGTATGAATCCTGCCGGAAGCCTCGGTGGTGGGAACCCGCTGGACCCGGTGAACCCCGGATTCATACCGGAGATTTTCATACACATTATGACCGCTCACGGAAAAGACAATTTCCTTAAAGCCCCCCAGTTCTGTTTCATTGGAACTCATGATTTCAAATTTCCAGTTCTTAGTCTCGGCAAACCGGGAATACATACGGAAGAGGTCCGCCGCGAAGAGCGCCGCCTCATCCCCACCGGTACCTGCCCGGATCTCCATGATGATGTTCTTCTCATCCAGGGGGTCCTTGGGAATAAGGAGGAATTTAAGCCGGTCTTCCGCATCTTTTATGCGTACTTCCAGTTCATGGAGTTCTTCCTTGGCAAGTTCCCGCATTTCCGGGTCCTTTTCATCCTGAAAGATAGATTTAGCGTCCTCAAACTGCCTGGAAAATGCGGTCATTTCTCCGTAGGCTGTGGTAATTTCACTGAGCTGTGCATATTCCCGCATAATATCCCGGTACTTTTGCTGATTTTTCACCAGTTCCGGGTCCTGAACTAAGCGGGACAGCTCCTCATGACGACGCAGCAGCGAGTCAAGCCGTTCATTCTTTTGCATGTATACACCATATCAAAAAACAATTGATTCCGCAAGGATGGATCACAAATGAATGGCGGCTACCATGACCTGAGACATTTTTTTAAAATATACTAAATACTAAAAAAAATATCAAGAAAAAAATCAGATATTTTTAAACTTTTTTTGAAATACCTCTCCGGCGATGCCCCAGGGGCGAATTGAGCAGCCTGACCAGAACCGCCGCCTTGTCCGGGGTAATCTCCTTCACCGACATATGAGAGGAACGCAAGGGCTGTTCAAAAAGCATCTGTTCCACAAAACGCCGTGACGGGCCGGTCTTTCCGTACCGCCGGTCAAGCTCTTTATGGATGAGCTTCCAGATCAAGTCCCCCAGGAACGTACCCTGAGTGTCCCCCAGGGTGCTGTCCGGTGTGAAGGGCGCGGTAGCGTCTCGGTGGGATGGCGGAATGGGACGGCCCAAAAGTGCCGCGAAAGACGCAGCACTGATGGTAAGTCCGTCTTTGGAAAGGGCAAAATAGTCCGGGGCCTGGTCTTTGAGATACGCCAGAGCAGCTTCCTTTCCATCTCCCTGCACGGTAATGTCCGCCTGTAACCGGATGTCCTGGCTGGACGCGCCAATCAGTATCGTATATGTGCCGCCTTCGATAGCCCAGCAGGATTCCGGCGCGTTGTAGTAGGCGAAACTGCGGTCATCCAGAACAAACGACACGGTTTTGCTTTCCCCGGCTTTCAGAAAGACCTTTTCAAAGCCTTTCAACTCTTTTGTTGCCCGGAAAATTTTTGAATCAGCAGGGGACTGCACATACAACTGGATGACTTCTGCGCCGTCCCTGCTGCCCGTATTGGTCACGGTCAGGACTGCGGTGAGCGTATCGCCACGCTTGAAGGCGGTTTTGTCCAGGGTGAGTCCGGAGTAGGCGAAGGCGGTGTAGGACAGGCCAAACCCGAAGGGATAGGCTATGTCTTTTTGCACGGTATCGTAATAGCGATAGCCCACGAAGATGCTTTCCCGGTATTCCGCTGTCTTGTCCCTGCCGGGGAACCAGGGGGCGCAGGGCGTGTCTGCCAGAGCGCGGGGCCAGGTTTCCGCCAGCTTGCCGCCGGGGTTCACGCTGCCGGTGAGCACATCGGCGATGCCACCGCCCTGCCCACTCAGGTACGCCAGAAGCACCGCTTTGACACGCGGCTCCCAGGGCATGACCACTGGCGCACCTGCCATCAGCACCACAATGGTGTTGGGGTTTGCCACGGCCACCGCTTCGATAAGACGGTTGTGGGTTTCAGGGAGACCTAAGGTTTCGCGATCATAGCCTTCGCTTTCGTACTCCTCAGGAAGGCCCGCAAATACCACCGCCACGTCCTTGCTGCCTGCCAGCGTAGCGGCCTGGTCAATCAGGGCCGCGTCTTTTTCCAGGTCATCCGGGGCATCGTGTTTTTCCGCTTCATCAGGCACTTCACTGTTGACCACGGAGACAAATTTTTTGAGGACGTACCCCGGCGCGTATTCCACATCCACCCCGGCGGCAACAAGGCAGTCAAAGGTGTTGTCCAGCCGGGTGGGCACGATTTTACTTGACCCCGCGCCCTGATAGCGTGGGGTTTTTGCGAACGTGCCGATAAGCGCGACGCTCCTGCCTTTCGCCAGGGGAAGCATCCCATTCTTCAATAGAACCGCAGACTGGGCCGCCGCTTTCCGGGCGAGGGCGTGGTGGGCATCCGGGTCGTAGCGGAAACCGCGATGGGTATTCAGGGTTTCCTGGGACTTCAAAATCAGTTCGATGACCCGAAGGGCGGATGCGTCGAGGTCTGCAAGAGAAAGGGTACCCTTCTTCACGGCCTTCACAATCTGCTTGTCGTTGTAGGGGCCGGAGCCGGGCATTTCCAGGTCAAGCCCGGCAGCCACGCAAGCAGGACGGTCTGCCGTTGCCCCCCAGTCGCTCATCACCAGACCCTGAAAGCCCCATTCATCCCGCAGGATTGTTGTGAGCAGTGTGCGGTGCTGGCTGGTATAAACGCCGTTCAGCAGATTGTAGGAACACATCACGGTCCAGGGGGCGGCTTTTTTGATTGCCCGCTCAAAGGCGGAAAGGTAGATTTCCCGCAAAGCCCGCTCGTCCACCACAGAATCGCTGCTCAACCGGGCGTGTTCCTGGCTGTTGGCGGCAAAGTGCTTCAGGCTGGTTCCCACGCCCTTGCTCTGAATGCCCTCGATGAGCGCGGCCCCCAGCTCGCCCGCCACCAGGGGGTCTTCGCTGAAATACTCGAAGTTGCGGCCGCACAAAGGGCTCCGTTTGATGTTCACCCCGGGCCCCAGAATCACCGAGACCTGTTCCTGCAAGGCTTCTTCGCCCATGGCATCGCCGATTTCCCGCAAAAGG
>JAITNU010000056.1 GCA_031290325.1 Treponema sp.
GTACTGCCCTATCGCTCATTAGGTGAAAATATAAACCGTAGTAGAAAAAAATGCAATATGTTTCGAGGTTTCACAGCGGACTGAATAGCGTGAATACATCGGTCAGGGTGATAAAGCACTCAGGCAGGACAGTAACCGGGACCTTTGTATGTTCGTCGTACATCGTCGTGTGATAATAGCCCTGCTCCAGAATATTGACCTGGACTAGTTTTTTCTGGGGGTCCACTATCCAGTATTCCCGTACTCCTGCGCTGAGGTATTGCCAGAACTTCACCTGCTCATCGTGCTCGTGGTTTGAGGGGGATAGAACCTCCATGATCAGGTTAGGCGCCCCATTACAGCCCCGTTCATCCAGCCTGGAACGGTCACAGATCACCACAATATCCGGCTCTACCACCGTATCATCCCTCAGATTCGCCTGGGGAAACAGCCGGACTGCAAAGGGCGCGACAAATGCGCGGCAGGACTTTTTTTTCAGAAAATCCCGTAACTGACCAAACAGTTCTCCAACAACCCATTGATGAATGGCCGATGGTGCAGCCATCATATAGACCACCCCATCAATGATTTCAATCCGTTCATTCTCATTCCATCCCAGGTAATCGGTGTATGTATAAGAGTATTCATCCGGCCTTTCGGCTAACGCGGTTAGCGCCATGAGCGTACCTCCACCCTTCAAATTGAGTATATTAGCATAATGAAGTATTCCTGTCTCCATACCCATTCGATCTTCTGCGATGGGAAGGACGATATTGAAACCATCTGCCGCAGCGCCTACGAGAAGGGACTGGTTTCCATTGGCTTCAGTTCCCATGGGCCTATACACCAGAAAACCGGTTTCCAATCGGATTGGCATCTCCGGGAGGACCGTGTAGCAGCATACCTTGATGAAGTCCGGGCGGCCCGCTGCCGCTGGACAGGGAGGCTCCAGGTCTTTCTCGGTCTTGAAGTTGATTATATCCAGGGCCTCATGGGACCGGCGGACCAGGACCTCCATGAACTTGGGCTTGATTACCTCATTGGTTCGGTACATTATGTGGTGCCTCCCCGGGGCGCCCCCTTTACCGTGGACGGGGATCATGAGGAATTCGAGACCGGTATCCGGGAAGGGTTTGCCGGGGACGGCGAGGCCCTGATACATGCCTATTGGGACGCGGTGGAGGGTATGATCCGGGCTGGGGGCTTCGATATCCTGGGACATCTGGATCTGGTCAAGAAGAACACTAGCCAGGAACAATGGGAAGGGGAGCCGTATCGCCGCCGGATTGCGGGAATCGCCACGCTCATTGCCGAGGCCCGCGGGCAATCGCCTTTTGTAGTCGAAGTGAATACCGGCGGGCTTAACCGTTTAATCACCAGGGACACCTACCCCTCCCTGGCGCTGCTGCGGCTGCTTAAAGAGCAGCACGTACCGGTCATGATCAACGCCGATGCCCATCAGGCCCGCGATGTTGATGGCCACTATGAAGATGCCCGCGAAACCTTGCTGGCCGCGGGCTATACTGAGACGGTCCTTTTTGCAGGCAGTCCCGGTGTCTGGACCAGGGAAGCCCTGTAAAGCGGCTAACGGTTTCGCCGTTCTTCAGCGGTTTTGCAGTTGATACACATAAGCGCATAGGGAATCGCCTCCAGCCGGGCCTGGGGTATGCGTTTGCCGCATTTCATACAAAGACCGTATTTTCCCTGCTGGATCCGAGTCAGGGCAGACTCGATCAGCTTGAGCCGTTTCAGTTCCTGGGAACCAATGGCCTCGATCATCTTGCGGTCAATATCATCTGCGGCCGTATCCACCAGATCCTTAGGGTCCATACCCTCCACAATCTTCTTAAAATCTTCATTACTAACGATCAGCTTCGAGATGATCTCCATTTTGAGATCGAGCAACGACTTGTTCATTTGTTCTATGAAATCTTGTTCCATGATGGTCACCCCTTTTATGCGTCCAGGAATATGTTTCTAAATAATATAAACAAAATTCGGAGCATTTGTTGTGATTTTTGAGCTATAAATGAAAATATATTAATATTTGCGTACCTTGCCCTGGATTGGTGTTTTTTCAAGAACATACTTGACAAAGCGTGCTTCTTTTTCTAGCTTAATACTATGCCTGCTACTTCTGGGGTCTTTGCTACCTTACCTGAAAACTTCTTTTCTCCCCTGGCAAGCCCCAACCGTGAACATTATGCGGCCCTGCTGGTCCTCTATTTCCGGCTGTTTCAGGAAAATTCCCGGTTCCTTGAACGGGAACAGGTGATACGCTGCTATATGGACTATCTGGGACGGCACCGGGATTCCCTTCTGGAAGATGATGATGCCGCGGATACCCCTGTGGATGAGGAACCGGCAGGGGCCGATAGCGCGGATCGGAACCTGGCAAGCTGGTTTTTGCGGAGACTCATCAGCGCAGGATGGCTTGGGGAGGAAACCCTCCAGGATTACAGCAGGGTGATCAACATCACCCCCTACTCCCGGCCTTTTTTCGAGGCCCTGGCGCGGGTGGAAGAGGGGCTTAAGACCGAATATGAAAGTCACGTGGTGGCTATCTACTCCCTGCTCTGCGGAGATGCAGTGGCGGAAAACGGCCACTACGCGGTGCTCAATGCCCATAGCGCCACCACCGCCCTGATCGATTCCCTTAAAGTCCTGTCCCAGAGCATCAAGGGACACTACGACCGGTTCAGCACTGAGGCGGCCACTGCAGGTATCAGCGGCATTCTCCACCTGCACTATGATCTCTACGCCAATGACATCCTCGATGGGGCCTATAAACGGCTCAAAACCTCGGATAACCTCTCCCGGTACCGGCCAAAGATCATCAAAAAGGTGGGGGAACTCCTCGCGGATGAGACCTGGTTCAACGAAAGCGCCCGTAAGCTCTCCCGCCTCAATGCCGTGGCCATAACCGAGAGCCGCAGACGGCTTGAAACGATGCTGGAAGAAATCCGGGATACCCTGCGGGCAGTGGACCCCCTCCTTGAGGATATAGACCGCCGGAACATGCTCTATGCCAAGGCCAGTATCGAACGGGTCAAGACCCTCCTGGAACCGGATTCTACTATCGCGGGAAAACTCGGCAACCTGGTCCGGGAGATTTACAAAGACCGGGATTTTTTAAATGATCACCACCGGCTTTTCCGGATCCGTACCTTTGCCCCTGAGTCGCTCTACCACCGGACTAAACGGGAGGCGGTCCGGCTCAAGGGGACCCCCCTGGTAGTGGTGGACCGGGAAGCGCTGATGCTGGAAGAGGCGGCCTACCGGCTCCGCCTGGAGCGCCAACTAAGCCCGGCAAAGATAAGCGCCTGGCTTGACGAACAGGGGGGACAGGAACGGCTCCTCAGTTCCCAGGACCTGGTGTGGGACGAAGATTCTTTTGTGCGTTTTGTATACAGTGTGCTGTACGCCGATTCCCGGTTCCAGAATTTCACCTATCATATTGAGGCTCACCGTACAAAAAGGAAGCCCCCCAGGCTTCCCGGTGATGACGCGGTCGAATGTACAGGCTATATTGTTCCTGATCTCATCTTGCGGAGGAAACGATGAAAAGCGACATAGCGGATATTTCCCGGATAGCGGAACTCACGGAAGACGAATTCGATATTTTTCAGGTGAGCCTCCGTACTTTGCTGGCCAAGACCTTCATCATCCGGGGTATTCAGAAAGAAGAGGAACTCTACGACTTTACGATTCGGAATATGCCCATATACGACGCCTGGTTTTCCTGCATGGACGCCGGTCTTGTCAAGGATGAGGCCCTGGGAGTCATCGCCTTCAAGGGGGGCGGGGATATTCGGCTGCGCCTGGGCCGGGAGGAGACCTGTGCCCTCCTGGTGTTGCGGCTGCTCTATGAAGAAAAGCGGGCCGAGCTTTCCCTTGCCACCTTTCCCACCGTAACGATCCTGGATTTTGTGCACCGGTACAACGCCATGGTGGATGATGCGTTAAAGAAGACCAAGTTAAAAGAACTGTTGCGGCGTCTCCAGACCTACAAACTCATTGAGGCGCCTTCAGAACATGCAGATATGGAGGGCATCATCCTGCTCTATCCTAGTCTGGCCATCAGTGTGGACCGGGACAGCATCAATGAGCTGCTGGCAGCGGTGTCGTCCAAGGGCCGGGGGAGTGCAGAGGATGAAGGGACTGAGGAGTGAAGATTCCTCTTGACCCCGGTCCAAGCTTTCCCTATATTTTTTCATACTAAGAGGTATTGATGATGAAACAGCCTGTCGCAGATGATTTTGTTACCGAGGTGAATAAGACTAAAACCTCCTCCACCATAACGATTAGCAAGTACTCAGGGGAAGAAACCATGCTTATTGTCCCTGAAACCCTCGCAGGTCTTCCGGTAAGCACCCTCGGTGAACAATCCTTTGCCAGCTCCCGCCTGGCCTCCATCACCCTCCCCTATGGGCTTATCACTATCGAAAATAAGGCATTCAGCCACTGTACCAGCCTGACGGCCATTACTATCCCTGAGACCCTTACCAGTATCGGCGATTGGGTGTTTGCCGACTGTGAGAGCCTGCACGCCATTTCTCTGCCCAGGCATATCACCCACATCGGCGAGCGGGCCTTTAACAACTGTATACGCCTGACCGCCCTCACCCTGCCCGCCGGCCTTACCAGCACCGGGGAGTGCCTCTTGTACGGCTGTACCGGTTTGACCAGCGTCACCCTCCCCAACAGCATTACCCGCATCGGATTAGGCACCTTTGCCCGCTGTACCAGCCTGCGTTTCGCCACCCTCCCCAATAGCCTTATCAGCCTCAATCAATACGCCTTTTCCCACTGTACCAGCCTGTCCACCATCACCATTCCCAACCGCATTGCCGCTCTCGGGGATTATGCCTTTTCCCACTGTTCCTCCCTGGCCACCATCATACTTCCTGAGCACCTGGTTACTATCGGGGATTACGCCTTTTCCCACTGTTCCCAGTTAGCCGCCATAAACCTCCCCGATCAGTTGAGCCATGTCGGGCATCATGCCTTTCACGACTGCGAGCACCTCAGCCCCACCACCCGTGCGGTACTACGCAAGCGCTTTGGGGATGATGTTTTTTAGCCCTTGACAGCCTGTTCGTTCCCATAGTAGCATAGACTTGGTACAAGACAGTAACTGTATGGGGGGACAAAGTGGATGAATTTAAGACCCAGATAGACAAGGGGGGAATTTCCTGCACCATTATCAAGTACCTCGGCACAGCCTTTAGAGTTACCCTTCCGGTGACCATAGACGGTCTGCCGGTAAGTGTAGTGGGGGATTACGCCTTTGCCGGATGTACGAGCCTTACCGCCATCAATATCCCCACCAAAATTACCACCATCAGATCAAGCGCCTTTTGGGGCTGTACCCGCCTTAAATCCATCACCCTTTCCGCAGACATGACCATCATGGAAGATTCCATCTTTCACGACTGTACCAGCCTTACGGATATCACCCTTCCCCCAGGGCTTACCGTCATCGGAGATGGCGCTTTTTGGGGCTGTACGGGCCTTATAGAGCTTAACATCCCCCACAAGGTCACCCGCATCGGGGATTCCGCTTTTTACGACTGTACGGGTCTCACGGTCATCACCCTTCCCCAGAGTCTCATCAGCATTGGGGATTATGCCTTTGACAACTGTACCAGTCTTGCCGAGGTTACCCTCCCCAACAATATTACCAGCATCGGAGATTACGCCCTGAGCGGCTGCACCAGCCTTACCAATATCGTGCTTCCCGACCAGGTTACCCATATCGGGAATTACGCCTTGAGCGGCTGTACCCAGTTGACCGCTGTTACCTTCCCTTCAAACCTCACGAACATCGGGAATTACGTGTTTCACAAGTGCAGCGCCCTCAACCCCGCCATCCGGGATTCTATAAAGAGCCGCTTTGGAAACCGCGTTTTGAGCCGCTAGATCATTAATATCGGGGAAAAACCACGAATCACACGAACGGAAAGGGTGCTTGACAGCTTTTTGCACTGCATGGTATCATAAAACGAGCTTCAGGAGCAGTGTACTGCGTACCATGACGTCGAACTGATATTAGTAAATCAATAGGGGTGATATATGTTAAAAAGTTCTAAAAAATCTTCTTTTGCCCTCTTTTTTACCACTATTTGTATAATCGTTCCGGTAGCAGCCATCCTATCATTAGGAATCGTTTTTTTTACCAATATGCACTCCATGTCACAAAAACAAATTATCAGTAACATAGGCGCAACGATGAACCATTTGCGGGATACCATAACCTATAAATTTGATACCTGGGCGTCCTTTATCCAGTATGCCGGTATCGGGGTCGCCCCTTTGATGGCCCGGGAGCCGGTGGATGAGGAAACCCAGGATGCAATTCGGCGCTATTTTATCCGCATGGCGAGTACCCGGCCCGATCTGCTTCTGGTGTATTGTTCCGCTAATGGGATCTGGGATCAACCGGGCGGGTACGTCATTTTCCACAGCGATTTCCGGCCTGCGCCAGGTTGGAATAATACCACCCGGGCTTGGTTCACCGGTGCTAAGAAGAACGGGCGGCAGATTGCCTTTGCCGAACCATATCTGGATGTGGCAACCTATGCACTCATTACCTCTGTATCAATGAATGTTTATGATGAATCAGGCCAGGATGTAGGGGTTGTTGCAGGGGATATTTCCATTGATTTTCTTGACGCACTGCTGAGTGAAAAGGCCCTGCCCCAGCAGCAGACCTTCTTCCTGAATAACGCTGGCTTGTATATTACCCATTCCGACGCAAAAGCGGTTTTGAACCGGGATTTCTTTACCGACTTCGGTCTTGAACAGTACCGGCAGCATATTCTGTCCGCCCCTTCCTTTGTTCACCTCGATAATAAAGTTTTTATCTATTCCGTATCTATTCCTGTGGCAGGCTGGACCCTGGTATCAACGACGCCGGTATCGGTGGTGTTTGCGGAAGTCAACCGTATCCTCTTTAGGATGCTGCTCATCGGTCTTGGACTCCTGATTATTGCAGCGGTCGTTATGCTTATCCTGGTGGTCAACTATGTTACCAATCCTATCATGGAAATTGTGAGGGCCGCCAACGCCCTGGCGGGAATGCAGTTCAGTATCCAGATCAAGATAAACCGCAAGGATGAAATCGGGGAACTGCAGAAAGCCCTCAATACGATCCGGGATAATTTACAGCAGAAGATGCATGATTTGAACTCTGAGCAGATGGGGAAGCAGTTGAATATCGCCGAGAACCTCAAAAAAGCCATCACCAGTTCTTCAGAAGGGTTAGGGGTTATCACCGGGGACGTGGATTTAGTGGAGCATAAGACCCATACTCAGTTGGAGTCGGTGGTCCAGACTGCGGCGGCGGTGGAGGATATTGTCAGCCATAGCAATTCCCTGGAGGAGGCGGTGGAAACTCAGGTCCATACTATTGCCCAGTCCTCCGAATCCATAGAACAGATGGTCAAGGATACGGAAGCGGTTCGGTCCATTGTGCAGCAGGCCCGCCAAACTACCGACACCCTCAGCAATTCCTCTGAGGCGGGACGAAAGATGCTGGACCGGCTCACCGAGGAGTTGAGTCACATCACGGCCCAGTCGGTATTTCTTGAGGAGGCAAACACGACCTTGGTGAATATCGCGGCCCAGACGAATATCCTTGCAATGAATGCGGCCATAGAAGCGGCCCACGCGGGAGAGTTGGGGAGGGGATTTGCGGTAGTGGCCGGGGAAATTCGGAAACTAGCGGAGTCTTCGGATAAGGAGTCGGCGTCCATCTCGAATGAGATCAAGAAGATGCGGGTGGGGATAGGGAACATTCAGGAAGCGTCGGTAGAAACGGTGAAGACCATGGGGAGTATGTTCCGGGAAGTAACGGATATGGGATCATCTTTTGAGACGGTGAATAACGCAGTGGAGGCCCAGGTGGAGAACGGAACCCGTGTATTGGAAGCCTTAAGCGCTTTGCAGGAGACCACGGAGCAGGTGCGGACTGGTTCGGGAGAGATTCAAAAGCGAAGCGGAGTCATATATAAAACGGTGGAAAGTCTGAAGGGAATATCCGAAGAAGTGAACGAAAGTGTTGAGAATGTGCAAAAGGTCAGCAAGGAGATTGCGAAGTCCCTGGGGATTGCTCAGAAGATTGCAGTCGGACGGTATTTGACGCCGCCTTCTGAATAATACAAATCCAGATAATTTTATTTTATAGGAGAATATTATGAGTGTTCAAAATCAAGAACCGGTTACGAGAAGTAATGCGGATGCAGCGGCGATTGCGGAAAAGCGCCGGCTTGCCCGTTATTCTTGCTTGGCCGGTGTCCGTATTAACAGCTTTGAGGGTGAAGCCTTGTTGAGAGATATTAACGACACCGGCTTTTGCATGGCCAGCAAAACCTATGTAGCGATAAACCCTAATGAAAAGTACATCATGTGGATAGCTCCTGAATCGGAAACCGAGATTGAACCCTTTGAGTTGGAGCTTGAAGTCCGCTGGGTACGAAGCACCGCATCCCTCTTTGAGGCGGGGTTTTCTGTGGTTAAGCCTCCGGAGAATAACTCTCTGCAAAAATATGTGAACCATCTCAAAGGACGGACCCTTGTTGAGGAAGAAGTAACAAAGATCAATCTTTTTTTGGAAAAACATACGGAGATCAACGTTGCCCCCGTGTCACGACGGTCAGGTACCCCGGGCTAAATCCTTGCGACGTGGGTCGAATGTCCATTCCGATTTGCTCCACACTTCCCCTTACGGGGTTTTCCATGGTAGTTTCACTCCCTGAGAGCCAGTGTTAGCCCCTAGACCAACACGCCGGTTTCCGGTATATTGGGTACCTAATCAACGAACTTGGGGAGGGAAAGCGTTTATGATCACCTTGGAACGGATCCGCCTGGTGGAATGGCATTATTTTGAGGATGAGGTGATGGATATTGGGAACCGGTGCCTCCTCGGCGGGGATAATGGGTCCGGTAAGTCCACTATCGTGGACGCGATCCAGTACGCTATGGCTGCGGACCTCAGAAAGGCCCGGTTTAATGCTGCTGCAGGGGACCGGAAAGGCGGCCGGGACCTGGTGGGGTATGTGCGGTGCAAGCTGGGAAGCGATACTACCGAATATCTCAGGGAAGATGCGGTGGCCCATATCATGCTGGAATTCTCAGGGCCTGAAGTGGGAGCGGGCTTCTCCGCAGGGGTCTGTGTGGAGGCTTTTACCGACGGCAGGCTCACGGAACACTTCTGGATTGGCGCCGGCATCCCCCTTCCCTCGGTGGAAGTCCGGGGCCAGGGGAACCTGCCCCTCCTCTTCCGGCAGTTCCGGGACCTCATCGTGGCGCGGAACGCCCAGGTCTATGAATCCAAGAAGCTCTACCTCCGGGAGTTCACCGCTAAACTGGGGGTATGGAAGCGGATGGCAGAGTACAACCCCTACCTCGAAGCTTTCACCCGGTCGGTGAGTTTTACTCCCCTGGTGTCGGTGGATAAATTTGTATGCGATTACATCCTGGAAGACCGGCCGGTGGATATCTCCCTTATGAAGGAGAACCTGGAGAGTTACAAGGAGACGGATCGGCAGGCCCGTGGGGCAGTGCTCCGGATCGAGGCCCTCAAGAAGATCAGCGCCAAGGCCGGGGAATGGCGGAACTACCTGGAGCTTATCCTCAAGCAGGAATACTTGAAGCTCAAGATAGAACGGGATATGGAGGAACAGAAACAGCGTACCCTTTCCCGGCAGCTCACCGATGCTGAGGCAAAGGCCGCTTTTCTGGAAAAGGAAATCGCCACCCTCAGCGCAAAGCGGTTTGAATGGGACCATGAACGGCAGGAAACTGAGGCAAGTCTGGCTGCCAATGACGCTCATCTTCTCTATATGCGGGTTGAGGAGCGGATTGGGCGGCTCAAACTGGAGCTTGAGAAGGAACTGAAACAGGTTGAACGATACGAACTGCTTCGTTCCCAGTGTGAACGGCTCCTGGACCGCCCCTTGGAGAAAAATCCCGAGGGGGATATACAGGCAGTTGAGGAGGGGGAGCGGAACAGCCGTGCTGAGAAGGAAGCGGCTCAGGCTCAAAAAAACGAAGCCGGTATCGCCCTGCAAGAAGCCCTCGCAGAACTGGGGGAGCTGGAACGGGGGATACCCCGGTATCCTGAAGGCCCGACGACCCTCCGTTCCACCTTGGAAGACGAGGGTATAGCGGCCCATTTCCTTGCAGATGCCGCAGAGGTGCTTGACCCGAACTGGGCCGACGCGGTGGAGGGCTGGCTCAACACCCTGCGCTTCGCCCTGCTGGTGGACCCCCGGAAGTTCCAGCGGGCTTTGGAACTGTACGACAGTCTCCCCCGTTCAATTGCCGGAGTGTTCCTTCCTAACCTGGAAAAGATGCGGGGGGCAAAGCCCAAGCAAGGCTCCCTGGCGGAACTGGTGAAGACCACTTCTCCTTACGCCCGGATGTACATTGACTACAGTATTGGGGATGTGATGTGCGCCGACATACGGAGCCTCAAGACTTTTCAGCGGGCTATAACCCAGGAGTGTATGACCTACTCAGGCCATACCGCGTCCCGTATCAGGGAGGATGTGTACCGCCGTCATTACCTGGGCCAGGCTGCCCGGAAAGCCCGGAAGGAATTCCTCCTCATGGAAGCGGACCGGCTCAGACGGGAACAGGACGATGCAGCGCTCCGGGCACAGCGGGCCGCTGAAGGGGAAGAACGCTTTCGCCGGGCCTACCGCGCCCTCCTGGAAATTGCCCATCTCTTTCCCTCAGTGGCGGCCAGTGCGGCCCTCAAGGCAGAGCTGGCCCGGAGTGAGGAGGAACTTGCCGCCATTGACACCAGGGGTTTCAAGGAGCTTGAGGATAAGAAAACTGCCCTGTCCCTCCAAATCCAGGAGGCTGATAAACGGCTCATCCAGCATAGTGAAAACCTTGGGGGGGTGCATCAAACTATTAACGGTTACCAGAAAACCCTTGAAACCGTTGCCACTGCTTTGGGACTACGGGAACAGGCCATCCGTGCCTTTGGGGTAGCGCATCCGGCGGAGTTGGGGAACTGTGAAACATACTCCAGGGAAAAGATCGGTAAGAGCAGCATCCAGGAGCTCTCTGAGACCTACGAGGCGACCCTCAAGGGCTTCAGGAGCAGGGTTGAAAGCCTCCAGCGGGAGTACCACAACCTGGTCCAGGGGTATGACCGGGATTTCAACGCCCTCATTTCGGTGGAACCCTCTGAGAGCACCGAAGTGGATCGCTTACTGAACCGCCTTGAAACCTCGGAACTCCCGGAGTACCAGGAGAAAATCGCCCAGGCCCGGCGGGACGCGGAGCGGGAATTCAAGGACCACTTTATCGTCCGCTTACATGAATCCATTGAAGAGGCCCGGGAAAGTTTCAGGGAAATCAACGAAACCCTCAGAACGTTGAGTTTTGGCCGGGACCAGTACCGCTTTTCCCTGGAAGAGCGGAGCGACCGGCGGGGTCAGCTTGAGATTGTGAAGAAGGCTGCGGAGATACCCTACCTTGAGGATGGAGACCTTTTCGAACAATTCGAAAACTCAGCGGAACTCAAGGCGGTTCAAACCCTCTTTGATCGGATCCTGAACGCCAACCTCGATTCGCCGGAGCTGCGGAGTATCTGCGATTACCGGACCTATTTTCATTATGACATCAAAATCAAGGATACCGAAGTCATTGACCAGATTACCAACAGGCCGGTGGAACTCTCCCTATCCAAGGTGCTCCGGGAAAAGTCAGGCGGAGAAGCCCAGACCCCTTACTATGTGGCCATTGCCGCGAGTTTCTACCGCTTCTACAAGAGCCGCCCTGAAGAGACGGTACGCCTGGTCATGTTTGATGAAGCTTTTAACCGTATGGACGATGAACGGATCAGCAAGATCCTGGAGTTCTACCGGCAGATGAATATCCAGCTCATCAGCGCGGTGCCTTCTGAAAAAATCGAAGCCATCGCCCCCCACATGGATCGGACCAATCTGATCATCCGCCACGGCTACTCGGCCTTTGTTCGGGATTTTCACCACAAATCATGACGGTTTGGGAACAGCGGATCATTGATGCCTTTCTGGAGCGCTACCCCCTTTCTACTGCGGCAAGCGGAGGCCGGCCGTTGCGACTCAAAACAGCCGGTATTCTTCCTGATTTTGATCGGGCCGCTCCAGATGACCGGGAATCCTTGCTTGAAGCTGCAGAATCCCTTGAGCGGCAGGGGCTGGTATCCCTGGTATGGGTTAATCGCCGTAAGCACGAAGAACTTGCCGCCCTGGTGTGCCATGAAAGCGAAGCCTTGTTTGCCCTGGCCGGGAAGTCCTCGCCTTCGACGGTGGCGGAGGAGTCCCGGGGTGCAGCCCTGGAAGTGGCGCAGGATCCGTTTTTCAGGTTCCTCGCCGAAACCCTAAGCCCCGAGGATGCGGCCCGGGGCATTGACGGGGAAGCAGTGCGGGACCTTGCGCTCCTGGTTCAGCAGCTTTCCACAGGCCAAAAAGGTCTTACCCCCCGCGCCCTTTCGGTTGCCCTGTACGGGGATTCCAAACGCCTTGAGGGACTGCTTGATGTGTTCAGCCGTGTATTGCACCGGGCCAGGCGGCAGGGTATTGAGGCCCCTGAGCTTTCCTTTCTGGACCGGTCCTTCCCGGAAACGATGATCGCCGGGAGGCTGATCCTCACCATGTCGGAAAGTGACACAACAGCACCGCTGGTCAATGCCACCGGCAGTATCCTGGGATTGCCTCTGGTGACCATATTAAACATCAAGCGTATTACGCCGGTGCCCACGGAAGGATCGCAGGGAGGCAACCCCGCCGGGTCCAAGTGCGCCTCTGTCCTGACCGTAGAAAACAAGGAAACCTTTTACGCCCTGACGAAGTACGTCCATACCTTTGACTGCATCTTGTATACAGGGGGCCATCCCAACGGCGCGGTCCGCGCCCTCATATCCCTGCTTGCAGTATCGGGCTTTGAGTTTCACCATGCCGGCGATCTTGACCCTGATGGTATCCTCATCCTCCAGGAGCTGATGGAAATCGCCGGAAAGCCGGTCGGTCCGGTGCGGATGGACCAGGCAACCTTTGAGCAGTACCGTTACTGCGGCAGGGAGCTTGAGCGGTCTGTGCTGCGGCGGACGGCCCTCATCAAAGAAGCGGCCCGTTCCATTCCTGGTATAGCGGCGCTCATCCAAAGCATCGAAGCGGCGGGGCTGGGGGTTGAACAGGAGATCATCGACTATGCTGAGGTTCTCAACTCCGGGTGGTTGCACCCCAACCCGGACCGTAGTAGGCTAAGGTAAGGAGCGAGAATATGCCGGTTTCAGAAGCCCTTAATCGTACCTTCATTGATACCCCGGTGTTGGTGGTTTGCGACAGCTCAAAAATACACCTGGATCGCTGGCGCCCCGGATTTCGTCCTTGAAGTGCCTATCCTCGGCTCCCGGTTCCCTGGTGATTGAGGCGCTGCCGTGCGCCGTCAACTTCGATCTGGTGTTTTCCCTGTGGAATGCCTAAAGGACACGGTTTTGTTTGTTGATGATAGTACCCTTCCCAATATGTTCTCAGGGCTGACCATAAGGTCGCCGGTTGCCAAAGGCAGGCTCCAGGGGATTGTATGCCCTGAAATGCCCCCTTCCTATACCCTCATCAAGGCTGAACATATTCCAGGGACTAATCAACTGGAGGATTTCCCCGTACCAATCCTGGCGTCTGAGGAGCTTTCGTATATTGGTGAACCGGTGGCCCTCCTCGTGGGACCTGATGCGGTAAAGCTGGAGGAATACGCCGCCCAATGCACGGTGATTACCGATGAAGCGGAAGGGGTCTTCTCAAGTTGTTCTCCTGCTGCGGGTCATATAGCGGAACGGCGTATCGGTGAGGGTGATACGAACACGATTTTTGACACGGCGAAAACCGTTGTTCAGGGGGTCTATCGAACAGGTATTCAGGAACATTGGTATGCCGAACCCCATGGTGCGCTGGCGGCCTTCTCTGATAATAGGCTTCCAGGGATGGAAAAAGCGCCGGATAAAATCGTGATTTATACTGCTACCCAATGGCCCTTTCAGGTGAGACGGTCCGTGGCAGGTGTTCTCGGTCTTTCCCCGGATATGGTGGTGGTTGAGCCTTCCGAACTGGGGGTCCATCTGGACGGAAAAATCTGGTATCCCTCCCTTGTCAGTTGCCACGCTGCCCTGGGGACTTTCATCACCGGGAAACCGGTCAAAGTGGTATTAACCCGGGAAGAGGATTTCCGGTATTCCCCCAAACGCATCGGTACGGAAATCGAAATCCGCAGCGCCCTGGGGGAGAGTGGGGAACTCTTGGGAACTGAAATCACCGTCCGGGCTGATGCAGGCGCCCAGGGGGTCCTGGCAGATGAAATCCTGGACCGGATCTGCCTGGGCAGCATCGGGGCCTATACCCATGCCACGGTGAAGATCGAGGGCTTTGCGGCGCGGACCAACATCCCGCCCCAGGGAGCCCTGGCCGGGTTCGGCTTATCCCAGGGCTTCTTTGCCATGGAACGGCAGGTCTCCCGTATTGCCGATACCCTCAGACAGGATCCGGCGACCTGGCGGAAACAGCACAGGCTCTACCGGAACGGGAGCCTGGCCATCGGCATTCCCCTCAATGAACCGGTCTACCTGGAACAGGTCCTGGATACCGCTACGGCCATGGGTGATTATTACCGGAAGTGGGCCGCTTATGAGCTGCTCCGGGGCCGCCGCCGGGAAACGAACTGGGAGATCAAGGACACGCCCCTCCGGGGAATCGGCATTGCCCTTGCCTATCAGGGAAGCGGCTTCCTGTACAATACCCTTGACAAGGGGGCCTATACGGTAGCATTGACCCTGGAAAAAGACGGTTCCCTGGAAATACGCACTTCTCTGGTTTCCACCCCAGGATACACCGAGCTATGGCGCACCAGCGCCGCTTCAATCCTCGGGGTTGACCCCAGCTTGGTACGGATCCACAGGGAGCATACCGACGTGGTCCCTGATTCGGGGCCTGCCGGTGCCTCGCGGAACAGTGTGGTAATTACCAAATTGGTGGAACACGCCTGCTTTGCCATTCGGAAACAGCGATTCCGGGACCCCCTGCCGATTACGGTACAGCGTTCCTACCGGCAGGTAAAAAAAACAAATTGGGAGGGGAAGTCCATGGATCAGAATGCCCTCACCCATTTAAGCTGGGGAGCCGCAGTGGTGGAAGTTGAGATGAATACGGTTACCTATATCCCCACGATCCGCGGGGTCTGGCTCGGCATTGACGGCGGACGGATCCTTTCGGAAACGCGGGCGCGGAAGGCCCTGAAAATGGGGATGATCCAGGCCCTGGGCTGGACTTCACGGGAACAGGTGTTCTATGAAAAGGGAAAAATTCCCGATACCTTCATCTATAATTACGATATCCCAACACTCCTGGACATACCGTCCCTGGAAGTGGATTTTATCAGGAATGACCAGGTGAACCCCAAAGGTATCGGAGAACTCCCCTTCAGTACCATTCCCGCAGCCTATCTCCAGGCTGTTTCCCAGGCCATGGATCATGCCTTTGAAACCATCCCCCTGCTCCCGGCGGCGATCCGGGAAGCGGAAAGGCTTAAGAAAAAGGAGGCGGAACCATGACCATAGGATTTATCCTCAATGGTGAGGCTGTGGTGGTCCATACTGAAGCGGATCGGCGGCTTATCGATATATTGCGGGAAACCTTCGGGCTTTCAGGGGCGAAACGGGGCTGTTTAAGCGGTCACTGCGGGGCCTGCTCCGTCATTATGAATGGTGCGGTGGTCCCGGCCTGCATCGTTCCTGCCTTTCGGATCCGGGACCAGACGATCATCACCATCGAGGGCTTTTCCCAGACCGATGCCTATCAGGACCTCCGTAGCGGGTTTCAGGAGGCTGGGGTGGAACTCTGTGGGTACTGTGACGCCGGGAAAATCCTCATTGCCGAAGCCCTCCTGGCAAAGAACCCCCGTCCTGCCCGACATGTCATCCTTGCCGGCTTTAGCGGGATACAATGCCGCTGTACCGAACCGGAAGATCTGGTGAAAGGGGTACTGGCTGCCGTGGATATCAGGCGGCGGAGATTGTATGACCGCACCACGTAATCAGATTATATTTCCCACGACCTTTCAGGACCTGTTCCAGTTCTGGGCCCGTACTCCTGATGCGATCCCCTTTGCGGGGGGCACAGAGCTGCTGCGGAATCAGGGTAAACGCCTGCTGAACATCCCCCGGAACATCCTGTCCCTTGATAAACTGGAAGAGTTGCGCCGGATCACCAGAACCGAACGGTACCTTGAAATCGGCGCCATGGTCACGTTAAACGAAATCATTGCCCTGGGAAAGATCGTCCCCGAAGTGCTCACCCAGTGTCTTGAGGGCATTGGGGGATATCAGCTCCGCAACCTTGCCACCATTGGGGGGAACATCTGCAACCGCTCCCGGTACCCAGACACCGCTGTCCCCATGGTAGCCCTGGACGCCCAGTATGAGTTACGGACCACCACTGCCTCCCGGTGGATCGCCGCCTTCCGGTTTTCCGCGTTCTCCGAGGATCCCTCGGGTTCTCAGGTCGCGGATACCAAGCGCTCCGGTCCCGCTTCCCAGGAACTCTTAACCCGGATTCGGATACCCCTGGAACAATGGGACTATGCGTTATACACCAAATTTACCCCTCCGGATCCAAAGGCATCAGGGAGCATCGTCTTTATCATTCGGAATCAAAAGAACGTACTCACCGACATACGGATCATTTATGGAGGAGAACGCATCCTCAGAGATAAAAACACCGAGGCCCTGCTGATCGGCAAATCCCTGCCCCTGAACCGGAAGGACGCCTTCAACTTTGTGGAACATTGGAAAACCTATCTTGCCGCCCTGCCGCCCCTGGAAGATGTCTTACAGGGGCGGATCATCCACTTTATTGAATCCAGCCTCCTGGGGCTGACAGATTAAGAACGGGCTTTCTCAATAGTCCGTACCCGGATAATGCCCTCCACCGCCTGGATCCGTTCCAGGGTGGCCTCGGGGATCCGGTGCGCGGTGTCAATAATGTTATAGGCGTATTCATTTTGATGGTGATTAATGAGGTCCAGTATGTTGATATTTCCCGCCGCGAGAATCGTGGTAATCTGCCCCACCATGTTGGGGATATTCCGGTTCACCACCACGATCCGGTGGAGGGAACGCTGGTCCAGGGTACACCGGGGAAAATTAACCGCATTCTTGATGGCCCCGGTTTCAAGGAAGTCCATGAGCTGCCGTACTGCCATAACCGCGCAGTTGTCCTCCGCTTCTGGAGTTGACGCCCCCAGATGGGGAATACAGATGGCCTTGGGACAGGCCAGAAGTGCTGCGGAAGGGAAGTCCGTCACATAGGTGGCGACCTGCCCTGAGCCTAAGGCCCCAAGGATATCCCCTTCATGCACGAGTCCGCCTCGTGCAAGGTTGATGATCCGGGCACCCTGCTTCAGGTACCGGCATTTTTCAGCATCCAGAAGGCCCCTGGTGGCGTCGATCAACGGGAGGTGGAGGGTAACATAATCGGCTCTGGCAAGCAGCCCTTCCAGGGTATTTGCCCGCAGTACCTGGCGCGAGAGGTTCCAGGCAGCGTCCACGGATATGTACGGATCGTATCCCATCACTTCCATTCCCAGGTCCACCGCATCATTGGCGACCATCACGCCGATGGCCCCAAGGCCCACCACTCCCAGGACCTTGCCCCGCAGTTCAGGCCCCTCAAACCGGGCCTTCTCCCGTTCCACCAGCTCTGGAACCTCGCCGGCCTTATCCGAGAGGGAGGCGGCCCAGGCTATTCCCCCCAGGATATTCCGGGACGCGATGAGCAGTGCGGCGATAGTCAGCTCCTTGACCGCATTGGCGTTCCCTCCAGGGGTGTTAAAGACCACCATTCCCCGCTCACTGCACGCTGCCACAGGGATATTGTTATACCCCGCACCGGCCCGTGCTATGGCCGTAACCTTATGGGGAATCTCCACACGGTGGAGGTCCGCACTCCGCACCAGGATGGCGTCAGGATTGGAAATCGAGTCTGCTACTTCATAGCGATTCCGGGGAAACAGTTCCAGCCCCCGGGGAGAGATGTTATTTATTGTCTGAATCTTAAACATCAGCGCTTCCTTTCGAATTGTTCCATAAATTGAATCAGTGCCGTTACACCCTCCCGGGGCATGGCGTTGTAGATACTGGCCCGCATTCCCCCTACGAGGCGGTGCCCTGCGAGGTTTACCAGTCCCTCGGCAGCAGCTTCCCTGACAAAGCGGCTTTCCAGGCCGGCGCGACGGTCCGGATCAGCCTCGACGCTTACAAAGGGGATATTCATGAGGCTGCGAAAGGGCTTTTCCACTGGTGAACGGAAGCCCTTTGAACTTTCAAGGTAAGCATAGAACAGGTCCGCCTTCTCCCGGTTCAGTGTGGCAATGGCCGGAACGCCTCCGCGTCCTTTGAGCCATTCCAGGACCAACCCGATGATGTAGATGCCATAACAGGGCGGGGTGTTGTACATAGAACCTTCCCCGGCATGGGTATCGTAACGGAGAAGCATTGGGGTCCAGGAGGGGGCGTTGCCGATGAGGTCCTCCCGGATGATGACCACGGTGGTACCTGCAGGACCGAGGTTCTTCTGTGCTCCTGCATAGAGGATGCCGAATCGGGACACATCAAGGGGTTCCGAAAGGATACAGCTTGAAACATCCGCCACCAAGGGGACCGAACCAGTATCAGGCAGGGCAGCCCACTTGGTTCCCACAATGGTGTTATTCAGGGTGATATGATAGTAGGCGTCCAGAGGATCCGGTGCAGGCGCCGCAGGTATGTACGTGTAATCCCGATCCTTGGATGAGGCTCTGACAACCACATCCGCGTACTTGGCCCCTTCATCAGCGGCTTTTTTTGCCCAGATGCCGGTATCGATATATGACGCCTGCTTTTTCGGCATTCCTGCGGCCAAGTTGAGGGGGATCATGGAGAACTGGAGGGAAGCCCCACCCTGGAGGAACAGGACCCTGTAGTTTGAAGGAATCCCCATAAGTTCCCGGAACAGGTCCCCGGTTTTTTCGATAATAGGCTTAAAGTCCCGGGACCGGTGACTCATCTCCATGACCGATTGGCCTGTACCGTTGGTATCGGTCATTTCTGCGGCGGCCTGTTCCAGCACTGGCAGGGGAAGTGCCGAAGGTCCGGGAGAAAAATTATAAACACGCATAAAAACTCCTTGTTGTTCAATAGGTGGGATGCGTTTCATACCGCCCTGCGGTTCATCCACCACGTAGAGGCAGGATAGAAGATTAGCATAATGATGTCAACCGAGCCGTTTTCAGGGGCTTCCCTAATGCTCTGTTTTTGATTATATTAGAAATAATGAACAGGCAGCCCTTCACAAGATGGTTCCTCATCCTCTGTATGACCTGGGTCATGGCTGCCATCCTTTTTTCCGGGGTTTTTGTCTTTTCCCGCCTGGATCATGACTGTACCGGCAGCACTGATTGCCTGGTCTGTTTAGAGCTTCAGACTGCTCAACACCTGCTGAAACAACTGGAAACCCTGGGCGTCCTGGTCCTTGCGGCAGCCAGCCTGAAATGGGGTATCCGGTACTTAGAAAAACCCCATTTCTTTTGTGGCTATCCTATCACCGCAATCACCCTGAAAGTACGACTCAATACCTGACTTCCCTAAACCAGGCCATCCCAGCGGATCAGCCTGGAGCGCAGCAAAAACAGTTTAGCGGAGGTTATTAATGATGAAACGTTTAGTAGTAATGACGACGATGATCCTGGTGTTCGGGGTGTTGCTCTGGGCCGGCGGACACCGGGATCGAGGCAATAGCAGTTTCAATGGGAAACCAAAGGTAGTAGCCACAATTTTTCCACCCTTTGATTTTGTCTGTGAAATCACAGGGGATCGAGTGGAGCTTACCAATGTGGACCATTTGAAGGAGTACAGTAATGGCGTTCATCACTGTTGAGGATCTTTCCTTTGCCTATGATGGGAACGTCGTGGTCCAGGGCCTCAATTTTTCCGTGGACCCGGGAGATTACCTCTGCATTGTCGGTGAAAACGGTTCTGGTAAAAGTACCCTTATCAAGGGGATCTTAGGACTTATCCACCCGGTCCAGGGAAGGGTGAAGCGCGGTGAGGGGATTAAGACCCATGAAATCGGGTATCTGCCCCAGCAGCGGGCTGCCCAGAAGGACTTTCCCGCCGGGGTGTATGAGGTGGTGTTATCCGGGCGCCTCAGCACCCGGGGAATCCGGCCCTTTTACTCCCGGGCAGATAAGGATGCGGCAGAGAAAAACCTTGAGCGCCTTGGTATCGCGGATATACGCAACCAGTGTTACCGGGACTTATCCGGCGGACAGCAGCAGCGGGTACTCCTGGCCCGCTCGCTCTGCGCCGCTCCGAAGCTGCTCATTTTGGACGAACCTGCTGCGGGGCTGGACCCAGTGGTAAGCACGGAAGTATACCGCCTGCTTGAAACGGGAATCACCATCATCATGGTGTCCCATGATATTGCGGGAGTCTTGCGGTACGCGAACAAGATACTCCACCTGCACAAGGAAGCGCTTTTTTTCGGCAGTACCGACGCCTATACCCGGTCCGAGTTGGGTAGGCGTTTTTTGGGCGTGGCGGAAGCCCATGATTAACACCTTAGTGGAGATGTTTTCCTACACGTTTCTCGTCCGGGCAGTCATCGTGGGCCTGCTGGTTTCCCTTTGCGCCAGCCTGCTGGGGGTGAGTCTGGTCTTAAAGCGCTACTCCATGATCGGTGACGGCCTCTCCCATGTGGGGTTCGGAACCCTTGCCCTTGCCACTGCCCTGAATGTGGCACCCCTCACGGTTTCCATCCCCGTGGTGGTGGCCGCCGCGTTTCTGCTGCTCCGGGTCAGCGAAAACAGCACGATTAAGGGGGACGCGGCCATTGCCCTTATTTCAACGAGTTCGCTGGCCATCGGCGTGGTGCTGATATCCATGACCACTGGGATGAATACCGATGTGTGTAACTACCTGTTTGGCAGCATCCTCGCCATGAGCAAAAGCGATGTGTACCTGAGTATTGTGCTATCGGTGGTGGTACTGATCCTGTTTGTGTTCTGCTACAACAAAATTTTCGCCGTTACCTTTGACGAAACTTTTGCCAAGGCAACCGGTACCAATACCGGTATATACAACATGCTCATCGCTTTTTTAACTGCCATTACCATCGTGTTAGGTATGCGGATGATGGGGGCCATGCTCATTTCCAGTCTTATCATCTTTCCCGCCCTCACCTCCATGCGGGTCTGCAAAACCTTCAGGATGGTAACTATCTGTTCCGCCTTTGTTTCGGTGATCTGCTTTTTTATCGGTGTGGTGATTTCATATCTCTATGCCACACCTACCGGCGCGAGTGTGGTACTTATCAATATTCTGGCATTTATGGTATTCTGGCTTATCAATAGGTTTAAAAGGAGAATAGTATCATGAGAAAAGTATGGATTGCAGTGGCAGTATCACTGGCTCTGACTATGGGCTGTAGTAAGGTGTCTCTGTCGTTTCAAAAAAACAAGGCCGGAACCAGGTCGGTGATCCTGGCGGGGAATTCTGCCGCTGAAACCGTCCCGGTAAATCCCAATGCTTTTGTTGAAGAGTCCAGCTATGGACTTGCAGGTAGTACGACAATACCACCGGAACAGAAGGCCTCAGGAGAGCCGGTTGAAATCAAAGAAAAGCTCTTCATCGCCCAGACTAACGATGTTTACCTGAACCCTGAAACGTATATGGGTAAGACCATTAAACTCGAAGGTTTGTTTAAAACCCAAGCATATCTTGGCACCGATACGGACTATCATTTTGTCCTTCGGTACGGTCCCGGGTGCTGCGGCAATGATGGCAGCGCGGGCTTTGAAGTGGCCTGGGCTACCTCAGATCAGTCCTATCCCCAGGAGGATGATTGGGTGGCGGTGGTAGGGGTTCTGGACAGCTATGAGGAAGACGGATACCCCTATCTGTATCTAAGCCTTGCATCCCTCAAGGTACTGGAAATACGGGGGGCGGAATTTGTAAGCCAGTGAGCACCTACTGATTAAAGAGGTGGCGCAATTTAAAGTAGCATAATCCATCATCAAATTCCTCTTGTCATACATCTAATTGAAGATTATAATATAATCTATAATTTTCTCATCATACTGTCAGAGGGAGGGCTAGAATGATGCATAGGATCTGGAAGAAGGCTTCTTTTGCTGAACTCTTTACGGTTATTTCTTTAACGGTCATTGGACTTATCACGGTATCCGCATCGGTGGTGTTTTTTATCAGTTTCCGGAGTATGTCTTATAGTCAGATTGAAACCGATACCCGTAAAAAAGTCGTATATATGCGGGATATAGTGGTTGCTAATTTTAATAAATGGGCAAGCCTGATAAAGTATACGGCTATTGGCTCCGCCCCTTTCATGTCACAAGAACCGGTCAATGAACAAGCCCTGCAAGAGCTTTTTAAGGATATTGTGGCTTCTCAGTCTGATATATGGCTCATCTATTGTTCTAATAATCTGGTCTGGAATGAGCCGGGAGGGTATGCGGTCTATGGGAATGGTACTATACCCGCTCCTGATTGGAATAATACCCAGCGGGCATGGTTCACCAGTGCTAAGAAAGCCGCTGGAGAGGTTGGTTATAGCGAACCCTATATAGCCGCGAGTAATGGGACGCTTATTATCTCCGTATCTATCAACGTGTATGATGAGTCAGGCACCGATGTGGGGGTTGTTTCGGGGAATGTCTCCATTGCGTTCCTCAATGATATACTGGCTAAAAACTCCTCCCAGCCAGGGCAGCAGACATATTTGCTCAACAGGCAAGGTCTCTTTATTGCCAACCCCGATCGAAGCGCGGTGCTCCACAAGGATTACTTTGTCGAATCAGGGCTTGAACGTTACCGGGACGCCGTGCTCTCCTCAGAGTCCTTCTTTAAAATGGACCGGAAGGTCTTCATCTATGCGGTTTTCATCCCCGAGGTGGACTGGCTCCTCGTCTCAACCATTCCTACGCCGGTGATCTTTGCCAAGGCCAACAGCCTCTTGATCAAGCTGATCCTCGTTAATCTGCTCCTCATT
>JAITNU010000057.1 GCA_031290325.1 Treponema sp.
AAAACCACGGAAGGCGCGGAAAGACGCGGAAAAAGAAGATTTCAAAGTAAGATTCCGCGTTATTCCGCGTTTTCTGCGGTTAATTCTTTGATTTTTTTGTAACACGACTGAATAGTTACCTTTTGTGTACTCCGTGGTTTCCTCTGACTCAGTACTTAAACGCGCTCTCCCCGATAAATTCCCGGAGTATGCTCTGTCCCGGCACGTACTGAGGCGGAATGGGGGCAAAGTTTTCCAGGAAGGAGCGGAGCCGCACTGCCTCGGCGTATTCGGTCTGATGGGGTTTTACGGAACGAAGCAGGGGTTCGGCGTACATTTTCAGTACCGCCAGCTCATAGCTTAAAGCAGAGTTAAAGGCCACGTCCGCGCTGTCCTGGAAGGGGAAGATGTATTTCCATTCCCCCCGCTGCACGCTGGGCCACATCTTCATGGTCGTTGCCGCGCCGCTGCCCCGGAACTGATAATCCCTGACCATACGCCGCAGAAGCCGGTTGTCGCTGGTGGGGATACGGTTGTGGTCGTCCAGGTTGAGCTGGGTCAGGGCTGAGACGTAGAGCTTGAACTTGACCCGTCGCTCTATGGAGGCCGTGAGGTCGTTGTTCAGACCGTGGATGCCCTCAACGATGAGGATAGTCCGGGGTTTCAGGCATATAGTCCGCCCTCCTGATTCCCGGCGTCTGCCGGTTTTGAAGTCATAGACCGGAAGAGTTACGGTCTCTCCTGCAAAGAGGGCTAAGAGCTGCTGATTCAGGTAGGCAATGTCCAGGGCTTCGAGACATTCATAATCCGGTTCCCCCTTTTCGTCCCGGGGCGTGGTATCGGAGTTCACATAGTAATCATCAAGGCCGATGGCTATCGGCTCAATGCCCATGACCTTGAGTTCAATGGCAAGACGCTTTGCCGTGGTGGTCTTCCCGGAGCTGGAGGGTCCTGCGATGAGGATCATCTTCAGCTCTTCCTGCCGCTCATATATAGTATCCGCGATTTCCGCCAGTTTCTTTGCCTGGAATGCCTCAGCAATGGTGATATACTCCTTGATAGTCCGGTCCGTTACCTTGCGGTTGAGGTGTCCCACTGCATGGACCCCCACGATGCGGCCCCACTGTTTGTATTCGTTATACACTGAGAAAATCCGGGGACTGTCCTCAAAAGGATCGAGCTGTGAGCCTCTGCCGAGCCCGGGGAAGCGGAGGAGAAACCCGTCCTGGTAGGCCATGAGATCAAAGGCATCCAGTAGTCCGGTCCGGGGTACCAGAGGTTCAATGTAGAGGTCGGTAAATCCCCCACATTCATTGACCTTCACCTTGGACTCACTCCGTTCATCCAGGAGGAGGCTGGTGTCAGTCTGCCGGTTCTTTTCAAAGAGGGTCAGGGCTTCGGTATAGGCCATGGAACGGAAGGATATGGGCAGGTCCGCCTCAACCAGGGCCTTCATCTTTGACTTGAGGGCTTCAATCTCCTGTTCTGTGGGAAGTTTCCCTTCCGGGAAGGTATAGTAATACCCGTTTCCCAGGGAATGGCCCACGTAGAGACGCTCTTCAGGGAAGAGTTCCCGGGCCGCCACTGCCAGGAGAAAGGCCAGGGAACGCCGGTAGATCATCCCCCCTTCGGGGGACCGCAGGGGCACGGCCTGCAAGGTACTGTTCACCTCAAGCCGGGTGGAGAGAGGCAGGATTTCGTTGTTGACCTTGACTGCCGCCAATCCGCCCCGCACCAGGCCGAAGTGCTCGGCTAAGGTTTCCGCCTGGGTCCCCAGGGCACAGCTCAGGGACAGCTCGGAACTAAAGCGTACGTGTATTTCATTGGTTTGGTTGTTCATAGCTCTAGTATAACACGTTTTATGGGGCAGGTGCTAAAAAGCCCAACCGAGGGCAATTGCGGCGTCAAAGCGCAGGGGGAAGCCGCTTTCGGTCAAAGCGGGTATCCCGCCGCTTGCCAGCTTGAACAAAGTCGTAGCCGAAAGGGCGTTCCCGATGTATAAGCCGGATATTATTGAGGCGTCAATAATAAAATGCCCTCCAATGAGCCACCTCCAGCCGAAACCCAGGTCAAAAACTCCGGTAACGCCGGTATAGGGATCAAAATTCTCTTTAAAATCCTCCAGAGCGCCTGTGGTGCCTTCAATATCAAAGTTGAACAAAACAATTCCAAATCCGCCCTGAACATAGAAAAATTTTTTCCAGGGATAAAACCGTCCGTGAATACCCGCGTCAATGCTGCTTATCTTTGCTTCAAAACTCTCGGCCTCCACCGAGGCGGTAATAAATGAAAACTCAGCGCCTACGGAAATTGAATTAAGCAGCATCCGTTCATAGCCTGCCTTCATCCCGAATCCCGAAGCTTCAGCATATATTGGTTCCATGAAATCCTTTAAAAAAAGGGGTACAAAAAGCGGCCCCATATCTACCTTTATTTCGTTGAGGGGCTTTTTGTTGACAAGCGGCGCCTGTTTGTTTTCCTGCCCCCCTGCCGCTCCGAACATAAAAATCATCAAAGCAAAAATGCAAATACCCTTTTTCATGTGTTTCCCCCAGGACAATTTGCCGCAGTCGTAGCGATGCGGTCACTTAGTATTCATTGATTTCACCATCAAGGTATTCAATCCTGTCCTGCCACCATTGTTTCAGCTTTGAGATTTCGTTTTCGTAATTCGGCTTATTAAGCCATTTCCACACCGTAAAATTGGCTTTTTGTGACGCGTCCACCTTAGCTGCTGTCGCGTCAATAAACGCCGTCATCCCGAGGATCGTTCCGTCCCCATAGTATTGATTCCAAAGCTCTTTATACCTGACTGTAAATACCGGGTCGTCAAAGAGCCTTTTGAAAAACGGATGCTGTCTAATGCGGTAACGGCTGCTTTCAAAATAGACGTTTGTTCCCCCGCCGGAATATGAAAATCCGGAGTCAAAATCCCATAAAGGCCCCATGAAAATTTTACCGTCTTTGTCTTTATGCATGTAGGCGCTTTTTGGAATTCCCATTTCCGAGTTCCCGACAATTTCATTAATAAGGAGGAATTTGACAAAGCTGTCTAAATCAATTAATTCCCGGTAACCATCGCTTCCATCGAAGAAGCCGTTGTACAAACGGGAATCCAATTCGTTCACAGCGTCCTTTACAAAATTATAACCTGCCGTGTCTGTCAGATCCTCGGGGGATTTTATCATAACAGGCAAGCGGTAATTGGCGGAAGTGAATTTAGGCTCCTCGTCATAATAACTGTCCAGCTCGACCAGGAAGCCGTCATCCTCGTCAATATCAACCCTGCCTTTTCCGACTTGTACCTGTTCGGTCAGAACATAACTCCCTTCGTAGACCCCGTTTAAAACCAGTTCCACATGAACAGCATGATTGGCAAAGGGGAAGTCCATCTGCCTGCCAAGTTCAAAAGTTATGGTGTTCATCATCAGGGTTGGGTCCTGATGGTTCGCCAACAAGACCCAGCTTTTGGCCTTGGTATAGCCAAAAAGATTCTGCTTTTCGTTGAATTTTATCCGGTAGGGTCTTTTGGGATACCACCAGGTAATATTTCCCCGGCCGCGGACTTCAGTGTCGGCTTCAAGATCGTTGGAAGAATCAACCGGATCGTTTATTTTGACAACCCCGTTTATGTAATGCTCCCTGCTCTTGATAGTCTGGTGTCCTTCAGTATCTATCATGATAATAGGCAGACCCGTATCAAGGGCATTAGCCTCATAGTGTCCCCGTTCAGCCTTCCATATATATTCGGTCCAGATAGTGTCGGCCAGCATATCGCAGCCTAAAAGGGTACTCACGAAAGCAGCTATTATTACAAATTTCCGGTAGTTTTTCAAATTGTTCCTCCAAAAAACAAAAAGTCTGATTTCTTAAAATTGGGAACAAAGACAGTTTCCAGCTTGCTGAACTGCCCCAGTCGCAACAAAGCGTGGAGGAGGGGGCGGGCGATTTTGAGGCTCATCATATCGCTTAAATGGATAGCGGTATATACCAGAGAAATATAAAAAAGAAATCTGTATATATACGCTATATGTAGTGTCG
>JAITNU010000073.1 GCA_031290325.1 Treponema sp.
CTGAATCCCAGGGGTTTGAGATTATATGCAAATCCCTGATCCGCGGCGATTGCCGCAAGCAGATCAACATCAACCCCCACATACTGCCTGTTTGCGTCCTGGAACTCAAAGGGCGCGAAAGTAGTATCCGTCGCAATGGTATACACCTGAGGGGTAGCCCCCTTGTCTTTGGCCGCACCGGCATAGACACTGCCTATAACGGCCCATACCAGGGCAAAAATCAAAGCCCCTTTCTTCATCATACATTCCTCCTTAAAAAAACAAAAAATATGTGGCCCCCAGATACATTCTAAAGCGCCTTCTTAATGAAAGCAAATACCACTGCTTCTGTCGAGCGTTTCGTGTATAAATTTGCATAATTACACATAACTATACAATCTTAAACTAGAGACATCCAACAAATTGGCGCTATCGCTTACCCGGTTAAAGACCTCTTAGATGCTCCCTGTGCCGACGAAACAGGCTTCAGAAAACCAGACCCCCTATACTACCGGCACGCTCATCCTTAGTCAAGAATCCACCAGGGGCAAAGGAATTCAGTCCTTCTGGATGGGGGATCCCGATAGCGTGCCCCTTTCGGCTGCGCCTGTTAAGCTTCCAGCTGCCCCCGGACCCCTGCGGCCCACCTTTCTTGCTTCTTGCAACGCTAAGACCCTAGCCCCACCCTCAAATAACCCGGGCTAGGGGCCTACAAAAAAAATTAAGTGAGCGGGTATACTGTTCAAAATAACATGGAAAATTACTACACCCTGCTCGGTATAACACACGATGCATCTACCCAGGATATTAAGAAAGCCTTTCGTAAGCAGGCAAAACAGTTGCACCCGGATATTGCAGGGACCGCTGCGGAAGAGGTGATGCGGAAACTCCTCTCCGCTTACGAGGTGCTCTCTGACCGGGAACGACGGTATGAATACGACCGGGCTTTCCGCCGCTTCAACAACAAAGTCGATTTTGATTATCGGACTTTCCTCCGGGAGCGGGCGGAGGATCCGGTATGTCAGGCAAAGCTGATCTTTTTCGATCTCTTCCATCTTGAGGAGGAAGACGCTCTGGCGCTCTGGAGAATCCAGGGAGGCCTTGGGTTTCCGCTGGAAAAATACCTTGACCGGGAAGACTGGATGGACTGTACCTTTATTTTGGCCGAGGAATTGGAAAAGCGCCGCTGTTATTATGAGGCCTTTATGCTCCTGGTGAACCTGGTTCGGGAAGAACGGCGGCTGCCCTATTTCCGCCACTTCATGAGGGAGCTTGAGGGCTTTTTGAAAGAACTGGTCCGGCTGAAACTCAAACCCTCGGTGGATGGCGAAACTTATATAGCATGTTTGGAATTGCTGCTGGACTTGGGGTTTTCTCCCAAGGAAGAGGCCCGGTGGCTCCGTTCCCAGGCAGAGACCCTGGCCGCGCTGGGGGATATACCGGCGGCCCAGGGGGTGTTCCGGGAAGCCCTGAAGCGGGATCCCCGGCTTCCCAGCGCAACCCGTCTGCGGCGTAAGCTCAATATATAAGGGGCTGGTAGTATACATCTTTGGGCAAAATAGCCTATGATGGAGTCATGGGAACGTCTAAGCCTCCGGGGCATACCCCGAATAAAAACCCTGCTGGTTCTGCTCCACGGCCTCGGAACTGGAGAATAGCAGCCTACCAGGATATGATAGCTCAAGACAAAGCGGCGTCTGAAACGCCGCCGGGGACACTGGCACGGACCGTATCCCCGGAACCGGGGAAGGATTTTTCTAAGGATTCAAAATACCGGCGGGTGGCTCAATTTCTCATCCTCATTGGGAAGGATGAGGCTGCCCGGATCCTTTCCCATCTTGAACCGGAACAGGTTGAGGCTGTTTCAAAGGAAATCGCCGCTATACGGGGTATTACCGCGGAAGAAGCGAAATCGGTTCTGGGGGAATTCCGTTCCCTCCTTGCCGCCTCATACATCGCTTCAGGCCCGTCCTCCGGGGGGGTGGATACGGCCCGGGAGCTTTTGCACACTGCTTTTGGTGCTGAAAAAGGGGAGGCCCTTTTACGAAAGACCGTTCCCGAGACGGCCAACTGTGTCTTCAGTTTTCTGGAGGACTTTTCAGGAGAGCAGCTTGCCATGCTCTTTAAAGATGAAAGTCCTGCGGCAGCAGCCCTGGTGCTCTCCCGGCTTCCCCCTAAATTATCCGCCGATGTGTTGTCCGCTACCCCTCCGGAGCGGAAACTCGATATTGTCATCCGTATCGCCCGGCTGGGTGAGACCTCCCCGGAGGTGCTGGAACGGGTGGCGGATGCGCTCAGGGAAAAGGCCCGGCATGTGGCCCATACCGAAACGACTGCCATAGACGGCATAAACGCCTTGACCGCTATTCTGAAATCCGCGGATGCTTCCTTTGGGGACCGGATTTTGACTGAGCTTACGGGGAATGATCCGGATCTGGGGCGGGATTTGAAGGAACGGCTCTATACCCTGGAGGATGTGGTCAAGGCTGATGACCGGCCTATTCAGGAAAAACTCATGTCCATGTCCGACCGGGAGGTGGTCCTGCTGTTGAAGGGCCGTTCCGATACGTTTACTACCAAAATATTGGCCAATGTTTCTGCCCAGCGGCGGGTTCATATACGAGAAGAGATGGAGATCCTGGGACCGGTGCGGCGAAAGGATGTGGATGTGGTGGCCGGGAGTTTCCTCTCCTGGTTCAGAGAGAACCGGGATGCAGGACAGATTCTACTTTCTGATGATGAGGATATAATAGTATGAAGACAACATTACGAATCGGGCAGGTTCTGGACAGCGGTTTTGAGGTCCTGGACATCGTGGATCTTGGGGAATTTAAGGCTGAGGGTATCTGGGCCAGGCACCGGAAAAGCGGGGTCGAGGTTTTTCATGTTTTAAATGATGATAAAGAGAACCTCTTTGCCTTTGCCTTTGCAACTGCTCCGGAAGATTCCACCGGAGTTGCCCATATTCTGGAACATTCGGTCCTCTGCGGCTCGGAACACTATCCCCTTAAAGACGCCTTTCTGGTATTGGCCCAGGGGAGCCTCCAGACCTTTCTCAATGCCTGGACTTTCCCGGATAAAACCGTGTACCCTGCCAGCTCCATCAACGAGCACGATTACTTCAACCTCATGGCCGTATACGCCGATGCGGTGTTCCGGCCCCTCCTTTCGGAATGGACCTTCATGCAGGAAGGGCATCGGCTTGAGTATAACGCCACTGAACACCGGCTCTCCATTACCGGGGTCGTATACAACGAGATGAAGGGCGCCTATTCGTCCCCAGATGCCTATGCGAGTCTCTGGTCAACCAAGGCGGTATTACCGGATACGCCCTATGCTTTTGAATCCGGCGGCGACCCGGAATGTATCCCCGATTTGACCTGGGAGGCTTTACGGGATTTTCACCGAAGCCGGTATTCCCCTGCCAACTGCCGGATTTTTCTTGCCGGTAATATTCCCACGGAAAAACAGCTTGCCTTTTTGGATGTCCTCTCCGCCCTTCCAGGAGGCAAGGCTGCCGCTCCCCTCCCCAAGGCCGTCCGCTGGACCGCGCCGCAGAGCTATCAGGTGCCCTGCCCTCCCGGGGTGGAGCGCAAAGTGACGGTTCTGCTTTCCTGGCTCTGCTGCGATATCACCGATGCACATGAAGCCCTGGCCCTTTCCACCATGACGGAGATACTCCTGGGCCATGATGGTTCCCCCTTGACCAGGACCCTCATCGAATCCGGCCTGGGGGAAGACCTGTCCCCGGTAACCGGCCTTGAGGGGGAACTGCGGGAAACGGTGTTTACCACGGGACTGCGGGGCTGTGCGCCAGAGGTACCCAGTGAAGAGGTGGAAGCCCTTATCCTGGGGGAATTGCGGCGCCTGGCGGCTGAGGGTATTCCGCCGGGAGAGGTTGAGGCGGCGCTCTTGTCCATGGAATTTGCCAACCGGGAGATTCGCCGTTCCGGGGGGCCTTGGTCTCTGGTATGGCTGCGCCGTTCCCTTCGAGGCTGGCTCCATGGGGCCAAGCCCTGGGAGAACCTGCTCTTTGTGCCGGGCTTTATCGAATTAAAGCGGCGCCTTGGTGCCAACCCCCGTTATTTTGAATCCCTCATACAAACCTATCTGCTCGACAATCCCCACCGGGCCTTAATCAGGGTGGAACCGGAGGAGGGGTATCTTGAAAAGCAGGAAGCGGCCTTGGCAAAGCGGCTTTCCCGGCATGAGGCCGGTCTTTCTGAAGCGGAGAAGCGGGTTATCCAGGAAAAGGCCACCGAGTTGGAACGGATTCAGGAAGCAGGAGAGCGTCCCGAGGCCCTGGCAACGATCCCCCATCTTTCCCGGAAAGACCTTGTCCCGGACATAGAGATCGTTCCCCGGGAACTGCGGGATGCCAGGGGAACGCCGGTCATCATCCATGATCTTTTTACCAACGGGATCACCTATACTGATTTTGCCGTTCCCCTGGATGTGCTCAACCCCGAAGATTACCCCTGGCTTCCCCTCTTTTCCCGGGTGGTAGTTTCCCTGGGCCTCCCTGGTATGGATTATGGGGAGGTATCGAGCCTCCTCGCCCGTACAGTCGGAGGCTTCCATGCCATGCTTGAAACCGGTTCTCCTGGCGCGGCCCGAACCGTTGCCACCCCTTCAGGCATCCTGGATATAGTTGGCCGGGATTGGCTTATCTACCGGCTCAAAGCCCTGGACGAGAAGATCGGTTCTGGGCTGGATTTGGCCTTACGGCTCATCATTGAGGCGGATTTTTCCGATGTTCGCCGGATCCGGGACCTGGTCCTGGAGATGAAGAACGAGCTTGACGCAAGCCTGGCTCCCTCTGGTCATAGCTATGCCTCACTCCGCGCAGGACGGTATGTTACCCGGACTAAGGGGGTGGAAGAAATCTGGCATGGCCTCAGCCAAATCGAATTTATCCATAAGATTGCCGCCCTTGATCCAGGGGAGATAAGTCGTAAGCTGGCAGGTCTTAGGGATACCCTGGTCGCAAAGGCAGGGCTTATCATCAATATCAGCGGTACCGCCCTGGCTCAGACCCTCCGGGGTGTTGAGGAACGGTTCAGCCGCTTCGGTCCCCCGCGGCCCCGGAATCCCGCAACTGACAGCATAGATGCTTTCCGCACCCTTCTTGGCCAGGTTCCAGGGGAAAAACCGGAGCTTTATGTTTCGCCTTCCCTCCAGGTCGGTTTTGCCGCCGCAACCCTGTCCATCGCTTCTTTTACCTTGAAAGAGCAGGCCACTGCACTGGTACTGGCCCATCAGCTTTCCACCGGCGCCTTGTGGGAGGACATCCGCATGAAGGGGGGCGCCTACGGGGCCTTTGCCTATCCTGAACTGCTTGAAGGGATATTTTCCTTTTCCACCTACCGGGATCCCACTCCCTTCAGATCCCTGGATGCCTTTACCGCCATCTTGAACGACGCGGCGGCGCATCCGCCGGAGGAGGAATCCCTGGAAAAGTCGATTATCGGCAGTTTTGCCAAGGAGACCCATCCCCGGACCAGTGCCGAAAAGGGGATCACCGACTACGTCCGGTTTCTCTACGGTATAGAAGATACATGGCGGGCAAAAAAGCTGGCCTATCTGATCGAGGTTTCCCCGGATGCTATCGCCGCGGCAGCCGGCTCACTTGCCTCCCACAGGGGGGCGTCTGTTATCGTTGCAGGGCCTGGAGCCGTAGAAAAGACGGCGGTAAAGCTGGGTCTTGGGGTGAAGATGTTACCGGTGTAGCAGTGCGGCTCGATGTTCGTTGACAAAAATAAAAAATAGCCATAGGCTCATACTATAGGGGGCACGATATGCCGGAAATAGACTATGTCGCACTTAAAAAGAGCGGCTTTTTCAAACAAAAACAGGAAAACAAATGCTCGTTGCGAGTTAAGGCCCTGGCGGGAATGTTGCAGGCCGACCAGGTGAAGAAGGTAGGGGAGCTTGCGGAACAATATGGACAGGGCTATGTTCATTTTACCTCCCGCCAGAATATTGAGATTCCTTTTATCTCCTTTGATGCCATTGAAACCATCAAAAAAGAACTTGCCGCCTCAGGTATGCAAACATCAGGCGGCGGGTTGCGAGTGCGTCCGGTTACCGCGTGTCAGGGCGGGGCGATCTGCTCCTTCGGGCTTATCGACACCACTGCGCTTACACAGGAAGTTGACCGCCGTTTTTATGGACAGGAACTTCCCTGCAAGTTAAAAATCGCCATCACCGGATGTTCCAATAACTGTGCACGAGTGGAGGCAAACGACATTGGGATTAAAGGCGGGCTTGTACCAACCTGGAATAACAAGAACTGTTCTTTTTGCGGCAGATGCGCGGAAAGCTGTCCGGGAAACGCGATCACCGTTGATAAAGAAAAAAAATCCCTTGGGTATGATGAAAACAAATGCCTTTTTTGCGGGAAGTGCGCTAAAACCTGTAGCGGAAAAGCATGGACCGGGGAAAAGGGTTTCCGTCTTTACTTCGGCGGTTTCTTTGGCAACGAGATAAGCATAGGCAAGCAGTATGTATCCATCATTTTAGATACAGAAAAAGTGTTACACGTTTTAGACGCGGTGCTGGTATTTTTTGGATCTCAGGCAAAAAAAGGCGAGCGCTTGGGAAAAACCATTGCCCGCGTTGGGGCTGAACAATTTCAAAAAACGCTGGAAGACGCGCTTTCTCAGTAGTGCCGCGCTCTTTTTTGGCCTGATTGGTGAAAAAGCCCCGCCCTCCTTTCGGAAAGCGGGGCTTTTGGATTTACTTACCGTGCCCTCGGTACCTTGGGCAACGGAATTTTTCTAGTGATGACCGCCGTGACTTGCGTAGTGGATATGCCAGTACTCGTGCTCGGCATGTTTGTCACCCATGATCTTCATCCATTCCTGTATGACGGGGTTCTGCTCCACGCTCTTAAGCGGGTATTCCTTGTCGGCGAGGTAGAGGCCCTTGGCCCGCTCCGCCTTGACATCCCAGGACGCCGGAGGT
>JAITNU010000080.1 GCA_031290325.1 Treponema sp.
AAAAATTGAGGCGGCGCAAAGACGACACGCGCTCATTGATCCGGGGTGTGAACGACTTTCACCAGAGGAGTTCATCAACTGGCATCCAATCAACGGTATGACGTGGGAAGAACGCGCCCATGCGGGAAGCGGGAATTGCTGATATACAAAATGGCGGCGAGACAACCGTCTCTGCATGAATTAAATCAAAAAGCCGCAGGATACTCAAAGGAACATCCTTTTAGACAGAAAGAATCCGCCATGTAAATTTGAATGGGCGCCTTATTCAGCGGCTTCCACTGGTATCCAGGATTTTCTGAAATACCGGAATACAACCCTGGAATCATATACCTCCCTGGTGATATAATGCCCCTATGAGCCATTGTGGCTCTATTGGAGTACCATGAAAAAGAAAATCATCCTCGCCTATTCGGGGGGACTGGATACCACGGTGATCATCCCGTGGTTAAAAGAGAACTATGACTGCGATATTGTGGCGGTTTGTGTGGATGTGGGCCAGGAAGCGGACTGGAACACCATTAAGCAGCGGGCCTTGGACACCGGGGCCTTGTCTTGTTATGTGGCGGATGTGAAGCAGCAGTACGTTGAAGAGTACGTCTGGACCGCGCTTAAGGCTAATGCCTGCTATGAGGATAAGTACCTCCTGGGAACCGCTACTGCCCGGCCCCTCATCGCCAGGGTGCTCGTGGAGTATGCCCGGAAGGAAGGGGCCTCGGCCATTGCCCACGGAGCCACGGGTAAGGGAAACGACCAGGTCCGCTTTGACCTGGGGATTATGGCCTTTGCCCCGGACCTGGAAATCATCGCCCCCTGGCGGACCTGGGACCTCAAAAGCCGGGAAGAGGAAATTGAGTACCTCGAAAAGCGGCATATCCCGGTACCCATGAAAAAGAGCGATTCCTACAGCCGGGATGATAACCTCTGGCATATTTCCCATGAGGGCCTGGAACTGGAGGACCCTGCCAATGAACCTTCCCTGGAGACTATGCTCAAGATGACGGTTCCCCCGGAAAAGGCACCGGATAGGCATGAATATGTGGAGGTGGCTTTTGAGCAGGGCATCCCTGTGGCAATAAACGGCACTAAACTCAATGGGGTGGAACTCATCAGGACCCTCAACAAGATAGGAGGCGCTCATGGAGTGGGCATCGTGGACCTGGTGGAGAACCGCGTGGTGGGCATGAAGAGCCGGGGAGTCTACGAAACGCCTGGAGGCAGTATCCTGTACTATGCCCATCAGGAACTGGAACACATCTGCCTTGATCGCCAGACCTACGCCTTTAAGCAGCAGGCCGGCCAGAAGATGGGAGAACTGATCTACGGCGGGCTTTGGTTTACCCCCCTCAGAGAAGCCCTGGCCGCTTTTGTGGATGTTACCCAGCAGCCGGTTACCGGTACGGTGCGGCTTAAACTGTACAAGGGTTCCATTGCCGCTGCAGGCGTAAGCTCCCCCTATTCCTTGTACAATGCCAATATCGCCAGCTTTGCCACTGGCGAACTCTACAACCACGCCGATGCCAAGGGCTTCATCAGACTCTACGGACTTCCTATCCTGGTCCGATCTTTCATGGAACAGGGGCCTGCCCAGGGCACGGGGGAGGAGAAACGCCTTAAAACTGATGCCAAATCCGCAGGGATCGCAGGCTAATGGCCGGACTAGTCCTCTGGTCAGGCAGGCTTGAGGAAAAGCCCGAAGCCGAAGCCTTCGCGTTCCAGGCATCTATCACCGTGGATCAGCGCCTTGCCCAGGATGATATCCGTTTAAGCCGGGTCCATGTAGCCATGCTGGGGACCCAGGGGATCATCCCGGCGGAAACCGCGGCTCAACTGGACACGGAACTGGGGCGTATTGCTGAGGACCTGGCCTCGGGGTTGCTTGCCCCTGATCCGGCGGCTGAGGATATTCACTCCTTTATAGAAGGAATCCTCACGGAACGCCTGGGGGATGCAGGTCGTATGGTGCACGCAGGACGCAGCCGGAATGATCAGGTGGTAACCGGGTTCCGGCTCTACCTCAAGCGCACGGTGCCGGTCCTCGCCGGAGAACTCACCGAAACTATCGGGGCCTTGCTGGATCAGGCTGAAAAACACCGGGCTTCGATCATGCCTGGATATACCCACCTCCAGCGGGCACAGCCGGTAAGCCTGGGGCATCACCTGGTGGCCTGGTGCGTGGGCCTTGAGCGGGACCGTTCCCGCTTTGCCAGTGCCCTGGAGCGCCTGGACGAATGTCCCCTGGGCGCAGGTGCCTTGGCGGGCACCGGGCTGCCCCTGGACCGGGCGGCTACTGCGAGGGGCCTGGGCTTCCGGGAGCCGACCCTCAATTCCATGGATTCTGTGGCGGACCGGGACTTTGCCCTGGAACTGGCCGCTGCCTGTGCCATTACCATGATCCATCTTTCCCGGTTCTGTGAGGATGTGGTCCTGTGGGCAAGTGAAGAATTCAAGTTCATCACCTTGGCTGAATCCTGGAGCACTGGTTCTTCTATCATGCCCCAGAAGAAGAACCCTGATTTCGCTGAACTCATCCGGGGTAAGTCAGGGCGGACCACGGGGAACCTGGTTACCCTCCTCACCCTGCTCAAGGGCCTGCCCTACGCCTACGATAAGGACCTCCAGGAGGACAAAGAGGCGCTTTTTGATAGCCTGGACACGGTCCGTTCCTGCCTTCATATATTTCGGGGGATGATGGCAAGTGCGGCTTTCAACACGGAGCGCATGGCGCAGGCCTGTACTGGCGGTTTTCTGGAAGCCACAGACGCGGCGGAGTACCTGGTTCGTAAGGGCCTTCCCTTTCGCAAGGCCCATGAAGTGGCGGCGCTGGTGGTTCGGGACTGTCTGGCTGTGGGGCAGGGGAGCATCAGGGAGCGGGCTTTGGGGGAACTCAAGACGCGGTCGCCGCTTTTTGAGGCTGACGTGTACGAGGCGCTCAGTCCGGCGGCCTGTGTAGAAGCCCGGAATCTTCCTGGAGGACCGGCTTCGGAGGAAGTGGCCCGGCAGATACGGGTATTGCAAGCCCGGCTACGCCCCCCTGGTTTTTAGCGTTGCAAGAGGAATGGTGGGTCTGGGAGTGGCCTTCCAGCGGGGGTGCTGGGGGCAGCGCAACTTAGGGGGTACGTTCCCGCTGGAACCGTAGGTTCGGCGGGAACACTGATTCTGCCTGAATCCCGCACGTATTGGACTATCCTCTATACCCCCTTTTCCGGTTCGTGGTTAAGACTCTTACTTCATTGGGATGAACTGGTCTCGATAGTGAAGCCTGTGATACTATGGGCTATGCAAAATACGATGATCGCCATAGCCCTGTGCACGGTGGGGGCGGAAAAGGTTGTCTCCAATGAACTCAAGAAACTCGCCCTCCCGGTACTTGATACGGGATTCGGGCGGGTCCGTTTTAAGGCTGATCTGAGGGGGCTTTATACGGCCCTTATGGGTCTGCGTGCTGCGGATAGGGTGCTTTTGGAAACCACGGTTTTTCCTGCTGAAGATTTTGACGCCCTTTTCGAGGGGGTACGGGCGGTACCCTGGGAAGCCTTTATCCCTCCTGGTATGGGGCTACGGGTCGCTAAGGTGAGGATCCGCAGTTCCCAGGTGCAAGGGGTCACCAGTGTCCAGGGGATGGTGCATAAGGCTGCGGCGGATCGGCTTTGTACGGCCTATCACGTGAACCGCCTTCCCACACATGGACCAGAGGCGGAACTGCGGGTATATAGTGACAACGATCGGGTTTCAGTGCTCCTGGATCTTTCCGGGGAACCGCTGTTCAAACGGGGGTACCGTAGCGAAGGGGGTATTGCCCCGCTGAGGGAGACTACTGCGGCGGTTATCCTGCTCCTGGCCCAGTGGCGGCGGAAATTCCCTTTGTGGGATCCCTTTTGCGGGTCCGGTACCATCATCATTGAGGCTGCTATGTACGCCTGGGACATGGCTCCAGGACTGGGCCGGCGTTTTGCCCTTTCACACTTGCTTCTGGGAGATGAGCGCACCGAGCGGGCCCTCCGGGAAGCGTTCTTGGAAAAGGTTGATTTTTCCAGGATCATCCGTATCTACGGCAGTGATGCGGACCTGCGGGCGGTGTCCCTGGCTGCGTCCAATATGGAGCGGGCCTATGATCTGGCCCGGGGCAAGGAACCTGAACGGGGGGTACGGCAGCCTGCGCGGCTGCCCTGGATCCCCGAATTTCGGGTACTCCCCATGAAAGCGGCCCGTGCCCCTGGTACTGAGGCGGGCTTCATCGTAACGAACCCGCCTTATGGGAAGCGACTGGGCGGCCTTGAGGGTGCGGAGGCGAATTACCGAGCCATGGAGGAGCTGCCCCGGTGCTTCCCTGGGTGGAAGCTGGCCCTTATCACGGATCATCCTGGATTTGAATCCTTGTTCGGCAGGAAAGCGGATTCCTGCCGGGAAATTACCAACGGCGCGATCCGTTCATATTGCTATCAATATGAGTGTCTTGCATGAGAGTTGGTAACGCTTGAACCGGAGGGGGTATGTCCATTGTTATAGAACATGAAAAGCGGCGCCGGGAAATTCTGGAGCATGCATTGGATGTTTTTATGGATACAGGATTTGGAGACACGACTTTTCAGAAAATCGCCGACCGTTGTGGTATCACGAGAACAACGCTGTATCTGTACTTTAAGAACAAACGGGAAATCTTCAACTACAGTATCAAGCAGCTCCTCGGTTCCATTGAAGCGGATATTGTCATGGTGAGGCGGGATGAGCAGCTCAACACGGTGGATAAGCTCATTAAGGTGCTGTTGGTGATTATAGAAGGGCTGGAAGCAAACCGCCGTCTGCTTTCGGTGATCCTGAACTACTTGCTCTACCTTTCCAAGAATGACACTGATCTGGAAGCGCGGGTCCGCCGTAGGACCATACGGCTGCGGCATATTCTGGCAACTATGATGATTGAAGGTATCCGGGCGGCGGAGATGAGGCCGGTTAATGTCAGAAACGCCGATGATCTTTTGTACGGGATCATCGAATCGGCTATATTCCGCCTGACAGTACTCAGACGCCCTTCGGTGCAGGAACTGAAACAGGCGGCTGCCCTGCTTATCCGGCAGTTTCAGGTTCCGGGGGGATAATGTTCAGGAGAAAAAGGAAAGTGTATGCGTTTAGCGATAGGTGATATTCACGGTAGAAATTTCTGGAAACACTACTTCGATGAGGATTTCAGCGCGTATTATATGCTGGGTGACTATTTCGATAGTTATAACCTGCCCTTTGATGTCCAGTATCGTAATTTTATAGAAATATGCGATGCGGCAAAGGCGGATAGCCGGATAAAACTCTGTCTGGGAAATCACGACTATCACTACCTGGGAAACATCGGATTCCAGCGGTATTCAGGGTATCAGAAATCAAACGCCCGGCGCATCCGGCACATTCTGGAAACCAACATCACCCTCCTGCAGATCGTCCATGTTACTGAGGACCGCTTCATCCTTTCCCACGCCGGTGTTTCCCGGAGGTTTATGGACAAACTGGGGCTTGGCAGGATTGAGGAAATCAACGAGGGCTTTACGGTGAACCGCGAGATATTGAGCTTTGACGGCAACGATATATACGGGGACAACATAACTCAAAGTCCGCTATGGATTCGTCCCCGTTCGCTGCTGAAGGACTGTGTCTGTGGGTATAGTCAAATTGTGGGGCACACTCAGTGCGCGTCGATTACTGAAGTCCCGCTTCAGACCCGCGATGCTGATGATAACCCCAAAAAACTGGTGTTCATTGATACTGGTGAGGTGGAAAGTATCTACAGGTTTTGAATCAAGGAGTAACAGGGGCGCTGGCCCCCCCCTCCCAGACCCACCATTATGCACCGCAGCATTTTTTATACTTTTTTCCGCTCCCGCAGGGACAGGGATCGTTACGTCCAATTTTAGGTTCTGTACGGTGTACTGTTTGGACTTCAAACTCAGACTCTTCATCGTCCTGAAAATCAGTGGGTTTAAATTTTGAAAACACTTTCGAACGCTGATATAGCATCTTTTCCGGGTTACGGGTACGCAATACTTCGTTAAAAAAGGTTTCATGCAGGGCATACAGTTGGGGATATTCTTTTTTCAGACGTAAAAGCTGTGGACAGTACCTGTCTTTTTCTGAAAGAATAACCATTTCCATAGCCATTAGTTCACGCTGGTCATCCTCGGAATCATCTCCCCCATGCAGTGTTATAAACAGATCATAAAACAGATCGGAAAACCCTTTTTCCTCCAGGGTTTCGATCTCAAAGTAACGCTTTGCTTCCTCAAGATGGTTGCGGAACAAGTCGTTTGTATAGGGCAGCAGATCCACCATTTCCTGAATATAGGGAAACAGGCGTATCAAGTCGAAGTGGAGGATGCTTTCCATCAGTTGGAAGACAGCCATTTCCGTATTCTCTGTCTTATCCGGCGGGCCTTCACGTATCAGCGCAAGGATCGTTTGCAAATACCCTTCAGCAGCAGCTTTATCATCAGGCGCGCAAAACACGAACGCATAGGTATACAGGGGGATACTGCTGTGGTTCTTTTCCTTAACCGTCGCTACTGCTTGCCGGCAAATCCTTTTTGCTTCTTCCCATTCCTCTACTTCAGCATGGCACGAGATGAGGGACACCCACCATTCACCAGAGCTGTTATCAATTTCCAGGGTCCGCCAATATTGGGTAATCGCCTTCCTGCGCCAGCTGCGATTGTTATAGGCATGGGCAAGTTCAAGGGCATACCGGAAATTAGCCGGTTCCTGCTTGTACAGGGCTTCGAAGACTTCCGTGGCCTTGCCTTTTTTGCCTTCTGCCTCCAGCGACCAGGCATACTCGACCTGAACTTTGGTTAATTCAGGATTGCGTTTCAGAATAATACGGTACATATCCGAAGCCTGAGCATGCATGCCCATGCGATTGGACTTTTGGGCCTGCTGGAACAGCTTCACCACTGGTTCCGGCAGCCCGCCGATTTCGTCGTATTCAGCCCGCTTTTGCCCATCAGAAAGGGTCTCGTAAGCAGCGCGCAGTTCCTTGAACTCCTCAGGGAATCGCTCCGGCGGGTACTGCCGTACCAGACCAAAATACGCACGCTTGATCTGCTGGAAATCCGCTGTTTTTTCGATTCCTAGCACTTCATAATAATTTTTCATGTGATTTTTCCCAGGATTTCCCAAAACCGTTTCCGCCTCAGGGTAAGTGCTACCAGGCTGGTTGCCGCAAGCCGGTTATCCCGATCCTTTGTTAATGCCTTGGCAAAATAATCCGCGGCTTTTGCATACCGCTTTGCTGTGGCAAAAAGGCAGCCCTGGATGTTCAAAATACGCACGCTTTGATGCGGGATAGTCTGCGCCACCCGTGCTGCTGCCCGCCATTTTTTTTGTTCCGCAAGAGCGCGCACCGCTTCAAACCGGTCATCCGTGGGTTCCTCACCACCTGGTTCTCCCAGCTCATACAGACAAAGCCCCAGCAGTTTAGCCGCGTCCTGGTGTTCCGCATCGAACAAACCGGCATAACGGGCATATACCACTGCGCCGCTCAAATCCCGCTGCGCCGCTGCTGCAAGGGCCAGTCGATAGTACCTCACCCCAAGTTCCTGATTCATGCCATATCTTCCAGCAGTTCCAGCAATTCCGCTCGCAGACCTTCGGCCTGCTGGTTTTCCTTCAGCAACAGGGCCTCCTTGATCTGCTGGACCAGGATTTTCAGTTCTCCCGCTTCATCATGGCCAAAGGCAATCTGCTTTTCCGCTTTGCGGATAGCCGGACGGTAGTGTCGCGCCCCCTCTGCCTTTTCCCATTGGGATAAATCCAAAACCGGCTTCGGCTTTACACCAGTGGTACTAATTTCTGCAGAAACTTTACCGCCTGTGGACAGCACACTGGCTTTTACCTGCAAAATTCCGTTGACATCGTAGGCAAAGGTTATCTCCACCGGTTCCTTACCCCGCTTGGCCGGAGGAATCCCGGTGAGCAGGATATCACCGAGTTGCTCGTTGTTATCAGGGTTAGAGGAATCCCCCTGATACACCCGAACCTGTACGGTGGTTTGGTAATCGGTAGCGGGATAATACAGGTTTGACTTTTCAGTGGGAATAGTAGTGTTCCGGGGAATAAGCGGGTCGAACAGAATCCGGTCCCCATACACACCTTCGTGCAGCACAGCGGTTCCCAGAGTGTAGGGACAAACGTCGGTTAAGACCAAATCCGTATTGCTGAGGCTGCCCTCAAGGAGACCGGCCTGAATAGCAGCGCCCCGGGCAACGGTCAAATCCGGATCGACTAAAGAGCGAGGGATAGCAGACAGGGTGTCCTCTACCAGTTTTTTTACGCAGGGAATCCGGGTAGAACCCCCCACCAGCAGGATGACATTCAAATCCCCTGGGGAAAGTCCCGCGTCAGAAAGGGCTGTCATCATAGGTTCCCGGGTGGATACTACCTTTTCCTGGACCCACTGCTCAAATTCGGTCCTGGTTACGGTCTTTTCCAGGGAAACCGGCTTTCCATTTTTGGTGGTCAGCAGAAAGGGCAGGGAGATCTGATACGCCTCTTGCGTACTCAAGGCGATTTTGCAGTCCTCCGCGGCCTTTTTCAGCCGCATCAAGGCCCGTTCATCCTCCATCGGATCCGCCAGGTTGCACATGATAAGCTCATCAAGATCCTTACCCCCCAGATGATTGTTACCCCGGCTGGCCTTCACATCGATCACCCCTTCGAACAATTCGAGGACCGTAACATCCAGGGTACCGCCGCCCAAATCGTAGACCAGTACGTTCTTGCATTCCTTAAGATTTGCAAGGCCGTAATCCAGGGCTGCCGCAGTGGGTTCATTGATGATCCGTTCCACCTGCAAACCTGCAAGCTCCCCGGCCTTTGTGGTGGCCCGGCGCTGCACATCGGTAAAATAGGCTGGTACGGTGATAACCGCCCGGTCAATTTTCTCACCTAAATCGGTTTCCGCGCAGCCGACGAGATAACGCAGCAGCATGGCCTGTAGTTCTTCCGGGGAATAATCTTTCTGATGGGCCCGCAGGACTTCGCCGCTTCCGGTCAGCCGCTTGACTTCCATAAAGGTACAATCCGGGCGGGTGAACAAGTATTCAGCAGCGTCTTCACCTATCAACACCGTACCATCTTCACCGATATGCACCACCGAGGGTGTAATCAGCTTTCCCAAGGTATTAGGGATCAGTTTCGGAGCACCCTCATCAATACAGGCTATTTCCGATGTGGATGTCCCCAGATCAATACCGACAATTCTACTCAATTTCCGTATCCTCCATTCCTGAACTTACGATAACAACAGCCTTACGCAGAACCGTACCCAGATACCGATAACCGCTTTGAAGTACCCGTACCACATGCTCTCGTGGAATGGACGCGGCAGCGACAGCCTGAACCTTATGAATTTTCGGATCCAGGGGCTGTCCTGCTGCTCCCAGACGAGTAATCCCGCAAGACTCTAACAGGTCACTTGAGTTTTTCCACAGGAGGCACCCCTGATGTTCCAGGGCTTCGCTGCCGCTTTGCTCCGCGTAGGCGCAAAAATCTTCCAGCATATCACACAGCCCAAGGGTCGCTTCCACCAATTGATGTACCCGGCTTTTTTCAGCCTCCAGAGCTTCCTGCAGCACCTGGGTATCCGCCTCTTTTACCAGATCGTAGATTTCCTCGACTTGCAGGGAAAGGTCGGTTTGTTTTTTGTTTAGTGCCGCTAACTGACTCTGTCCTGCCCCTATAAGCTCCACCAGCTCTCCTTGGGGCAGAGGATCCTGTTCCCGGGCCAGCAACTTTTCCAGTTCCATTTCAAAATTCACTATAGGTCTCTCCCTGACAGGCCCCATTATACCACAAATCTATACCTAATGAAAATACCCCGAAATCTGATACCGGTCCCCGGTCATTCTGGCCCCTTCCCCTCGATAAATAGTACGGGCTTCCACGAGATGCCCAGAAGATCCTAAGCTGGTTTTCGGTACTGTGATAAAAGGGGCCGGTTTTGGCAGCAGAGCGATTCCAGGGGTTCATCGTGTATTCCACACCGAGGGACTATTGATGTGAACGGTGGATCCCTGATAGTCGTATCCTGAGAAGATATAGCAAGAACCGTGCCAAGTTTTTGTTTTTCTGGAAAAATGGTAATGTTCTGGCCTTACCCTGTAACCATACTATAATCCTAGGGTTTAATTTGAAAGATAGTTTTTGATAATTTGCGATTTTTGTTGAACAAGAGCGTATTTTCCTATATTATAAGGCTAGAGAAAGGCATTGATGCACTTTCGATTATTGACTTTCTTCAGTTTTTTTTTGTGAGGGTTGTAATACATGATGGACATCGGTCCCATCCACCGTAAGGAATACGAGTTAGACGCCGACCGATCCGAACCTGTTGTCATTGCCGAAGCGCCCGGCAGGGTTCATTACCTGGGTGAGCATGGTGAGCCAAAGGCCGGATTATTTCTTTCTTCAGCAATTGACCGGTATATCCGCGTGGCGGTCAGTGTCCGTAAGGATAATTCCCTTCGTTTTTATGCTGCTGATTTAGGGGAACGGAAACGGACTACTCTGATTAATCTTAAATATAAGCGGGAAGACCGGTGGGCTAATTATATTAAGGTGGCCATCCAAGTCTTTGCGGACCTGGGCTATCCGGTCAAAGGGCTGAATTTTACCCTCTCTGGGGATATACCCCAGCAGATTGGGCTTGCCGCGTCTCAGGCCATTGAAGTGGCGGCGGTGGTGGCCCTCCGGGGCTTGTTTGCGGTGGATCTCGGCAATAAGGACCTGGTGGGTCGGCTTATTGCCGCGGAAGAAGTATTTTTTGGTAAAAATACGAACGCCATTGATTATCTTATTGCCCTGTCAGCGGCAGCAGACCATTTTCTGGTGGTGGATGAAATGACCCTGGACGTCAGGCCCGTTGCATCCAGCCTTTCGGACTACCATATCCTCATCATGGATTCCCGGGTACCCCGGATGGGAGTGGAACGTGAGCTTAAACGCCGGCGGCAGGATATAAAAAAGGGGCTTGAACTCCTCTCCCGCAAGAAACCAGGGGATAGCTTCAGGGATTTCGTCACCGCCGATTTGGTTGAATCCATGGGTAATGTTCCCGAGGAGTTACGGCGGCGCAGTATGCACATCGTTCAGGAGCTGCAGCGGGTGTATGATGCCGAAGAAGCCCTGAAAAAGGCGGATTTTCAGGCCCTTTCCAAGATCATCTTCCATGCTCACGAGAGTCTGCGGGATCTCTATGAGGTATCCTGCCCTGAGATTGACTGGCTTGTGAAACGGGCCCAGGAATTTGAGGGGGTCCTCGGTTCCCGGATGACCGGACCGGGCTTTGGGGGCTGTACCTATACCATTATCAAGGAAGCGGCTGTTGAGGACTACCGGCGGCGCCTTGAGGATTATGAGCGGATATTCGGTTTTCATCCTTACATTTATGAGGTCAGGCCTGCGGGGGGTGCACGGGTGGTACCCCCCGCTTGAGAGGATATCAAATTTATATAATGTAAATGATCTAAATACACGATATACAAATAACCGATATTAGAATGAGGGCCTCATGAATGTACTGGTGACTAATGATGATGGGATAGATGGTGAAGGATTGCTCCGGTTTGCCGGCTGTTTACGGACCCGGCAGGATTATGTCCCCCGGAGGCCAATCGCTCCGGGGTTTCCCATAGTATATCTTTTTTACCGGGGCCTGTCCGGTTAACGCGGCGTTCGGAATATGCCTGTTCGGGAACTCCTGCGGATTGTGTCATGATGGCACTCCGGGGGGTGCTTCCAGTGAAGCCGGATCTGGTGGTAGCGGGAGGGTTAATATCGGAACCGATTCCGGCCATCCGGTTGTACCATGACGGCGTATCGGTCTTTGATGCCCCTGATGGTACGACCTACTGTTTTGTTAAACCGGGGGATATCACCGTGAAACTGGAGTCCGATTCAGGTTTCCCGGAATTTGGTGTCCATAAGTCCGGTATTTGTTTACCCTGTGGTTAGGAGGTAGGATAATGACGCGAACTCTTCGGGAAGGAATACGTCTTTTTCAATTGAAGCGTTGGGATATGGCATTGCAGGAATTCCTGCAGATGGATAATACGGTGGATAGGGTGGAAACGACTGAGCGTGCCTATTATCTGGGGTTGTGCTATACCAAACTGGGGCATTTTGAGGATGCCCTGCTCTATCTGGAACAGGTGGTCAATGCGGCCCAGAATCCCCTCCAGATATATCAGTGCCGCATGGCCCTGGCCTATATTTACGCCCTTACCAGCCGGGGCAACATGGCGGAATTTGAGCTGGGCCGTCTGGTGGAGAATGGCTTTGAATCGGTACAGTTGTACCTCGTCCTGGCATATTCGGCCCATTCCCAGCGGCAGTATGAAAAGGCGGTGCACCTGTACGAGAAGGCCCTGAATCTGGATAAAAATAACGTCACTGCCATAAACGGGCTTGGGTATATCCTGGTGGATACGGACCTGGATGTGGAGCGGGGACTACAGTTCTGTAAGATAGCGGCGGATCGTAAACCCCAGAACGCGGCCTATCTTGATTCCCTGGGATGGGCTTATTTTAAACATGGCGATACCCTGGAAGCCAAGACCTGGCTGCGCCGGGCTTTGAATCTGGCGCCCCAACAGCAGGAAATACAGAAACACCTGAAGATTGTGGCCAAGGATGCGTGATGAGGGGATCTTTGATAGCCTTGCTTGGTTTACTGGTTACTCCCTTTTTGTTGCTCGAAGCCCAGCAAGGCATCGGGGCACCTGGTTCTGCAGGAACGTACAGCGGTACGGATCTGAATGCCCTCTATGCCCGGGATGAATTTCGAGTGGGGGTCCAGGCCTATAATCGGTTTGCCTTTAACGAGGCTATCCTCTCCTTTGAACGCGCCCTTTCATTCCGCCCCGGCGAACCCCTCATCCTGGATTGGCTTGGCCGGGCCTATTACCGTTCCGGTCTTGAGGAGACGGCCCTCCGGCAATGGCAGTCTGCCGTTTCCGAATATAAGCCCGTATCAGATGAGGCCCTGCTCATCAACAGTCACATTGAAACCGTGCGGAACCGGCGCAGTCTCTTACCGGTGGCCGAGGATGGGGTCCGCTATGTAGCAGCAGGCCGGTATCCTGGTCATTATAACAATATAACCCTTTTCAGGCAGCCTACGGCCGTATTGCCCCTGGAAGACGGCTCCTCATGGATAGTTGCCTACGGGAGCAACGAGCTGGTTCGGATCGATGTCAATGGCGTCGTGAGACAGCGTCAGCGGGGACCGATCAACGGCTTTGACCGGCCCTATGACCTGGTCCGGGGAAAGGACCGCAGGCTGTACGTGTCGGAATCCCGGGGAGGACGGGTAAGCGTCCTTAACCATGAGGGGGAATGGCAGTCTTATATCGGTTCCAAAGGACGGGAACCGGGTATGTTTGTTGGCCCTCAGAATCTCGCCATTGATGATGAGGGGTATCTCTATGTGGTGGACTACGGCATCCAGCGGATATCCAAATTTGATCCTGACGGGGTCTTTATCCTCTCCTTCGGGACCAAAGGCCCGGGGTTTCCAGGGCTTCTTTCCCCCACTGGTATCGCGACCCGGAACGGCCGGGTGTATGTCGCCGACAACACGGCAAAACAGATCTATATATTTGATCGGAACGGGACGTACCTCGGTATCTTCGTCCAGGAAGGACTCACCGGCCCTGAAAGCCTCCGGTTTCTTCCCAATGGACAGCTCCTCGTGGCAGATACCAATCGTATCCTCATAATTGATCCTGATTCGGCGTTCATCCGGGAATTGGGGGTCGCGGGGAATGGAGGGGTCCGCATTGTAGGGGTTGACATGGACCGGAACGGCAATCTTGTGGCTGCCAATTTCCAGGGAGACGAGGTTGCGGTGATGACGCGGTTTACCGATATGGCCGCAGGACTTTTTGTGCAGATAGACCGGGTCATTGCAGATAATTTCCCCCTGGTTATGGTGGAGGTTTCGGTGCAGGACCGGCTTCGCCGGCCCATCGTCGGTCTGGATGGCCAGAATTTCATCCTCACTGAGGATGGCCGGACCGTGTCGGAGCAGAGTTTTCTCGGCGCAGGATACCGAGTTGGCAGTGCGGATATAGCCATCCTCATGGAACGGTCCAACCAGACCCGTGGCCTGGGGGATGATTTAGCCGCGGCGGTCCGGGATATCAACGCGGCCCTTGCCGAAAGTGCTTCAGGCAAGGTGGTTTCCCTGGTGTCCGCTGGTGGACAGCCCATTAAGGAACGGATTGAGACCGGTAATTGGGCTATTGCGGCCCGTGGGGATGCTGCTTCCTATACCTCCCGGTGGCGTTTTGATCTGGGACTGCGTCTTGCTGCCACGGACCTGCTCCCTGGTGAAAAGAAACGGGCCGTGGTGTTTGTGGGGGCCGGAAACCTGGGAGACCTCGCCTTTGAACAATACGGTCTTTCGGAAATGGCGGCTTATCTTGCGAATAACGGTATCATCTTCCATGCGGTTATCCTGGGGGGTAATCAGGCGGACCAGGGAATTCAGTATCTCTGTGATCAAACCGGGGGCCAGGTTGTTTCCCTCTACCGGTCTGAAGGCATAGGGCCGGTCATACGGAGTATCGCTTCCAGTCCCAGCGGGTCCTACCTGTTAAGTTACCGGTCCATATTGCCGACGGATTTCGGCAGGACATACCTCCCGATTGAAGCGGAGGTTTATCTGATGGATCGTTCAGGCCGGGATGGTATCGGGTATTTCTCACCGCTGCAATAAAGAGGGTGGGTCTTGTCTTCCTTATGAGAATATGGTATAGTGTATCTATTCTAATGATGAATGGAGGTGCGTGTGAAGCAGCATGTGGTGTCGGCCCTGGTGGAAAACCGGGCGGGGACCCTCAGCCGAGTTTCCGGACTCTTCAGCCGCCGTGGTTTTAACATTGATAGTTTAACGGTTGGGGAGACTGAGGATACGTCCATCTCCCGGATGACTATCGCGGTAACGGGAGACGATGCGGTGCTTGAACAGATCATAAAACAACTGGGTAAGCTCGTTGATGTCATTGCGGTGCGGGAGTTGGATTCCTCCTCCTGTATACGCCGGGAAATCATGTTGGTAAAAATCGCGGCAGATGAAAAGACCCGGCCTGCGGTTCTCGCGATTGCCGGTATTTTTCGTTCCCGTGTTATTGATGTATCCCCTTCTACCATTACTATTGAGGCTACCGGTGATATTGAAAAGCTGAATGGCCTCCTCCTGCTCCTGCGCCCCTATGGCGTTTTGGAACTTGCCCGCACCGGCCTTGTGGCCCTGGAGCGGGGTTCCCTCGTACTCAGCAGTAGCACCTAACCGGCAATTGCGCGGCCTTTCCTTTTCAGGAAAACGCCGTAAGTCAATTACCGGATTCTCACCCAGCCCTCAGAGCGGCAGCCCGCTCTGAGGACCATGCCAAGGAGGCATTTATGGCTATCATGTTTTATGAAAAAGATTGTGACCTCGGGGCGCTCAAGGGCAAAACCATTGCCGTCATCGGGTACGGTTCTCAGGGTCATGCCCATGCCCTCAACGCCAAGGAATCGGGGCTCAAGGTGATCGTCGGACTCTACGAAGGCTCCAAGTCCTGGAAACGGGCTGAGGATGCAGGTCTTACGGTGAAAACCGCTGCTGACGCGGCTGCGGCTGCGGACTTCATCATGATCCTCATCAACGATGAGAAGCAGGCCAAGCTCTATCAGGAGTCCATCAAGCCCGCTCTCAAACCCGGCAAGACCCTGGCTTTTGCCCACGGATTCAACATCCACTTCGGCCAGATCATTCCCCCGCCGGATATCAACGTGGTGATGATCGCCCCCAAGGGTCCGGGCCACACCGTGCGGGAACAGTACCAGGCCGGCGCCGGAGTACCCTGCCTCATCGCGATCCATCAGGACGCCACCGGGGACGCCAAGCGGCTCGGTCTTGCATACGCCGCAGCCATTGGCGGCGCACGGGCAGGGGTCCTGGAAACCACTTTTAAGGAAGAAACCGAAACCGATCTCTTTGGGGAACAGGCAGTGCTCTGCGGCGGTGTTTCAGCCCTGATGAAGGCAGGCTATGAGGTCCTCACCGAGGCCGGCTATCAGCCTGAGAGCGCCTACTTCGAGGTGATGCACGAGATGAAGCTCATCATCGACCTGGTGAACCGGGGTGGTCTCTCCTTCATGCGCTTTTCCATTTCCGACACCGCCGAATACGGGGACTATGTATCCGGTCCCAAGGTCATCACCGAGGACACCAAGAACGCCATGCGTCAGATTCTGAAGGAGATACAGAACGGCACGTTTGCCCGTGAATGGATCCTGGAAAACCAGGTGAACCGTCCCAACTTCAACCGTATGCGGGCCATTGAAGCCCAGCACCCCATTGAGAAGGTGGGCAAGGAGCTGCGTTCCATGATGAGCTGGCTTCAGAAAAGTGAGAAATGAGTAGGTAATAGTGAGGAGTCAGGAGTTGTAGCTCTTTCAGCTTGCGGTACTTGAGGGAGTACGAAAAAGCTTGCAAACAACAAAACTCCTCACTATTTTTGGTAGACACCGAGCTGTGCTATATATTACTATTAATAGCTTGATAGCAATAAAGGAGAATGAGGATGAAAAAGATACTGGTAATGATTGTTGGGATACTCGAACTATGCGGCGTCATAATGGCACAGATTATCCCACCGTGGCTTTCTGAGATGGCGCCTGATGGGGTGTTGTGGGGTATTGGTATTGCGAAACAGTCGAGTGACAGCTTTTCACAGATCATGGCACAAAGTCGCGCACGGCAGAGCATTTCATATCAGCTTAACAGTTGTATTCAGGCGGCGATTACGGACTACAACCGCGACGCGGGAACTACAGGGCATATCATAAATACCACACTTCAGGAATCAATCACCCGTATCGTAACCAGCTCTCAGCTTAATGGTTCCAGAATTACCAAGACCTGGCGGGCTCCTGATGGAACTTTTTGGTGC
>JAITNU010000152.1 GCA_031290325.1 Treponema sp.
GACTTGGAGCCAAACATTTACAGGGATACTTAAGTGAATTTTGTTTTCGCCTGAATCGCCGGACTTTTGGCGGAAAACTTTTTGACCGGCTGTTAAACGCTTGTATGTCTGCGACCACCTTAACTTACAAAGAATTGGTTCATCCTGTTCCAACTTGATACGCAGTATATAAAAAAATCAGCATAAAAATTTTCATGCTATGAAAGAATCATAAAATTACAAAAATACGGTTTTTTATATCTGAAAAATTTTAATCCCAGAGAGTGAGAGAACGGCTTGCCATAGTTTCCCCTCAAGTCCTAAACCAAAAAACCTGAACAGGGGGGGGGCTTGCAAAAAAAAACGCTATCAACGATTATATAAAAGTTGTATTCAAAAGAATCAAAAAGGAACATGATGGTACTATGAAAGTAGAAAAAAAGGATTTAGGGAGCACTGCGGTGTTACTCATTGGCGGGAAACTTGACAGCATCACCGTCTCCTTGTTGGAACGGGAGTTACAGCTCTTAGGAGACCATGTGATGCATCTCATCCTGGACTTTTCAGAACTGACCTATATATCCAGCGCTGGGCTTCGGATCCTCTTGCAGACCCTCAAAAAGATGAACGCGAGAAAAGGAACCTTGAAGATACAAAATGTATCCAAGGCAGTTCGGGATGTGTTTGCAATGAGTGGTTTTCTTAATATCCTGGTGCTGGAAGAGAAATTGGTCATCCTGCGAAAAGCAGAAACGGAGACCAGTATCGAGTTCTCCCTTGCGGGGAAGCTTGACGGCCGTACTTTGTCGCTTTTAGAACAAGCACTCCAGGGTCTCGACAACAAGGAAACGGTGATATTGGATTGTGAGCTGCTAACCGCTCTATCCGATAACGAGGTTCGTTACATCCTCAATACGCAAAAAACGATGGCTCAACAACATCGGAGCTTAACGATAAAAAATATGTCAGAGACGGTCCAGCAGGTTTTTCAAATGGTCGGTAGTACATAATTCCAACATAGAGGGCACCAATGCAATCGATCACGGTAGATGCTGTTGTTACAAATCTTGATACGGTATTAAACTTTACGGAAGCTTATCTTGAAGAAGCGGACTGTCCGATTGAAACCATGATACAGATAAGCATTATCGTGGAGGAGATCTTTGTCAATATTGCCAATTATGCCTACCCGCCCACCCAGGCAGGCGCCAAAGCGGTCGCCACCATCACCGGTGAAGTTGACGGAGAGCCCCTGGGAATTACCCTGCAGTTTATTGATGGGGGCGTGCCCTATAATCCCCTGGAAAAAACCGATCCGGATATTACCCTCCCGGCAGAAGCCCGTGCTATTGGCGGCTTAGGCATCTATCTTGTTAAAAAAATGGTGGACATAATTCAGTACGAATATCGGGAAGGTAAAAATATGCTCACGATTAGAAAAAATTTTGCCGCTCCCCAGGGATCCTGAGTGGTCCACGCTATTGAATATCAAAGACATCATCTAAACCGGTGATTTCAAAAACTTCACGGACGCTTTCACAAACATTACGCAGCGTAAAAGAGCCGTGCCTGGCACTGAGCTTCTTCTGGGTGGAAATAAGTACCCGCAGCCCGGCAGATGCCAGATAGCTTACTTCCTTAAGATCCATTACCAGCTTGTTAGATGCGGCGATAGAGTCTGTTACCGCAACCTCCAATTCTCCAGCCGTGGCGGCGCTTAACTTGCCGCTAACCGCGAGGGTTACGGTATCACCCGTTTGTGTCTTAACAATTTCCATAATGTGCCTCCAACCTTTCTCGTGGGCCAGCAAACAAAAGCGCCTACGAATAGTATATCTTCGACCTTCAAGACCGCAGATTTCCTAAGCATACCGCTCCCCTTGACAAGATGCAAGCCCCTCACTATAGTCCCATAGGCATGGAAATAACCAATACCCTCATGGCCCTGGCGGATATCGCAGGACTTACTGTTTTTTCCCGTCTCAAGGATCATCCACTGCTTGCCGCTTTTCGGGCTTTACTGGAAGCCCTGTACCGGGAAGACGCGGTGCTGGGTCAGGTTCAAAGCTGGGCTGCTTTTATGGATACCTTTATCCGGTATAATCACTCCTTTTATCTAAGCCTGGCGTTTTTAACCATCACCGATGATAACCCCTTTACCCACGGGGTGGAAAACAGAGAAGCCCTGCCGCCGGTCCTGGCTGCTTTGGCCAAAACCGACCTTTCCCGGCTTGGCCGGATTGCGGCCTTTGATGTCCCCGGCCTTGGACTCTGCCTGGGGGCACGATTAAGAAAGGACGGCCTTGAGACCCTGGCTGGCAATATTGAGGAGGAGGCCCGTGCGCTGTGGGCTGCCGAGGGGAAGTCATCGGACCTGGGGAAAAGGCTTCTTGAGCTTTTTCCTGAAGCCTCTGATTGGGGTGCGGCGCTCTCTGCTCTGAGTGCATCCATCCATAGGAGCGGCGCGGGCATATTGGGGCTGCACCGGTCATTCCGCTGGGTTTCCTCTGCACGTCCGTCCCCCCTGAAGCCGGTACAGAACCCTGATCCGGTGCGGCTTTCTGACCTTGCAGGCTATGAAGCGCAGCGTTCAGTGGTAACCGCGAATACCCGCTGCTTCCTGGAAGGGAAACCTGCCAATAACATCCTCCTCTACGGAGATCGGGGTACGGGTAAATCCGCAACGGTTAAGGCGGTGAGTAATGAATATGCCCATCAAGGGCTGCGGCTCCTGGAAGTGCCGAAACATGACCTGTTCCAGCTTCCCGGAATTCTGGAAACTCTGGCCCCCCGGGGGCTGCGGTTTATCATCTTTATCGATGACCTCTCTTTTGAAACCACCGACGATTCCTTCACCACCCTCAAGGCCCTCCTTGAAGGGGGCATTGCGGCCCGGCCGGCCAATGTGGTGCTTTACGCCACGAGCAACCGCCGCCACCTGGTAAAGGAGCGTCTTGCGGATCGGCCCAGTTCGGCTATGGCTGCAACCGGGGATGTCCGGGCCTTTGACACTATGCAGGAACAGTTCTCCCTGGCGGATCGTTTCGGCCTTACGGTAGTGTTCGCCGCTCCGGGCCAGGAAGAATTCCTCTGTATTGCCGAATATATCGCGTTCAAGCGGGGTACGCTGAAAAGCCCCACTCCAGAAGAACGAACAAGCTTCCGGGAAAACGCCCTCCGCTGGGAGCGCTGGTTTAATGGACGCTCCCCCCGGACAGCGGTACAGTACGTGGACTGGGTCGCTGGTGGGGCAGCGTTCCCCTGGGAATAGCCGGTTCCCGGTGGATTCTACTGAATAGCGCGGTGCTCCTGTTGAACCTCCCGAATAAGGTCCTTCACCTTCCATTCGATGTTCGCGGCTGTGGAGGACGCAAACGCAATAGATGCAGGATCGACTCCCGCATCTGCTGCCGCCTTCTTTACGGCCCGGACGATAGCTATGAGTGTTTCGTGTTCAAAACCGTGTATAAGAATAACCGGATTATCCATATTTTTTGCCTCCAAAGGTAAAGCATAATCCATAACCCTTCCCGTATAAAAGATATGGGAATCTTTTTCGCCTGTTTCCTGTTGCTTACCGCGACCCTGCCTGCTGATACGCCGGCTCCTGCTAAAAACCCGGGGTTCTCGTGGCATTTTCTCTGGTCCGGTTCCTGGGAAGACCAGGGAAATTTTATCAACCGAGGGGATATCCGGTTCCAGGTGCCGTGGTTCTCCTTCCGGGCGCAGCTTATTGATAAACGTCCGACTCCCCCCTGGGAAGACCTTGATAAGGGCAATACCGCCGTTTCAGGGGGGATCTACCATGAAACAACCGGTTCCCGGCTGCTCTACGGTATTCTGGATGAATGGGGCTTACCGGCCCGGATCCGCAGCCCCTGGATCAGGGCGGTTCCTTTCGTGGAATACCACCAGCCTTCTGTAAGCGACCTGAAAACCGAGCCTTCTTCAACCAAAGAACCGGAAACCTATCTCTACCTGGGAAGCCCCCAGATGGGTATTTTTAAGGGCTTTGCTTCGGTACTGCTGGATAGTACCCTCAACCCCGCCTTTGGGGGCGGCCTGGAAGCTCAATTCAACAAAAAAACCAATCTGCGGCTGGAAGGCTTCTATACAGGGAAAGAACTCCCTGCCCGGCAGGTTACAACCTGGTTTTCCACATCCCCTCCCTTACCCCAACGGGATTTTCATATCTATGCCCTGGGCCTGGTCTTTACCAGTCCCTTTATATGCGTTGCCTCGGACTGGGCCTATTCCGATACTTTTGCCTATGGCCGGGACCTTTACGGAAACCTCGGTCTCCGTATTGGGAATAAACCCTGGCGCTTGTCCCTGGCTGCCGATGGAGCAGGAAGCCGCTATGTGGGGAGAGACGGCTCTGCCATTGGGTCAGGCTTCCGTACAGCGGCGGCTATCGAAAGACGGGGAAAACGGAGCAGCCTGTTCCGGTTTCGTACCAGCCTCCGTTCAAGCGGCCTGGGTGATCCCTTTGAACGGAGTTCCAGCCTCATCTCTTACCGTTTCCCTGCAGGCGCCGGGAATTTCCCGGTGAAACTCTCGCGGCTCTCCATGACCCTGGCCCGGAACGCCTCTGACCTGGCCGCGATCCAGGACAGCTTTGAGGGGAGCATCGGCCTTAATTGGTGGTCCCTGTATTCGACTTTTTCAGGCACCTTAACCGGAATCTCCGCCACCGGAGAACGGCCTTCACCGTTCCCCATTCCAGAGGATCCCTGGGAGCTGAGTTCCGTACATGTTTCCGGGGAATTATCATATAAGGTGAGTATCCTTCAGTTCAAGGTATCCCTCGGGTATACCACCAAGAAGAACAAAGATGCGGTATGGGACACGTCGTTTTATGCCTCCCTGCGGGGAAAACGGGGCCGCTGGAGCCTCAAGATAGCAGCCCCTGCCTTACCTGAAACCTGGACCTATACCTGCTCATGGCGGCTTGAATGGTGAGCTTGGGGATGATCCCCATCGTGTAATGTGGTATCATGTACCCATGCGTTATACCTTAATGCACAAAACTATCCCAGTCGCGGCTATTGAGATTGACCAGGTGACCAACGTCATTTCCAACGTGTGGGAACTGTACCGGCCTGAACACCTGCCCGTGGGGGTGTTGCGGGATAACAGACCGCTGAAAAATTCTCAGTTCCTCAATGAATGGTGGCTAGAAAGAACCATCCCCGCCAGCCGTTCCGGGCTGCGGGAGGCCCTGGCACTCATGGGGGTTCATTCCACCAGGGTCTTGCTGCTCAAATGTTTCGGCCTCAGTCTTTCCGATCACTATTGGGTATGCCCTGCAGATGGTACCCTCCAATGGAAGGATGTCAACTTTTTTGAGAACGAGTTTTCTGAAGATGTGGGGAACGCCCTTTTCGGCAGGACTGGAGGAGCTGAGGAACTTAACTTAATGTCCCCGGACAATACCTCTGATGGGTGGCTCAAGAAGCAGTGGGTCATCGCAGAGGGGAAACGGATGCTCCTCAAAGGGGGCAGTCTCCCCGCATATCAGGAACCCTTTAACGAGGTCATTGCCACCGCCATGCTATCCCGCTTGAAGATTCCCCATACGCCCTATACTCTCACCTGGAACGGGGAACAGCCCCTCAGCGTCTGTGAGGACTTCATCACCACGGAGACCGAGCTTGTCAGCGCCTGGCATGTCTTCGAAACCTATAAGAAGCCGAATCATGTTTCCACGTACCAGCATTTTCTTGCCTGTTGTGACACCCTGGGTATCCCCGGTATGCGGGAACATATAGACCACATGCTGGTGCTGGATTACCTCATTGCCAACACGGACCGGCATTTTAACAACTTCGGAATGGTGCGGAACGCCGAAACGCTCACCTGGCTTGGACCATCGCCCATTTTCGATTGCGGTACTTCTATGTGGCACGATCAGTTTACCGCACAGATTAGGCCGGCGTTTAAGATACCCAGCAAGCCCTTTCGTTCAGAGCACAACGACCAGATAGGCCTGGCATCCTTTGACTGGCTGGATTTCAATGCCCTGCAGGGTATTGACGAGGAGTATGGGGAAATCCTCAAGGACAGCAGCTACATTGATGATGAACGGCGGAGCACGCTCTGTTTTGCCCTGAAAACCCGGATACAGTTGCTGAAAGCAAGAATCGGCACGCATCTTGAAGGGGAGCAATAGGATGTTCTATGTATAAGGTATTATCACGGTTTTTTACGCTACTGCTTGTACTGGTGTTTTTTTTCCTGGCCGGATGCACCAAAGGCCCCCCATCGCAGAGTACATTTATGCTGGGGACCGTATGCACCGTGAATCTCTATACGCAGGGTTCCACTGCGCTCTACAGCGCAATATTCTCCCGCCTGCAAGCGATTGAGGCACTCATGAGCGCCACTTTAACGGGAAGCGATGTGGACCTGATCAACCAAAACGCCGGACGTGAGCCGGTCAAAGTCCACGAAGAGGTTCTTGAAGTATTAGAAACAGCCGTGCAGTATGCTGAATTGAGTGACGGGGCCTTTGATCCCACTGTGGGGCCTTTGGTAAAACTCTGGGACATAGGCTCAGAAACCCCAGAGCTTCCCTCGGAAGCGGCTATCAGGGAGGCCCTGTCCCACATTAATTGGCGGAATGTGTTTATTGACCGGGCAGCCGGAACGGTGCTGCTCAAGCATCCCGGCATGGTCCTGGACCTGGGGGCTATTGCCAAGGGGTATGCTGCCGACGAAGCCGCCCGGATACTGAAAGAGGCCCGGATAGATGGGGCCATCATCGACCTGGGGGGGAATATCTTTGCCTTCGGAGCCAAGGAGGGGGATACGGTACCCTGGCGTATCGGCGTACAGAACCCCTTGGATGAACGGGGAACCTACATCGGGGTTCTCACGGTTCAGCATAAAAGTATCGTAACCTCTGGGGTGTATGAACGGTACGCGGACATTAATGGCGTCCGATACCACCACATCCTGTCCACAAAAAACGGTTATCCCGTGGATAACAGCATCCTCTCGGTTACCATTGTGGCGGCATCTTCTATGGATGCCGACGCCCTGTCAACCACGGTGTTTACCTTGGGGTATGAAAAAGGCGCAGCCCTTCTTGCAGACCTCGATAAGGCGGAGGCCATCTTTGTGTTTACCGATAAATGTATCCGCCTCACCAAGGGAGCCGTGCCGATGTTTACCCTGACCAATAAGGAGTACCGCATCGTTGAATGAGCGCTCCATTCTTGCCCCTTGACCCAGCTACCTGCAAGGCTAACCCCCTTGCACGGCCCTTTTCTTCGCAATCACTTGCAGAATAAACACCAGGGCAATGAGGCTGAACCCAATAATATCCGTGAGCAAGCCCGGATAAATGAGGCAAAGCCCGCCCCCAATAGCTATGAGTCGTTGGATGACCGGTATCTTCCTGAACATATACCCCGCAAAGCCCGCGGCAAGACCGAACATCCCGATACAGGAACTCACCACGATCTGAACCACCTCAAGGGGAGTGGTGTCGATGAAGAGCATGGCCGGATTAAAGACGAAGATGTAGGGGATGATGAAGGCGGTGATGGCAAGCCGGGTAGCGATCACCCCGGTCTTGATGGGGTTTGACTTGGCAATAGCCGAGCCTGCGTAGGCCGCCAGGGCCACCGGCGGGGTAATGTCCGCCACTATCCCGAAATAGAACACGAACATGTGGGCCGCCAGCACGGGAATCCCCATGCGGATCACGATGGGGGCGGTGATGGTCGCCATGATCACGTAGTTCGCGGTGGTGGGAACCCCCATGCCCAGGATGAGGCAGGCAATCATCGTGAAGATCAGGGCCAGCAAGAGGCTGTTGCTCGCCACCCCCAGGAGCAGGGAGATGAGGATCTGCCCCAGGCCGGTGAGGGATACTATCCCCACCACCACCCCTGCGAGGGCGCAGGCCATGGCCACGCCGATGGTATTCCGGGCCCCGGCGGTCAGGGCGTCAATAAAGGTAACCGGGGTAAACCGGGTTTCCTTACGGAAGAGACTCACGATGAGCACCGTGAGAATGGCATAACAGGCGGAGTATGCCGGGGTAAACCCAAAACTCATGAAGCCCACCAGGACCAGCACGGGCAGGAAGAGGTAGCCCTTGGCGAGGAGGAGCTTCCCAAAATGGGGGATCGATTCCTTGGGCAGCCCCTTGAGGCCCAGACGCTTTGCCTCAAAGTGGATCATCAGGAAGATGCCGGTAAAATAGAGGACCGCCGGCAATATGGCGGCCACCGCGATCACCGCGTAGGGGATGCTGGTCAGCTCCGACATCAGGAAAGCCGCGGCCCCCATGATGGGCGGCATGATCTGCCCGCCGGTGGAAGCGGCGGCTTCTACCGCGGCGGCGAATTCCGGCTTGTATCCGGTCTTCTTCATCACCGGGATGGTAACGCTCCCGGATCCCACGGTATTAGCCACGGAACTCCCGGAATACATGCCCATCAGGGCGCTGGAAATGACCGCCACCTTCGCCGGCCCCCCGGAGGCAAAGCCCGCCACCGAATTGGCCAGGTCTATGAAGAAGGAGGCGATCCCCGACTTCTCCAGAAAGGCAGCCAGGAATATGAAGAGCACGATGAAGGTGGAGCATACCCCAATGGGGGTTCCGATGATGCCGTCGGTGGTATAGAAGAGCTGATGCACTATCCGCTTGAGGGAGAACCCGGCGGAAAAGGCGTAGGTTACGAAAATGGTTCCCACCACCAATATGGGAATCCCCACCACCCGGCGGCACAGCTCAACCAGGATGAGTATCCCCACCACCCCTATGATGATATCCTGGGGAAGGATATTGGTTGCCCGGTTTACGATGACCTGGAAATTCAGGGCATAATAGAAAAAACAAGCGCTCCCTATGATCCCCAACACGAAATCATACCAGGCCACATGGTTTTCCCGTTTCGTCATGCTCCGCTTGAGGGGATACACCACATACCCGATGAAGATGAGTATCCCCAAAAAGGCGCTCCGGCGGACCTGTTCCGGGAGGGAGGCAATGATGGTCACCCAAAACACATAGGCGGTAAAAAGCAGGAGCAATCCCTTCACGAGGTAATCAGGGATTCCCGAAAACCGCCGTACATTCGATTCCCGGTCAAATTGGGCAATCAGCTCCTCGGTTTCCTGGGCGCTTAACGCCTCAACTGGCGTATCATCAGTCGTGTTCGACATACGTATCTCCTAATCTGTATCTTTGGGGTACGGCTCCATAGAACCGCCCCCGAAACCGCAAGAAGGGCTGGTAACATCATAAACTTAGGAATTTACTTTATAGCGCCGATTTCCCGCCAGTATTTTGCCGCTCCCGGATGGAAGGGCACAGAAATACCCCCCACCGCATATTCAGGGGAAAGTTCTGCGCCCTTGGCATGGGCCGACGCAATCTCAGCCTTGTTTTCCATGAGCGCCTTCGTGAGCCGGTACACCGTATCTTCCGAGACCTTGGTGCTCACGATAAAGGTGGCCTTGACCGCCAGGGTGTTCACCGCCTGAGTGACCCCCCGGTAGCTTCCCGCGGGGATAGGGAACTGGGTATAGAAGGGATACTTCTGGATAATCTGGGCCGCGTGTTCATCATCAATCTCCAGAACCACGATCTCCTTCCCAATGGCCAGGTCCACCACCGCGGTGGTCGGCGCTCCGGCGACGCAGAAGAAGGCGTCGATCTTGTTATCCCGCAGGGCATCTGCGGAAGCCCCGAAGCTGAGGTTCTGCTTGCCGATGTCGTTATAGGTGATCCCATAGGCTTCCAGGATCTGCCGGGCATTGAATTCCACCCCGCTCCCCGCGTCCCCCACGGAAACGTTCTTCCCCTTCAGGTCCGCGATAGAGGTGATCCCCGCAGCGGGATTAGCCACAACCTGACACACCTCTGCGTACAGGGCCGCCATGGAAGAGAAGCTGGTAACCTGTTCACCGCTGAACAGGTCCACCCCCCGGTAGGCATAATCCATGACATCGTTCTGCACGATGGCAAGCTCCACGTCTCCCCCGCCCACAAGCTGGATATTTGCCTTGGACGCCCCGGTAGACTGGACGATGATGGGGACATTCGTCTTATTGGTCAATATCTGCCCCACTGCAGATCCAAAGGCATAGTAGGTTCCGGTATTTCCCCCGGTAGCCATCCTGATCTGCTCCTTCTTGGAGCAGCCGCTTAAACCTATTGATACTCCTATCAATACCGACACACAAGCAATGATTCTCAGTTTCATTTTTTTCCTTTTCCTTAACGATAGTAAGATTGATTGTACTATAGATTTCGGATTCTTGCAAATAAAAAGTATCCTTGGGAAGAAGATTTCTGACAACCGGTATGAAGCACCTGTTTGGGAGCGGTACGTTCATGCGAGTATGCAGTATATTACAAATCCGATAGGGTTTATCTAGATTCAATTCGGAAAATTAAAAAACAACTATCCCCGAACATAGTTTCACTCCTTTTTAGGGTATTTCTCAGTATTTTTACAAAAAAGTTGTCTTTAAAATCTACAAAAAATCAGATTTTTTTTATATACATTTATGTATTTTATAAGTTATAGAAATATATATGCCGAATTGAGGAAATTGAAAATATTATCTTGACAAATTTTATTCAATCTATTATACTGTTATAAGTTTCTCAAAAGGAGTGCGTTTTGAAAGCATCGCAAAGTTTTTATATCCCCCTGTTATCGAAACTTTTCGATTTAGACCAGATGCTTTCTGTATATAACTTTCTCTGTTTAAACCAAAGAGGTAGTAGGGAGATAGCGAGGTTTAACGTGGAAGTAAGGAAGATAGCCCATAATCATAGAAGAGATTTTTTAATTAAATTTTCACTTTTAAAAGGGAATTATCTATGAAGTTGAAAATCAGGTTAAGTATTATCGTCACGGTCTTATTGATCGTGGTAGTTGTGACGGTATCAGCTATTCTTATCGTGCAGGCAACCACTATGCAGTTAAAAACGGTGGCGACCAGCCAAGAGCGGCTCGCCGAAAGTATAGCCATGGATCTCCAGCGGCGTTACGAGGTCTATTTGCAGACTGCCCGCAGTTTAACTACCATGATGTCGACTTATGAGCATCATGTCCGGGAGAACCGGCGGACCCGCTTCCTGCAAAATATGGAGGCTTTTCTGGAGGCAAATCCCCACTTTATTGCTATTTACGCGATATGGAAACCAAATGTCCTTGATGATATGGACGCCGAATTTGCCGGACAACCGGGGAGCAGCCTAACTGGGCAATTCATTCCCCAGTATACGCGGGAATCTGGAAAGGTAGAACTCCGCTCTTATGACAAATATCAGGAAGAAAGTGCAAATATGATAGCCCAGGAGTTGATAGGGACTCCGGAGGTTCGGACTATTAATGGCCAGGCCGGTTATTCCTTCCGTTTCAGGGTGCCTATCTTCAACGACCAGAAAAACCTGGTCGGCATTGTGGGGGTAACGGCAAACGCCGCCCCAACCCAGACCGTAGTTCAGAATATCATAGACCAACACGCCGATATCGATGCGCTTGCCATCTATACCCATATCGGTTTCATAATAGGACACTTCGACCCGAAGCGGATCGGAAAGAATGTTGCTGAGGCAGAGACAGGTCTTTATGGCAAATTGCTTCCCCAAGTGCTTTCCGCGCTCCAGTTGGGACAGCACGTAAACATAATTTCCTATTCGCCGGGGCTCAAAACGAATTTGCGGATGGCTCTGGTTCCTTTAATAGGAGGGGGACTCACCAATACTCCCTGGCTGGTGATGGTAGGTACCGCCGAATCGGCCATCCTGAAGGATGTTAACGCCATGGTCCTGTTCGCCATTATCGTCGTGGTGATCTCCATCATTATTGCAGCGGTGATTACCTTCATCGTCGTCAGCCGTATTACCAAACCTATCGTGGATATGTCCTTGACCCTCAAAGATATTGCCGAAGGCGAGGGAGACCTCACCAAGACCATCACGGTATCAAGCAACGATGAGATTGGGGACCTGGCCAAGTACTTTAACCAGACCCTGGAGAAGATCAAGGATCTTGTCATAACCATCAAGAACCAGTCCGCTGCATTATTCAACATCGGTACTGAGCTGGCTTCCAATATGACCGAAACTGCGGCAGCCATCAACGAGATCACCGCTACCATCCAGAGCATCAAAGGCAGGGTTATCAATCAGTCCGCCAGTGTTATCGAGACCAATACCACCATGGAGCAGATCACGGTTAATATCGACAAACTCAATGACCACATCGAACACCAAAGCGCCAACGTGTCCCAGTCCTCCTCCGCTATTGAGGAGATGCTTGCCAGTATCCAGTCCGTCGCCAAGACCATGGTCAAAAACGCCGAAAACGTGAAGGAACTGGCGGATGCCTCTGGAGTGGGCCGCACCGGTCTTCAGGAAGTAGCGGCGGACATTCAGGAAATCGCCAAGGAATCCGAGGGGCTTCTGGAGATCAACGCCGTGATGCAGAATATCGCCAGCCAGACCAACCTGCTTTCGATGAACGCCGCGATTGAGGCCGCCCATGCCGGAGATGTGGGCAAGGGTTTTGCAGTGGTGGCCGACGAAATCCGCAAACTCGCGGAAAATTCCGGGGAACAGTCCAAGACCATCAGCACGGTACTCAAAAAGATAAAAGATTCGATAGACAAGATCACGAAGTCCACCGACGCGGTACTCAACAAGTTCGAGGCTATAGACGGCGGGGTCAAGACCGTCTCAGAAAAGCAGAGGTATGTCAACAGCAGCCTTGAAGAACTGAACATCGGCAGTAAGCAGATTCTGGACACCCTTGGCCAGTTGAACGGCATCACCGTTAAGGTCAAGAGTGGTTCCGCAGAGATGCTCGCAGGGAGTAAAGAAGTTATCCAGGAGAGCAAGAACCTGGAGATGGTTACTCAGGAGATATCCAACGGGATAAGCGAGATGGCCACTGGCGCGGAGCAGATCAACATCGCGGTCAACCGCGTGAACACCATCAGCGGGGACAACAGGGACAATATCGACATTCTGGTTAAGGAGATTGCCAGGTTCAAGGTTGAATAAAGAAGCCTCAACGTGCGGGGTATTAAACCCCACTGTGAAAAAAGGCGCTGGGTCGCGCTCCATGCGAGTGCGTGGATTGAAACAAGAAAAATTGGAGGAAACGTATGAAGGTTGAGTTTGAGTGTACTGGTTCTGGGCAGCAGTATGGTCTTTGCAGGGGCTAGTGTCCAGTCAAGCACTAAACTGTGGACCATTGCATGGAGCGAATTTTTAACCGCAGAGATCGCGGAGTTTTTGTTTCAAATCTTTGGTTTTCTCTGCGTTCCTCCGTGTCCTCTGCGGTTACATTCTTTTTCTGTTACTCGTCCCATCATTCCCATTTTCATCACTGACTGGATACTAGAAAACAATATAGCACATCCTTTCAATAATGGCAAGCGTTTTCAGAGCATTTAAATTTTTAAAAAAAAAATTCACTGACCCCTTGCCGATTTTAGTTATATTCAGTATATTAATATCAATAATGATTATCATTATTAATTTTGGGCTTCCGGGTAGGTGTTTATAGTGATAAACAAGATTGGAAAGAAATACAGTAAGAAGCGGGACACGATTCTACAGGTTATCCAATCCACCACATCCCATCCAAGCGCTCAATGGGTGTACGAAAAAATCAAGCTCTGGATTCCCAGTATATCCCTTGCGACGATATACCGTAATATCAACCTGTTCCGCCAGCATGGTTCTGTGGTATCTGTGGGGGTGGTTGATGGGGCGGAACGCTTCGATGGTATTGTAACCCCCCATCCCCATTTTGTATGCAGCCGTTGCGGTATGGTTATTGATATTCCCTGCCCGGATATGGAAATCCTCAAGGCTATCCTGGGGGATCACGGGGAAAACCTGCAGTCCTTTATCGTTGATTACCGTAAAACCGTTTTTTACGGGTTTTGCACGGATTGTCGGGATAAAGCCCTTTTGTTAGAAAACTACGGCTTGAGCCGTTAGTATATATTTTTTATGGAGAGTAAAAAAATGAAAAAATTTGTATGTACCGTCTGTGGCTATGTCCACGAAGGCGACCGGCCTCCAGAGGTCTGTCCCACCTGTAAGGCTCCGGCTTCCAAGTTCAAGGAACATAATGAGAACGCGGGTTATGCTGCCGAGCATGTGCTCGGCGTGGCAAAAGGTGTTGAGGAAGATATCCTCACAGACCTCAGGGCGAACTTCAATGGCGAATGTAGCGAGGTCGGTATGTATCTGGCCATGAGCCGGGTCGCGGACCGGGAGGGCTATCCTGAGATCGCCGAGGCCTATAAGCGCTATGCCTTCGAAGAGGCGGAACATGCCGCCAAATTTGCGGAACTCCTGGGTGAGTGTCTTACCACCAGCACCAAGCGCAACCTCGAACTCCGGGTGGAAGCCGAAACCGGCGCCAGCGCGGGCAAGACCGATCTGGCGAAACGGGCAAAGGAACGGGGTTACGATGCCATCCACGACACGGTCCACGAAATGGCCCGGGATGAGGCGCGTCATGGTTCCGGTTTCAAGGGACTGCTGAAGCGGTACTTCTAAACTGGCAGGGTATCCCACGATACCCGCAACTTAGACAGTACGAATAAGAACCCCCCACGAACTACGCGAACAGTGTGGTTCGTGGGATTTTTTGTAGATCGTGTCTCCCTTCACATGATTTCCAGGAAAGGAATACATATTAACGAGAGGGCGTCCTGCAGGACCATGAGGACTCCGCGGGAAAGGCTTAACCGGGTGGCTGCGAGGTCCGGGCTGTCGGCGTTCAGGATGGGGCAGTCGTGGTAGAAGCGGCTGAAGGCTTTGGAAAGTTCGTAGAGATAGGTTGCAAGTATGGAGGGGTCCATCCAGGCTGCCGCTTCTCCTATGGCCTCGGGGTAGGTTCCCAGGGTTTTAATCAATTCCCATTCCGCATCCCCGCTCAAGAGTTCCGGCTTGATGGTCCCGGTGGGGGCCTCTCCTTGGGTGCGGAGTTGAGCGTCTTTGCGGAGCATCGACGAAATCCGGGCGCCCATGTACTGGAGATAGGGGCCGGTATTGCCGTTAAATGACAGGGATTCCTGGGGGTTGAAGAGCATGTCTTTGCCAGGGGATACTGAAAGCAGGTAATAGTGCAAGGCCCCAAGGGCGATTTTTTCAGCGGTCCCAAGGGAATCCCCTACTGCCGCTTCCCGGTCCTTTTCCCGGATTTCCTGTACTGCCAGGTCTTTAAGGCTGTCCAACAGGTCGTCGGCATCTACCACGGTGCCTTCCCGGCTTTTCATCTTGCCCTCCGGGAGGTTCACCATGCCGTAGGAAAGGTGGTAGAGGTTCTTCGCCCAGTCATAGCCCAGTTTTTTGAGGATGGTGAAGAGTACCTTGAAGTGGTACTGCTGTTCGGAACCGACTACATAGACGAGGCGATCAAAGGGCCAGTCATGGTGCCGGAAAATCGCGGTGCCAATGTCCTGGGTGATATAGAGGGAGGTGCCGTCTTTGCGGAGGAGTACCTTCTTGTCGAGTTTTTCCGCGTTCAGGTCCACCCATACTGCGCCATCTGCTTCTTTATAGAAAAGACCCTGGTCCAGACCTTTGAGGATCTCGTCCTTTCCTTTGAGATAGGTCTGGCTTTCAAAGTAGTACTGGTCAAAGGAAACCCCGGTCCGCTCATAGGTTTTCTTCATGCCCTCCACGGTCCACTGGTTCATCTGTTTCCAGAGTTCCACGGTTTCCAGGTCCGAGGCTTCCCATTTTCGCAGTAGTTCCTGGGCACGCTCTTCTGCTGTCGGGTCTGTCTGGTTCATTTGGTGGAATTTGACATACCAGTCTCCCACAAAATGATCGCTCTTGATCCCCTCGGATTCAGGGGTTTTCCCCTGGCCGTGCTCCTGATAGGCAAGCATGGACTTACAGATGTGGATCCCCCGGTCGTTGATGATGCAGACCTTCCGTACTTCAGCTCCGCAGGCCAGGAGAATCCGGGAAATGCTCTCCCCGAGTACATCGTTGCGGAGGTGCCCCAAATGGAGGGGTTTGTTGGTATTAGGGCTGGAAAATTCCACCATGATCCGCGAGCCTTTCAGGGTGCCTGGTCTTCCAAAGGGAACGGACTGGACCTGGGCAAGGATAGCCGCAGCAACTGTGGCCCGGTCAAAACGCACATTCACGTAAGGCCCCACTGCGGCAAAGCTGCCGGTGTCTGGATGCGCCTCCAGTTGTGCTGCCACTGCCTGGGCTATTTGGAGAGGGCTTTTTCTCAGCACCTTGGCAAAGCCGAACATGGGGAACCCCAGGTCCCCCAATTCCGGTTTCGGGGGATTTTCAGCGATCACTTGTGCGGGATCAATAGTCCCCACAATGCCGGCTTCCCGGATGAGTGTATTTAACGCCCCGGCGATCCGGGTTTTCCATGCTTCTTTCATGATGATTCCTCTTTTCTTCTATATTCTTTACTTTCCCCATACCCGACCAGGGCTGCCATGAGAGTATAGGAGGAAGGTCCTTCCCGCCGGAAGGAACCAAGCCGTTCATCGGTAAAGGTGCAGTCGCCGCATACCGCGATGTTCCGTACCCCTGCCTGGACCAGGAGCCGGGCATTGGCGGCCTGTAGATCAATATACCAGCTGTCCCTATCAGCACCCGGAACCTGGCGAACCACCGGACCAAGGGGGTAGGTCCCGCCGGAACCGCCGAACTCGGCTTCAAAGGCCTGTGCCCGTTCAGCATCAACCTGGTAACAGCAGGAACGGATGCAGGGACCGAGGACTGCGGCCACCCTTTGGGCCTGGGTGGACCAGTGTTCCGCCATGAGCCGGAGGGCTGTCATCACGATGCCTGTCCCCTTCCAGCCTGAATGGAGCATACCGAAACCACCGCTTTCGGTATCGTATAAATACACCGGAAGACAGTCTGCCACCGTAACCGACAGCCACAGCGCCGCGTCCCGGCTTATCATACCATCAGCTTCTGGTCTGGTATTGGGGCACTCCCGGTCAATAAGGAGCACCTCACGGGAATGGACCTGGGTGGCGGCATAGACCTGCTCCGGGGCAAGTCCAAGGGACTCATACAAAACCTGCCGGCCGGGACTGTTCCCCAGGGCGGAATACCCCATGGTGCCAGCGGAACAGGAAGAAATGACACAGGAAAGGGGGCCTACTGCTGCCCCATCCATCATAAAAGGGAAACGGGCCACAGGTACTGCACCGGAAAAGACCAGTTTAAAGGGATACAAGCGCTCCGGGGATACGCCGCTACCGATGGGCTTCCACGACATCGATCTCATCCAGGATCTGAAGGGTTTGCTGCAATTTTTGTATGACATCGGAAATAGCATTAAGAAAGGCGATGCCCTTGGGGGTCTGGGCCAGATTGACCGGGGTACTATTCCCACTTATGGCAACGATATTTGGTCCACCGGTTTTTTCCATAAATTTAGAGATATTTGCCAATATTCCGGATTTTCCTTCGGTATTGAGTACAATGGTGGCATTTAAAATAGTAACCAGACCGTTGAGCGCTGTCCGTGCCTGTTCTACAATATCATGGACCACATCGACCGCATCTTCGGTTATGAGTTGTATTTTCCGCCGTTTAGCCGGCAGGGAGGTCTCCTCATTGGCCAGGGCAAAGCGTTTTCCCAATTCTCCTATGGGGGAAAGGATAGTATCAAATCTTTTGATATCATCTTCCAGTTTATTGAGATCGTTATAACTCTCAGTAAAGATAGTTCGATTCTCCCGTTTGATAAATTCGCCTTCCAGCAGAATGGGCCTGAGTACCTTATTAATATCAGTGATAAAAAGTGCGGAATAGAAGGTTAATAAAAATGAAAGACTGAAGGAGCCGGGTACCTCTAGTCCGTCTGGATTGGATTCAGATGCCACATTGTCTAAGGCCCGTAAACTCGTACCTTTCAGAAAATAGCGGAACGTATTAAACAGTTCCTGCTGGCGGCGTCCCCCCAGGTATTCGGCGAGCTGGGTCTCAACCGAATGTTTCCAGTATTCCTGATATCCGACAAACCAGTCTTCCCCACCTGAGATTTCACTAGGCGCCAGGGACATGTTCCGGTACACGCACCGCAGAATAAGGGTCAAGGGTACCTGCTTGTTAAACGCACGAATGGCCACCAGGGAATCTTCAGCCTTGGAAAGGAGATTCTGGATTTCCATATCCATATCTATATCAACATTCTGATTGTCCTGGTAGTTCTGGAGGATAAAAACAAACAGTGATTCTATCAGGGGCATGGTGGGCGGTTTTTTAAAGGAAAATAATATATTATTCAGGCTTACTAATTGCTCTTTTACCACATTGGCCAGACTGGCCTGGCCGGAAACCGCCGGCTCAAAGGTAAAGGTCAGAAGTACCCGATCAAACAGAAACGAAGCCAATTCCTTGAGGCAATAGAGGGAACGGGCATTATTATACATGGTGCTTCGCTGTTCTTCGGTAATCGCCGCAAAGATCGATTCCATGGTGCTGCTGGCGTGCTGACGCAGTTCGGCTTCATTTATCCCAGGGATCTCAGCGGCAATCTTTTCTGGATCCGTTTCATGTTGTAAACGACTGTGTATATCTTCCATTTCCAAAGAGGCCAGGAAAGCGTAAAAAGCACCTCTATCACGATTAAAACTCGAATCCAGGGCGCTATAAAAAAAACGGGCCGCTTCTTTTAATTCTCCCAAGGATTTCTGAAAAGAAGCGAGCAGAAAGGTGTGCCGGTAATCAAAGACCCCTGGTGCACGGATATCTATTCCCCTGCCTAATTTTGCTATCTGCTTGGTCTCATAGATTTTCATCGGAGAGATAGCCTTGAAAAAAGCCATAAAACGCAAAAACCAACGATAATACCATGGCAGCTTGGTGAAAAGTTCCTCGTTATCAGCAACAGGAATTTCTTCCACCGTATCCTCATACAAAGGCTCTCTTGAAATACTCGATTGAACCGAGAGTTTCTTAAGAAGACCGTCTCGTTCTTCTTGAGACATTTCCAAGGCCAACTGATTAAAAACCTCATGCTCAACTACATCAGCCATACTTACCTCGCCAAGAATTGCATGGGGAAAAGCTCTCCCATCTTGCCCACCCCCCGCTTACCATATTAGCCACATACGACATTATCGGCTACTTACCCCATTACCACTACTTAAAAAACAGGGGATCTTTTTCTCTGAAAAGTCCCCTGCTTTCTAATAACAGGGCTACAGCGAACCTTTAAAAGGGCCGCTCTGCCAAATACTTGTATTCCTTCCACACCCGTTCGGTCTGGACCTTGGCCTTGGCCAAAAGCGCGTCAGCCCGGTCAGGGGACGCAGCCTTGAGGCTCTTGAACCGCACTTCCTTGTACATGAAGTCTTCAAGACTCGTGGTGGGATCCTTGGAATCCAACTGGAAGGGGTTCTTGTTCTCCTCCTTGAGCCGGGGATCGAAACGGTACAGGGGCCACAGGCCGCTGGTTACCACTGCTTTCTGCTGATCCATGCCGTGGGTCATGTCAATACCGTGGTTGATGCAGTGGGAATAGGCGATAATAATCGACGTGCCGTTATAGGATTCCGCTTCCCGGAAGGCTTTGATAGCCTGCCCCATATTGGCGCCCATGGAAATCTTGGCCACATAGACATAGCCGTAGCTCATGGCCATGGCCCCCAGGTCCTTCTTGGTCATGTCCTTGCCCGCTGCGGCGAACTTGGCAATGGCCCCCACCGGGGTTGCCTTGGACATCTGGCCACCGGTGTTGGAGTACACTTCGGTGTCCATCACCAGGAGGTTCACGTTCCTGCCAGAGGCGAGGACGTGGTCGAGGCCGCCGTAACCAATGTCGTAGGCCCAGCCGTCACCCCCCAGGACCCAAACCGACCGCTTCACAAAATGGTCAGCCAGGGAGAGGAGCAGCTTCGCTGTCGGCTCATCGCCTATCACCCTCTTGAGTTCATCCACCAGTATGCGCTGGGCGTCGATTTCAGCGTCATCAGCCTGGGGATTCTCCAGGATCCGGTCGATGAGGTCCCCGTGAATGCCCTCGGACTTGGCCTTGACCGCCACTTCCCGTGCATGCTCGGCGAGCTTGTCGCTGGTGAGCCGCATTCCCAGGCCGAATTCGGCGGCGTCCTCAAAGAGGCTGTTGGACCAGGCCGGTCCGCGTCCGTCACCCCGCTGGGCGTAGGGGGTGGTGGGGAGGTTCCCGCCGTAGATAGAGGAACAGCCCGTGGCATTGGCAATAACCGCCCGGTCGCCAAAGAGCTGGGAGAGGAGCTTCACGTAGGGGGTCTCGCCGCAACCTGCACAAGCGCCGGAGAACTCGAAGAGGGGCTGCTTGAGGCCGATACCCTTGGGGGTATTCAGGTTGAGGAGTTTCGTATCGGTATTCGGAATCATGAGGAAGAAGTCCCAGTTGGCAACCTCCGCTTCCCGCAGGGGGAGCTGGTGTTCCAGGTTGATAGCCTTTCTCTTCTCATCACTTTTGTTCTTGGCAGGACAGATATTGACACAGGCACCGCAGCCGGTACAGTCTTCAGGGGCCACCTGGAGGGTACACTTGAGGCCCTCAAAACCCTTGCCCTTGGCATCGGTGGACTTAAAGGTCCCAGGCGCACCAGCAGCGGCGGATTCGGTATAGGCCTTCATACGGATAACCGCGTGGGGACAGACCATGGTGCAGTTGCCGCACTGAATACAGACTTCAGGGTCCCACACAGGGATCTTCTCGGCGATATTCCGCTTCTCGTACTTGGTGGTGGCGCTGGGGAAAGTCCCGTCATCGGGGATCTTGGACACCGGCAGTTTTTCACCCCGGGACGCGATGATCTCACCGATCACTTCCTTAACGAACTGAGGCGAATTGGCCGGAACCGGGGGTATTATATGGAGGTTCCCGCTCACCGACTTGGGATAGTCCACCTTTTCGATCCCTGCCAGGGCCATATCAATGGTGTCGATGTTCTTCTTCACCACCTCCTCACCCTTCTTGCCATAACTCTTCTTGATAGCCTTCTTGATAAGCTCCACTGCTTCGGTTTCAGGCAGGATGCCTGATATCTGGAAGAAGGCGGTCTGCATGATGACGTTGATCCGTCCTCCCATGCCAGCCTTTTCCGCCAGGTCCACCGCGTTGATCACGTAGAACTTGAGTTCCTTGTCGATGATCTGCTGCTGCACTTCCAGAGGGAGGTGCTGCCAAATCTCATCCTTACTAAAGGGACTGGCCAGAAGGAACGTGGCCCCTTTCCTCGCCTTGGAGAGCATATCCTGCTTTTCCACAAAGCTGAACTTGTGGCAGGCGATGAAGCCGGCCTTGGACACGAGATAGGGTTTTTTGATGGGCTTCCTGCCGAAGCGGAGGTGGGACACCGTGATGGTTCCGGCCTTCCGGGAGTCGTAGGAGAAGTAGCCCTGGGCATAATTCTCTGTGGCATCCCCGATGATCTTGATGGAGTTCTTGTTGGCGCCGACCGTGCCGTCAGAACCGAGGCCGTAGAACAGGGCTTCGTGGACCCCGGTCTCGCCAAGCTCGAAGTTCTCGTCAAAATCAAGGGAGGTATGGCTCACATCATCGTAGATACCCACGGTGAAGTGGTTTTTAGGTGCAGCGGACTTGAGGTTATCAAAGACCGCCTTGACCATGCCAGGGGTAAACTCTGCGGAGCCAAGCCCGTAGCGGCCACCCACAATAACCGGACCCTTGCACCCACAATCGCCGCCGACCTCGCCGATGGCAGCGCGGACATCCTCGTAAAGGGGTTCACCCAGGGAACCTGGTTCCTTGGTCCGGTCCAGGACCGCGATGGACCGCACAGAAGCGGGCAAGGCCCGGACAAAGAGGGTGGCGTCAAAGGGCCTGTAAAGCCGCACCTTGAGGACCCCAACCCGTTCACCCTTGGCATTGGCGTCATCCACGTACTCTTCCACTGGCTCTGCGCCGGACCCGATGATGATCACCACCCGGTCTGCATCTGCCGCGCCGTAGTATTCGTAAATCTTGTACTGCCGGCCGGTGAGCCTGGCAAACTGGTCGAAGTATTTCTGAACAATACCAGGAACCGCGACGTAGTACTTGTTCCCCGCTTCCCGGCCTGCAAAGTACACGTCAGGATTCTGGGCAGTGCCCCGGATAGAGGGTCGTTCCGGGGAAAGCCCCCGGAGGCGGTGGGCAATAACCAGTTCATCGGAAATAAGCTGCCGTAGCACCGTGTAAGGCACTTCCTCAACCTTCTGTACCTCATGGCTCGTCCTGAACCCGTCAAAGAAGTGCAGGAAGGGGATGCGGGATTCCAGGGAGGCGGCATGGGACACCAGGGCAGTATCCATCACTTCCTGAACATTGTTTGACGCCAGCATCGCAAAACCGGTCTGGCGACAGGCCATTACATCCGAATGGTCCCCAAAAATGGAAAGCCCCTGAGCCGCGAGGGCACGGGCGGCAATGTGGAACACCGTGGAAGTCAATTCTCCGGCGATTTTGTACATATTCGGGATCATCAGGAGTAGTCCCTGAGAGGCGGTAAAGGTGGTGGAAAGGGCACCGGTAGTCAACGCTCCGTGCACAGCCCCCGCAGCACCGGCCTCAGACTGCATTTCAGCAACCTGAGGGACAGTACCCCATAGGTTTTTCCGGCCCTGGGCGGAAAACTCATCGGCGAGTTCCCCCATGGGGCTGGACGGGGTAATCGGGTAAATTGCAATTACTTCACTCAACGCATGGGCTATATAGGCCGCCGCGCTGTTCCCGTCAATCATAACCATATTCTTATCGGACATTATTCTTCCTCATTGGTAGGGTTATAGATAGTTTAATCTTAGGAAGGGACTTTGACAAGGTGGCAGTTCAAAGAAACCGCTTTTTTGAAAAAATCAGGGATCAGGTTCGTTTAGCAATTTAAAGATCATCGAATGACACGAATTGACGCGAATATTTACGATTTTTACCCCCTCATGCTGAAAATTGCGTAATTCGAGTAGCTATATCCTGAAGTGGGGAAGGATCGCCATAAAACAAAAGGTAGTCTCTTGTCATTAAATCAAATTACAAATTTCCGCTTGCCTTGATAGGTGGATCACCCCCGGAGCAGCCCGAAAACAGCCCGGCATATCAAGCCAGCGGTATCTTCAGGGTAACAGCAAACCAAAGCCCGGGGCGACTGTTTCAGCGGCTGTCCACACCCAAGGGGGTATCAATGACGCAGGGCGCTTCCTTTTCACCTTGCGATATTTTTTAATGAACAGCATCGGTGAATCTTGATTCATAAAAACACTCTACTATATATTCTATTTTATACAAGGTTTGATTCAAAGATGAAACCCCATTGATTTTTTCAGTATAGATACTATATATTTATATTATGGGAGAATTATCAACACTGATACAGAATAACAGTTTCAATCAAACGCTTATCTTAGAAGCCTTTGCTGAATATCTGAACAACGCTTCATTCAACCGTATAAAATCCTTTTTGGACGCAGTTCCCGACCTGCGGTATGAAGTTGTAGATAAACGCTTTTATATCATGCCATCCCCGAGTCCGCTTCATCAGATTGGAGGTGGTCTTATAAGCGCTCAACTTAATCATCAGTTATCTTCACATAATTGCTTAACTGCGCAGGCTTTGGATATACGTCTTTTCCCGAACCAGTTGAATGATTACATTTGTCCCGACATTATGGTTATCTGTAACCAGAATATTATTAATGAGTATATTCAAGACCCATATAAACCCTTAGAAGGAGTTCCCGGTTTCATTATCGAGATACTGTCTCCGTCTAATGCACAACACGATTTAGTTACCAAACGGGAGCTGTACCTTAAAGCCCAGGTTCCTGAATACTGGATCATCGATATACTTTCTGATAAGCCGGTACTTCGCCAATTCGTTTTGGATACCAAAGAGGTGCTGCCGGTGTATCATGAATCTGTTCATGATGCCAAAGGAACTATTCCGATAACTACGATTCCTGGCTGCGTTATCGATTTTGATAAAGTGTTTCAAAAGCCGCACTTACGATTGTGACCCTGCTTTAATTACTTCCCACGATGTACGAACAAGGCTGGCCTGACAGCACGGTAATCAGGTTATCCACCGCCATACTCGCCATGTTTGCTGTGGCTTCTGCAGTGTGTGAGGCGCTGTGAGGCGTGAGTACCACATTGTCAAGTTCAAAGAGGGGTGAGGCGTGAGGCGGCTCCTCTTCGTAAGTGTCCAGGCCAAGGCCGCCCAGGTGCCCTGCTTTGAGCAGCTCGCAGGCAGCGGCCTCGTCAAGCAGACCGCCTCGGGCTGTGTTAATCAGTATGGCGCCTTTTTTCATTCTTTTCATCACGTTACCGGAAATGATGCCCCAGGTTTCCCCGGTCAGGGGCATGTGGAGACAGATAATGTCGGCTTCCTGAATCACCGTGTCAAAGCCGGTGATAATAATGCCCTGGGCATAGTCAGCGTTGATGAAGGGATCGTAGGCCAGTACCTTCATGGAAAAGCCCTGGGCGCGTCTGGCCACAGCTTTACCAACGGCGCCAAGGCCGAGGATGCCGATGGTCTTACCGTAGAGTTCGATGCCAATGGAGCGCGTCCACTTGCCGGCTTTGGTGTCCCGGTCAAGAGCAGGCACCTTGCGGGCCACAGCGAGTATCAGCGCGAAGGTGAGGTCAGCCACGGCTTGGGAATTGGCGCCTGGTGTGTTGCAGACCACGATGCCCTTTTCATGGGCCGCCGCGATGTCTACCCGCTCATAGCCTACGCCGTAGCGCGAAATCACCCTGAGTGTACAGGCTGCTTCCAGGGCCTTCTTCGTGACAAAATCAAGCCCCGCGATATAGCCCGCGCAGCCCGGCAAGAGCACGGCAAGCTCATCTTCGACCAAAGGGCGACCGTAGGGATTGAACACGATCTCATCTGCAAAAGTCTTGAGCCGATCAAGGCTGTATTGCAGGGCAGGACTGTTATCCTCAGCCTTAAACGATGTTGCGGTCACTAATACTTTCATACATTGCCCTCCAGGAATCGAACATCCATAGCATCAGCCCTTACTTTTGTATCAGATGGATGGCGAAGCCCGAGATTTCGTCTTTAAAGTAGATGAAGAAGGGCTTGCCCTTGGCGTCTTTCCGCAGGGTCTCCTGATTGAACTGGACACCCTGGCGCTCGAAGTGAGCCATAGCCCGGACAACGCTATTGACACCGATGGCAATGTGTCCGTGTTTGCCCAGTCCCGCCTGCTTCATAATCTCGATGTGCGACCCGGCAAAAACCGACGAGCTGCCGTCTTTTACCGGAAAGCCAAAGAGTTTCGCTAAGAGCGCGGCTGACCGGGCGGCGGCCTCGTCACCTGCCTCGTTGATGCCGATGTGCTTCAGCTCAAAACCCAGCACCGTGTTGACAGCCTCCTTGCACAGCGCGGTGATGTTATCGAAGTCACCGGCGTCGAGCAAAGCAGCATTGACCATCCAGGACCCGCCGCAGGCGTGGATTTTTTCAAAGGCCAGATATGTAGTGATGTTTCCCGCGTTGATCCCGCCGGTGGGCATAAACTTGACATTGGTATAAGGTGCGGCAATCGCCTTGATATAGTCCAGGCCGCCGGCCTGTTCTGCCGGAAAGAACTTGACCAGGTCCAAGCCGAATTCCAGGGCCGCTTCAATGTCGCTGGGGTTAGAACAGCCAGGCGTAATGGGGATGCCTTTTTTGCACGCATAAGCCACAATTTTGGGGTTCAGGCCCGGACTCACGATAAACTTTGCCCCTGCGGCTATGGCCTGGTCAACCTGCTCTTGAGTGGTGATCGTGCCTGCGCCGAGGAGTACCTGGGGCAGCTCCCGGGCAATCCGGCGTATGGCCTCCTCACCCTCTTTGGTACGGAACGTGACTTCCGCGCAGGGTATACCTCCGGCAACGAGTGCCCTGGCCAAAGGGACTGCCTTTTCAACGTCGTCAATTTTGATAACCGGCACTATACCGATTTTTCCGATTTCTTCTAATATAGGGTGCATACAAACCTCTTCTTAACTGTGCGTTTCTTTCAATCCACGCGCTCGCATGAAGCGCGACCAAACCCCCTTTCTCACGATGGGGTTTAATACCCCGCCCTTTGGGGCGGGGATTCTTTATTGAACCTGATACCATCAGATAGGTTCCCAGATTACCATATTTCCCGAATTTGTGCAAGCCTTCTATGCCAAAGCCAATATATCTTTTTTTTGGCAACTCCGTTTCCACGCCTATTGACACAAAGCTGCTGCTATACTTTTGCTATGAACAAAACTATTTCAGTACATAAACTATCCGAGGCTTCCGGTGCTTGACTGGGCATGAATTGGCTATCCTAAGTTCACTTCTCCCGGTTTGTGGCGGCTTTGCAGTTCCGCGATTTCTTCGGGGGTGGCGAAGTGCCAGCCTTCAGCTTCAAGGCGGGGGCGCTCCTCTTCTTGGTGCTTGTCCAAGCCTTCGATGCCACCGTACATCTCAAGCAACTTTGCCTTGTTCTCCATGACCTCGGCGAGTATGGGATCGCAATAAGCTTTCATACTGATTCCTCCTTTGTGGAATATAATAAATCTTCTGGCGTTACCAGGAACGGGGTCCATAAGCCGCGCTTATCGTTATAATCCCGTACTTTCACATAAGAATCCATACCCAGATGCGTACAGTTCCAGGTCAGCAGGTAATTTATCTTGATTGTCACGCACACCGCCAAATGGGAACAATCGGTTTTTGCCCGATCCGGTATCTTCAAAAGTTTTTGATAGATTGCCGCAAGTGTGGCAATCTCATCTGACTTTTTTAACACCGTGATACCCGCTATCAAAGCAAGCCGCTTTTGGGCGGCTTCCGGGTTGCCAAGTTTGCACTCATCAATAACATCCTGACTGACAAACAACTTGTATTTCTCCCGGTACTGTTCCCAGAACAGTCTTGTCATAGCCTGCCGCGCAGCGGAAATCACATCCGCGCTGGTTCGTGCGGTCGCGTAACTGGGGATGGTAGTCTCCAGATACAGGCTCTTCTTTTCAGTGGCCATAACCTCTCCTCCTAGGCGTATCATACACTTTACAGGGAGCTGGTACAAGTGGGCTATGAAGAAGGGACAGTCTCAGGAAGCCATAGTGGCCTATCCTAAGTTCACTGCTCCGGTCGTGGGTGGCTTGATATACCCGAATTTGTGCAAGCCCTCTATGCCAATGTGCCCGCATTGGTAACGCCCATCCCCCCAAAAACGGTTAAGGCTGATTACATTGCGCCGCGAATGTCGCGACTGTTCGGCAAGCGCGGTATAGGTGCAGCGGTCCCCACTGGGCAAGTACCGGTCGTTTTGGTCAAACGCTCGTCCAGTGCGTTTGCTTCTTCTTCAGTCATCTCTGACATAAGGGCCATCGGTTCCTTCAACAAAAATTTCCTCCGCTTATGTTTAAATTTTCAAAACCTTTTCTACAAAATCAAATCTGCGAAAAGCCGCAGCCATACTACGTCCATCCAGGTCTTCAAGCGATTCTTCCGCAAAATACCGTCTTAGATGTTTTACTAAATGCTGTTCCGCATCATAATAAAGATCATCGCGGTTAGCATCAAAATAGTTTTTGATTTCCGCGAAATTTATATGGGTTATTTTCTGAACGTTTATGGAAAAATGCTTTAACAGATTTACTCCGACAATAGCCGCAATTATGTAATGGCTGTAGCGGCGATGAGCCTGTATGTCTTGATCAAAAGAATATTTTCTTCGATAACTATCACACATACGAAAGATAAGAACAGCGATTATCATTTGAGCCGCATTTAGATTATCAAAGATTTCGTTGTAATACACATTAAAAAATTCACCCTTTTTATATTTTGCCAAATGCGGTTTTTTTCGCCAGACCGCAAACACGGCTTCAGCGGCTACCGATGAAGGAATTGTTTCTGTATTCGTTTGATTATCTTTTTTACGCTTGTATACATAGCCTAAGTCTTTTGCGCCCTGTTCCAGCAAGCGTTGTATTTCATCATTTGACTTCAAGTCTCTAAAATCAACAGGATTCTGACTGTTTGTAGCGCGGGTAATGCCTTCGATAACGCTTTCATCTGTTCCGACAGCATAAAGCCGTAACAGAACCGTTGTGTCAGAGAAATCAATATCGATAGTATCTTTTAATACCTGATGTATAAACGGTAAGAAGTACAATAGCAAGCAGAACTACCGCTGCAAAGACTGCGGACGGCAGTTTAT
>JAITNU010000015.1 GCA_031290325.1 Treponema sp.
GGTTAAAAGGTAAATTATTTTTTGTTTTTTTTATAGGAGTTTTTATGAAAGAGAAGCAACACGTTCAGGCCATACCATCAACCGTATTGGCCGAAGCGCAGACCAAAATAGAGGAAGCGCGCACCTTGCTTGCTCCCTATATGCTTGCACTTACCCCGGCTGAACGCCGAGAACTGCCAAAGATGGGGGAGAAAACCATTGGGTTTGTGGAGAAAGCCTACGCCTTCGCCCGGCAAAACCCCGCGCTGAATCCACCCTTCCTGGATATAACCACGTTTGGCGTTGACTTTGGGGATGCCCACGGACTGTGGACCGTCCTGAACACAGTTCAGCAATTGGAACAGAACCTGAGCGACACCGCCATGATAGTCGGCAGCGAAGCAGCCTATCAAGCAGCCCTGGTGTTCTATCAATCAGTGCAAATGGCGGCCTTTCAGGACATCCCCGGAGGGAAAGTCGTATAATGGCTTCCCCACTTCCAACAGTTCAGATCAAAAAATCCATAAACTGCGTACCGTTGATGCTCTCACGGGCAATGAGGTATTCCGCGATTTTCGCAAGTTTATCACGGTTTTCCCGAAGGAGACTCAGTGCCGTTTCGTGACATTCCCTGATGATACGGGAGATTTCTTCGTCCACTCCGGCGCTTGAAACATCCGACGCGGTGAATATGGGGCGGCCGTCCAGATACTGACTGCCAGGGCTTTCAAGACCCATCATGCCAAACTTATCGCTCATACCGTACTGGGTTACTATGCTTCGGGCGAGTTTTGTGGCCTGCTCAATGTCGTTAGACGCGCCGGTGCTTTCTTCGCCGAATTCGATTTCTTCTGCGGCCCGCCCTGCGAGGAGGGTGGTAATACGGGCGAGAAGTTCCGATTTAGTCATAAGGTAGCGTTCCTCTTCAGGGACATTCATGGTATAGCCCAACGCCCCCATGGTCCGGGGAACAATGGTGATTTTTGTTACAGGTTGAGCGTTTTTCTGGAGAGCCGACGCAAGGGCGTGCCCCACTTCATGAAAGGCAACCATGCGCTTTTCTTTAGGATTTAAGATGCGGTCCTTCTTTTCCTTGCCCGCGATAACCACTTCTACCGCTTCCATAAGGTCTTCCTGAAGCACTTCCCCACGCCCTATGCGTACCGCACGAAGCGCCGCTTCGTTTACCATGTTGGCAAGGTCTGCACCGGTCGCGCCGCTAGTGGAACGGCTGATTTCTTTCATGTCCACATTGTTACCCAGGGTTACTTTTTTTCCGTGTACCCCGAGTATGGCCTCCCGTCCGGGAAGGTCGGGCTTATCCACGATAACCCGCCGGTCAAAACGGCCGGGGCGGAGCAGGGCTTTGTCGAGAATCTCAGGCCGGTTCGTGGCCGCCAGAATCAGTATGCTTTTGGAAGAATCAAAGCCGTCCATTTCTGAGAGAAGCTGGTTCAGGGTTTGTTCCCGTTCGTCATTGCCGCCCATCTGGTTGTCACGGCTCTTGCCACTCGCGTCAATCTCATCAATAAAAATGATACAGGGGCTGTGCTTGGCAGCCTGCGCAAAAAGATCACGCACACGACTCGCACCAACGCCGACAAACATTTCTACGAATTCAGAACCGGACAAAGAGAAAAAGGGAACCTTTGCCTCCCCGGCTACCGCCCTGGCGAGAAGCGTTTTTCCTGTTCCCGGAGGACCTACCAGAAGCGCGCCTTTGGGCTGTTTGGCACCAATCTTGCGGTACTTTTCCGGGCTTTGGAGGAAATCCACCAGTTCAATCAGGCTTTCTTTAGCCTCGTCCTGACCGGCTACATCGTTAAAAGTAACGCTGGTGTTTTTTTCCATGTCGTAGAATTTAGCCTTGGACTTGCCCACGTTCATCATACCCCCCAGCCCCCCACCGAGGTTCCCCGCGAACTTCCGCATAATAAAAAAATAGAGGAAATAAAAAATGAGCAAAGGGAAAACCCAACTGGAAATGAAACTCAGTATGGGGTTGGACTGGACGATGGGCCGGAAAAAGGCCACCTCATGTTCGAGGAGACGGTTTGTCAACAGCGGGTCATCCACCCTGCCAGTATAGAAAATCTGATCCCCCTGTGGAAAAGAGGGAAAAATGGAGCGGTTCGTAGTGGCGGCATTATCCAGTCTGAGAATAGTGCGGACCGTGTTCCCGTCACTTTCCCCTTTCAGGGTGAGGGCGATCTGCTCCTCCCCAATCTGCACCTGTTTTACCGCCCCGCTTTCCACGAGCTGTATAAACTGGCCGTACTCGATCTGCATCTTACTGCCGCTGGTCATACTGCTAATAAAAATGTTAAGCGCGAAGGTGATGATAACCCCAATGATGAGGATGTTGAAGAGATTGGGCGTGTTCTGTACAGGCCCGCCGGCGTTTTTTTTCGGCTGATTCGGATCCATGCTGGACTCCTTTTTTAGAAAAATTGAGAAAAATTGCGGGGACTTCCCCCGTATACGGCCATCTACTTATAAAATAGTGATATTTGTGGAAAACGTCAGATAAATTTTTGTTATATGGTGTTATCTTTGGTTATATATTAAGGAATTTGGCCTGATTTTTTAGTATTTTTGTGCTATAGGTAAGAACGGTCTGTTTCCCATAGTCATACTTTTGTTTTGCCACAAAGTAACACAAAAGAAGCATACTATATGCTCTAGTGCTACTTTGTGGTTTTGTAATTTCTATGCGTTCCGCCGGTACTCCTTGATCGCTTTCCGCAGCCGTTCCGCCAGTTCCCCCCGATTGACCCGGACCTGTTCCATGGAATCCCGGAAGCGCAGGGTTACGGTGCCGTTGTCCTTGGACTCGTAGTCGATGGTAACGCAGAAGGGCGTCCCCGCCTCGTCTTGCCGGCGGTACCGCCTCCCTATGGCCCCGGACTGGTCGTAGTCCGTGGCAAAGTCTTCCTTGAGTTCCCCCCGGATGTCCTGGGCCAGTTCTACAAGACCGTCCTTCTTCATGAGGGGGAGCACCGCCACCGTGATCGGCGCAATGGCGGGGTGAAACCGGAGCACTGTCCGCCAATCATCATCAGTACCCTTATCTGCCACCTTCTCCTCATCGTAGGCATCACAGAGCAGCATGAGCAGGGTCCGGGTCAGCCCTGCGGAGGTCTCGATGATGAAGGGGAGGTACCGCTCTTTGTTGTCCTGGTCGATGTACTGCAAATCCTTGCCGCTGAACTCGGTGTGCCGGGTAAGGTCGTAGTTAGACCGGTTGTGGACACCCTCCAGTTCCTTCCAGCCCATGGGGAAGCAGTACTCGATATCGTAGGCATCCTTGGCATAGTGGGCCAGTTCGTTGGGACCGTGCTGGTGCCAGCGGAACTGGTTCATATTGACCCCGAGTTTCGCGTAATAGGCCCAGCGCCGCTTTTTCCATTCATTGAACCATTCCACATCAGTACCAGGTTTGACAAAGTACTGCATCTCCATCTGCTCAAATTCGCAGGTGCGGAAGATAAAGTTCTTGGTGACGATTTCGTTCCGAAAAGCCTTGCCGATTTGGGCAATGCCAAAGGGAACCTTCATGCGGTTGGACTGGATGATGTTCTTGTAATTGACGTAGATCCCCTGGGCGGTTTCAGGCCGGAGGTATATGATATTGGCGGCCTCCTCCACCGGGCCGATGTGGGTCTTGAACATGAGGTTGAACTTCCGGATATCCGTCAGTTCCCCCCCACAATCAGGACATTTTTTAGCCCTGAGATTTTCCTCTGGGATCATATCCGCCCGGAACCGGGTCTTACACTGCTTGCAGTCCACCAGGGGGTCGGTGAAATTCTCCACATGCCCCGATGCTTCCCACACCCTGGGGTGCATCAATATGGCCGCATCAAGCCCCACGATATTGTCGTGGAGCTGGGTCATCTCCTTCCACCAGACCTGGGCAATACGATTTTTCAGCTCTATCCCCAGGGGGCCGTAATCCCAGGCTCCGTTCTGGCCCCCGTAAATCTCTGACGATTGAAACACAAAACCACGCCGCTTGGCGAGGGACGTGATCTTCTCCATAGTTGCCTTACCCTGATGCTCGGTTAACGCTTCAGACATGCATAGCTCCTCAATGTTGAATGAGGGTAGTATAGAGAACAAAGGGGGTCTATGGCGAGGGGTCTTGCCCATATCTGCAGTGAATTGTATTGTAAAATAGAAAAAAATCCATGAATGGGAAGCAGGCTCGATCATGAAAGTAGCGAAAAGATTAAAGTGGGCCTTGGTCCTCTCTGGCGGTGGGGCTAAGGGTTTAGCCCATGTGGGTGTTTTAAATGCCCTCTCTGAAATGGGGGTGCCGGAACCTTCGCTCATCGTGGGAACCTCTATGGGCGCCATCATCGGCGGGCTGTACGCCTGCGGTATGAGCCCCTCGGAGCTTACCCGCTTCACCCTTGAGGACTTTGATATTACGAAGTACCTGGATAGTTTCGTGTTTAAGCTGAACGGACCGGTGGGAAGGGTCTTTCAGACTGGTCAGATCCTGGGGAGCCTTGCTACCAAGACGGGAATAGACTCAGGCCAGCGGCTCCTTAAACTCTTTGAGCAGCTCACCAGCGGAAAGACCTTTGGGGAAACCAGGATACCCTTTCGCTGTAATGCGGTGGATCTCGTTTCAGGCCATGAAGTGGTGTTCGGGGTCGGGACCGAAACCGGTTCGGTTGCCCAGGCCATACGGGCATCCATGTCCTTTCCCGCCTTTTTCGAGCCTTTCAGTGATGGGAACCGTTACCTCATTGATGGGGGAGTTGCCGACAATATGCCGGTGTACCTTGCCCGGAACGAGGGGTTTACCCAGGTGCTGGCGGTGAACGTGGGCAGCTTTAACCCCATATCCCTGGGAGAACTCAAAAACGGTATCCAGGTGGTATTCCGTTCCCTGGAAACGACGCTGTATCTGAGCCGCTGCAGAGGGGCAAGCAAGGCGGACCTGACCATCCGTACAGGAAAGTCAGGCTCTGCCATTGATTTTTCCCGTAAGCAGGAACTCATTACCCTGGGGGAACAGGCGGTCCATAACGGTGAAAAGGAAGTCAGGGCCTTTTTCAGGAGGGGGATTGGCGTCAGCATCAGGGCGCTCATAGCCGGAAAACAGTATAAGGAATGTGGTATTATTGCAGAGGATACCGATGCGTAGACTCCATAAAAGTATCGAATCCCTGGTGAATTCCTACAGCTTTTATGGTCTGGTGAACCATTCCGGTGGAGCCCCCAGCCGGGAGAGTATCGCAGCAATCCTCCGCAGTCTGGATGAACTCATCTTCCCCGGATTCAGGGAAGATGAGGATCTGGATCATGATAATCTGTACTTGATTACCGCGGAAAAGGTATACCACATCGCCCGGGACCTGGTGCGGGAGGTGGAGAAGAGTATCGCCTTCTCTTTCAGGAACAGTAGCGGAGATTTTTCCTGCGGCCATGAGGGCTGTCATGCAGTGGCGGAACTCATCGTGGATGACTTCTTCGATGAAGTGCCGAAAATCAGGTGTGCCCTGGCCATGGACATGCAGGCCGCCTTTCAGGGGGACCCGGCGGCGAAAAGTACCGCAGAGGTGATCCTCTCCTATCCTGGTTTCCAGGCCATTACCGTACACCGGCTGGCCCATTTCTTCTGGACCCGGCAGGTACCCCTCATCCCCCGGATGATGAGCGAACTGATCCACGGTCGCACCGGCATCGACATCCACCCCGGGGCCACTATCGGGGAATCTTTTTTCATCGATCACGGCACCGGGGTGGTTATTGGAGAAACCACGGTGATAGGCAAGAACGTCAAACTCTACCAGGGGGTTACCTTAGGGGCGCTTTCGGTCAACAAAGAGGAGGGAAATAAGAAACGGCATCCCACCATCGAAGACGAGGTAACTATTTACGCAGGGGCCACCATATTAGGTGGTGAAACCACCATAGGCCGGGGCTGTACCATCGGCGGCAATGTGTGGATCACCACATCGGTGCCCCCGGAAACCCTGGTCTACACCAAAACCGGTGAACAGGTGATCAAGGTGAAGGAAAGTGATAATGAGCAGTGAAAAGAAAGCCGCCTTTGTTGCGGTGGTGGGCCGGCCCTCAGTGGGAAAGTCCACCCTGGTGAACCTCCTCTGCGGGGCAAAGGTGGCAATCGTGAGCGTGGTGCCCCAGACCACACGGAACGCCATCCGGGGCATCGTAAACCGTCCCGAAGGACAGTTGGTTTTTGTGGATACCCCTGGAAGACACGCCTCCACCCGGAAACTCAACAAGAAGCTCATCGAAGTATCAGACCGGTCCATAACAGATGCCGAGCTTGTACTCTATGTGTTGGACGCTTCCCGTGCTCCTGGGGAAGAAGAAGTGGCCATCACCGTCCGGCTTGCCCTTTGCGCTGATAAGACAGTGGTGGCGGTGAATAAGATGGATGCCCAGGGTGCAGATTATGAAGGGACCCTGGCGTTTCTCAAGAGCCATCTTCCAGGTATCCCCGCATCCCGGTGTCTTAAAGTCTCGGCCTTGAAACACGAGGGGGCTGAAGGGATTGTAAGCTGTCTCTTTGACATGGCCAGTGAAGGCCCTCCCCTGTACCCTGAAGAGTACTATACCGACCAAACCTTACCCTTCCGTATTGCCGAAATCATCAGGGAAAAGGCTATTAACCGCCTGCGCCAGGAACTCCCCCATTCCCTCTATGTAGAGGTGGCGGACGCGGAGCTTCGGGACGAGGGGAAGCGGCTCTGGGTGCGGGCCTTTCTCATTACCGAACGGGAATCTCAGAAGGGTATAGTGGTGGGCAAGGGGGGCGAGATGATCAAGACTATCCGTCTGGCAGCCCAGCAGGAGTTGAACCGCCTTTTCGACTGGAAGGTTGAGCTGGATCTCCGGGTCAAAAGCTCACCGGATTGGCGTCATAACGACGCGGTCCTGCGGCGTTTGATCGCTCCCTGATGTTCAACCGCCCCCGCTTTCCCGTGCAAGATTTCGTACCCAGCGTTCCTTGTTAAAGAAATGCCGGGCCACAAAATACTTAGCTATATCGGAACTTTTCAAAATAGCAAACATCACCACCGGTTCGAGGGAGGTGCAGAGGGTCAGGATGAAGGCCCCGGGAACGAAGATCAGGGTATTCACTGAGACATCGGCGTACATACCCATAGCGGTATCTCCCCCGGCACGGCTTATGGCAAACTGGGCGTTGAGCAAACACCAGAGGGGAAGGTATATCAGAATGACATACACCAGGCCCAGGCTGATGCTCCGGGCTGCAATGGTGAGGTTAGTGAACACCAGGGGAATGAGCGCTGTGGACGCACCGGCCCCCAGAATGGCGATGATGATGCCTGCGGCCACGGCCCCGGATTTGATCCACGCGGCCCTGCTCCGGGCCGTTTCCAGCTTACCTGCCCCGAGGCTCCCGCCGATCAAGACCGTTGCAGTGGTCCAGATGCCACCGAAAAGCAAGAAGAAAATGTTCGCAATGGTCCAGCCCGCAGCCATACCCGCCACCACCTCAGCCCCGCCCCGGCCATTGTACAGGGCGGTCATGATGGTCTCGGAGCTGATCCATGAGGCTTCAGAGAGGAACATCATCCCCGATTTGGTGAGGATAGTCTTAATCAGGCTCTTGTGGATATTGAACACCCGATTGAAAGCCACAAAGAAAGCTGTTTTTCTGCTTCTGACATAGATGAGAAATATGACTACCTCAACACACCGGGCGATAATGGTTGCGATAGCCGCGCCAGACACCTCAAGCCGGGGGGCGCCCAGGTTTCCGTAAATGAGGAGCCAGTTTCCCGTAGTATTGACCAGGGTCGCGGCAGCGGAAATGATGAGGGGGATTTTCGGCTCCCCGGTTTCCCTGAAAGAACTGCCGATAGCCAACGAGATGGCCATAGGGACCAAGGCCCAGGAGGTGAATCTGAGGTATACCTTTCCGGTGGCCACAATTGCTCCCTGAGCGGCATTGCCCATAGTCATGATTTTGAGCATCCCCTCCGGGACGGTCCAGTAGAGGATAAAATAGAGGACCGAAGCGGCCAGGGCGAGGATCACCTTGAACCGGTAGGCATGGCGCATCCCTTCAACATCACCAGCCCCCTTAAACTGGGCGATGTAGATCCCCCCTGCCCCGCAGATCGTATTGACTATAACGATGAAGACAAAATTGATTTGGTTTGATACATTTACCGCCGCCATGTTGATATCCCCCAGCCCGGCAACCATGAAGTTGTCGATGAGGGAGACCATGCTCATGATGAGCTGCTGGAGCATGACCGGCAAGGCGATACTCAAGGCTTCACGGTAAAAGCTCAAAGGTCCGAGATTTTTTAATGGTGATTGCATAGAAATACTGGATACTCTTTTTTATTCACCTTAGTCAAGGGGTATTTCGTTTTTACGTTATGAGCTTGATGCCTTCAATACTAATTTCCGGCAATCTCGTTAGGCGCAGTAAAAAACTGCTTTTATACTTTCTTTCTATATGCAATTATATGTACCGTACCTTTTCCTTTATATTTTTTCATTTCATACAAATTGGGAAAATTTGCAATTAATTCTGTCAATTTTGCAAATCCATAATTTTTTGAATCAAAATCAGGCATCGACCTTTTTATATAAGTACCAGCAGAGCTGACATTCGTCCATCCTTCATCATCACTATAAGTTTCGTATGCAATATTTAATAATGATATTATATTATTTTCATTTACGTTATTTTTCATTTCTTTTTTCTGACATTCTAAATCCTGTATATTTTTGGTATTATTATTTTCTTGTATTATAGTCTCATTATTATTAATTGTTTCATCCATAACAAGTAAATTTTCTGTAAATATAAAATCATCACAAGAATTTCTAAATGCTACAGGGGTTTTTTTCTCGCCAATTCCGTAAACATATATTTCATCAGCTCTTAATCTTGAAGCGAGTGATGTAAAATCACTGTCGCTTGAAACTAATACAAATGCGTCATATTTTTCTGTGTATAGTAAATCCATAGCATCAATAACCATTACTATGTCGGTTGAATTTTTTCCATTGGTATATGAAAATTGTTGAACAGGCTGAATAGCTAAGAAATTTAATTCATCTTTCCAGTTTTTTAGTATTTGGTTGGACCAATCACCATAGGCCTTTTTCACAATAATGTGTCCATGAGTAGCTATTTCTGCCATTATAGCTCGTAATTTTCCAACTTGTGCATTATCAGCATCAATTAAAACCACAATTTTTCTTGAACCATCGTTTTCTATAGACATTTTTCCCTCCAATTATTTCTTTTTTTTATTTCGCATAACATCTTGTATACAAAAATTCATCTTTCAGCGCAAAAGATGAATAGTGTAGGATGCCCCCTAATACGCCGCCAGTATTCCCAGAAGCCGCTCCTTGCTGATAGACCTGAGAAAGTTCGCAAGCCGCGGCCCCTGGTCTTTGCCGATGAGGGCCTGGTACGCGGCGTGGAACAGGTCCTTCCCCTCCATGCCATGCGTTTCGGCTACCTTATAAATCGCCTCGGCACAGGACTTGTCGTCCTCGTATTGTTCAATGCCCGCGATAACCTTATCCCGAAGCTCCTGGATTGCAGCGGATTCTTCCGCGCTTAATGCCGCCTGTTCACCGGCAGGCCGGAGCCGGAAGCGGAACTCTTCTGGGGCACATTCCTCAACCCAGTACCTGGCGCACTGGCAGCGGCGCTGTAATCCGGGAACTTGCTCAGGCTTCAGATCCTTAAAGCCCGCAATGGTCTTGTCAATATCCCCATCGGCAATCTGGATGAGGTTGCAGAGGTGCCGGAAGGGAACCTGGTAGGGACTTGCGGGCATGGCCTCGACTTGGGAGAGTTCGTAGATCCGCCGGGCCTTGAGATATGTAGCCTCATCCCGGGCAGATTCGATTTTCCAGGCAATGCGCTCGGTGCGGTCGTAATCCTCGTAGATCTTAATCACGTCCAAATCAAAGGAGATGGTGAACTCCGTATTAGGCCGGGTCCCGGCAAAGAGAAAGCGGACGAGTTCCGGGGTGTATACCCGCAGGAGGTCCTTCAAGTCAACCACGATTCCCGATGAACTGGAGATCTTTCCCACAGACCCTTTAATGCCGATGAAGTCATACCGGAAACTCACCGGAGCATCCCAGCCGTATACATCTTTACACACATGCCGGGCAGTGTCGAAGGAGCCACCCTGACTATGATGGTCCTTGCCTGCAGGCTCAAAATCTACCTGTTCATATTCCCAGCGCATGGGCCAGTCCACCCGCCAGCCCAGCTTGACCCCCCTGGCAGTACGGAGGTCCACGGTCTCGGTATGGCCGCAGAGCTTACAGTGATAAGACACGGCCCATTCGTTGTCCCAGCCGTCAATGTCCGTATCGTCCCGGTTGCAGGCATCACAGAACACACTGATGGGCCACCACTCCCCGTGGATCTTGTGCTCCTCATCCCGGAACTTGTCCAGAATCTCTTTTAAAGCCTCCCGGTGTTCCAGGGCCTTACGCATCCCTGGGGCATAGCGGGAAGCACGGTAATTCCGGGCCTGATACAGGTATTCAGGATGAATCCCCACAAGAGGCAGCATGGTTTCCACATCCACCTCGTGATGCCGGGCATAGCTTTCTTCCTGGCCCCAGGGATCAGGCACCATGGTGATGGGAAAACGGAGGTACTGGGCCAGTTCCGTTTGCCGGGGCATGTTTTTAGGCACCTTGCGGAACACATCATAATCGTCCCAGGAATAGATGAACCGCACCTGTCTGCCCAGGTCCCGCAGTGCCCGGACCACCAGGTCTACCGAAATGATCTCTCGGAAGTTACCGATATGTACTGTCCCGGAAGGGGTGATTCCTGCGGCGCAGGTATACCGCTCCTTTTCGCCCTTCTCCCGGATTATCTTTGCCGCAGTCTCGTCTGCCCAATGGGTCGCTGCCCCATGCTCGCTTTTCTTGTCCATGATTGGTCATTATACCGGAATGGGGGGTGTATGGCTAGATGTGTCGCCGGCGGACCAGGGAATTCCAGGGGTTCGAGCCGAAACGGATAAGAAAATAAAACCACCCAAAGGCGAATCCCGCGAGGTGGGTTAAGTGGGCAACACCTTGCTGCAAGCCCGTGAAGGATAAAAATAGCTCAATCAGGGTGAATGCCAACACCATGATGGGCGCCCGAAGGGGTAAGATACCCCACAAGAAAATCACCGCATCGGGAAAAAAGGTGGCGTAGGCCAACTGGACCGCAAAAGTCGCCCCTGAGGCCCCCAGGAGCCAAACCCCGTAGGCGCCGGTAAACCAATAAACTGCAAAGGAAAACACCCCCGCCAGCACGCCGGTGAGCATATAATACAGGATGAATTCCTTGCTTCCCGTATGGCGTTCCACCTGGGTGCCGAAGATGAATAGAGCCAGCATATTGAAAAGCAGATGGGTTACGCTCCCATGGGCAAACATATAGGTCACAAACTGCCATACCCACCCATTGAGTACCATACTAGGATTCAGGGCGATATATGATGTTATGGAGGGGGATACCCGCTGCAGGATGTACATGAGGATATTGATGCCGATAAGAAAAAGTACCGTATTATCATAACGGTAACGAAAAGGACGCCTGAAAAATACCATACTTTAATTATACGAATATCAATAATTTAGGTCAATTCATTATCATAAAAACTCACCTTACGCACACAAGAAGAAGACCATCCGCTGATTTACGCGGATTATAGCTTCCAATTAGAATGATACTGTTGGCGTATCGGGCAACGGTACTATTACCCAGTCATCTATGAAAAGGTGAATAAGTATGATAAGCTCATGGTCATAAAATCCAACCAGAGAGGGAAATTATGACCAAGAAATATCGGGTAACACTGATGGATGAAGATCTGTTGTCTAGTCATAAAAAGTATTAAACGCGGCAATATCAAAAAACGCGATCTTCATTGAACCATAGCCTCAAGTTCTTCCATAGTTATGGTCTTACAGGGCGGATTGCTACTATTTTCCGCCTCAACCGTCTTGAGAATACGCTTGCGTATCTCTTCCGGCGTTTCATCAATCCTGAGTATAACCTTGACGCTGGCTGAACCAAGTTGTTTGAGGTAGTATTCAGGAACCGAAATGACACCATCTTTTATCACTGACTGAAATTCATACGCTATCATCGCGCTCTCCTTTGCGCGGGGCAGCCTGCGTCGTTCCGCTCTTGCAAGCCGTTTACGGTATGCGTTAATGTCAGCGTCTACCAGCGTAACCAATTCATCAGGGCTATGTTCCACCGACCCAATGGCAGACGGTGCAGGCAGCTCGCGCCCCGCATCCTGCTCACATACACACCAAAGCGATAGCGCATCCCGAGCCATACTAATCGCGTCAGCAATACCATGCCCTTCCGTATGTATCCTGCAATCAGGAATCGAAACAATGTACCAATCATCTTCCTGATGAAGTACAACAGGATATACAAGTTTCATCGCTCACTCCTATACGGTATTCCCGCTTCTTTCAATATCTGTTTCGCCAGATATTCCTTCACCTCTGTATGCCTCGGAATTGATTGCTCTAAACCGCCATTCGTGTAGATATCATGGCCGCCACCATGACGGAAAAGCCACCACCCATTATCAGTCAATTTTTTGATCAAGTCTTTCCGTTTCATGCCCGCTCCCCTCAAACACCCTGTCCCCAAAGCGTCGCCGTTGAGGGGCAGATGCTCCTTAGTTCCTCGCCGCCACAAGCGGGCGTGTCCGCCCGCGTCGTTCTGATTTTGCAAGCTTTTTACGGTATGCGTCAATGTCAGCGTCTACCAGCGTAACCAATTCATCAAGGCTATGTTCCACCGACCCAGAGGTGGACGGCACGGGCAACTCACGCCCCGCATCCTGCTCACACACACACCAAAGCGATAGCGCATCCCGTGCCATACTAATCACGTCAGCAAGGTCATTCCCTTGCGTGTCAATCCTGCAATCCGGGATGGATGCAAGTAAATATTTGCTTCCCTGTGAAATAATTACCGGATAAACCAATTTCATGTTACCCTCCTATAATTCCATTTTTTTTCAATATTTTCTTAACGAGATTTTCGTCTATTTTATTATGGCGGGCTATTGCCTCCTGCCACTTGCCATCCGTGTAGATATCATGACCGCCACCATGACGAAGAAGCCACCACCCCTTATCAGTCAGTTTTTTGATCAAGTCTTGCCGTTTTATACCCACTCTCTCACCCACAGTGTTGCGGGATGACTTCACACCTGGCGGACGCCCTCTTTTTCTGGAACCGTCGCTCTTGTACGTTTCGTCTTGATTGCCTGTATTTTTTCCAATCTCCGGCGGCAGCTTGTCAGGGAATTCCTCGTTATCCTGTCTGAACACCTGGTCCGATATTTCATCGTGCTCCAATGTGATTTCTGACGCTTTCATCATAACTCCTCTTCGGGATCAGCGTCCCGAGCTGAAAAAATTCTAATCAGATTGCCTCTGATCGTATATGATACCGTTTTGTCCCCGTTCACCCTCAAACACCCCGTCCCCAAAGCGACATGGTTTATTTATCGCCGTAATGTGAGCGGCAGGTATGAAGCTCTATCGTACCATCATCAAGGATACGGTAGATAAGACGGTTTTTTTCGTCTATGCGGCGGCTATAAAAACCCGATAACTCATTACACAATGCTTCTGGCTTTCCAATGCCAACGTTTCCATTTCGCTCTATGTCGTCAATGAGAACGTTTATGCGTTTCAGAGTCTTTCTATCTTGCGTTTGCCAGTATTGATAATCTTCCCAACCTTCATCAATGAAGTTGATGCTACTCATCTTCCATACGCCTCAGCTCTTCCATGGTTTTCACCACATATTTTCCCTGTTTTGCATGTTCGATGGATTGGTGAAGCCGTCGTAACATTGCCGGATTGTAAACCGGATCCTGCCCGTCATGTGCAGGTAGGGGAAAAGGAAGCTCCCGGTGCGCAACAACCTGTCTTAAGAAAAATGAGACCGCAGTTGACATGGTCACGCCTGCGTTATTAAAAACCTGCTCTGCCTGAGCTTTTAGTTCATCGTCTACCAGAATACTCATCTCTGTCATACCAGTTTCTCCCTTTAGCGCTCAATATACCGGATGAACAGCGCCTTGTGTAGCATCCGGTATTTTTCAACAATCTTTTGATCTCCGTTTCAGTCACTACAACACCCCGTCCCCGAAGCGCCCTTCACAGTGGTCAGGCTCCCTCTTCCGCTGGAGCCGTCGCGTAGCGTGGTCATACCCGCTTCCGTGCTTTTCATGGGCGCGGGGAGCAGGCAGTCCATATTCCCGCAGCTCCACGTCTGTGATAACACCGATTTTGTGTAAGCCTGCCGCTGTCTCGTGGATCGCGCCAAGTAACTCACTCTGATACTTCCTGTTCATCCTGCTGCTCCTTTATTTCTTTGATTACCCCATCCCGTTCTTGCCGGCAAAACGGGTAAACCATGTATTCTTGAATATCCTCATACAAAACCATACCTGTTCATGAATACACCCCCAAACAATACCTCCCGCTCCCCTAAAACACCCCGTCCCCGAAACTCCTCACGCTTTAGAAATGCCCTCGTGGTTTGTACCAAAAGATCGGGGGCCTCCCGAACCCCCCATTCCTGCTGGCCCTCCCGTGCTGCTATGCCCCCTGCCTACCGGCGGGGGCATGTCACCGCAGCTACTATGCTTGCCGGGCTTTATAAACTGGGGTGGGCTAGGCGAAAACCGAGGTAGCTGACCCGGTTAGACGGGGGTAGTAGCCCCGACACGCCGAGCGCAGGGTCTGGCCGCTGTCCCAGCCCCCGCCGCGCCCCACGCGGTGCGTGCCCGAGGACGCGCCCAAGGGGTCAGTCTGAGAGCCACTACCGTAACTTCCATACCAGTCCCCGCACCACTCATAGACATTCCCGTGCATGTCGTACAAGCCCCACATATTCGCTTGCTTTGCGCCTACGGGAGGTGTCGTACTTCCGCTATTGCTGCTATACCACCCAACGCCATCGACAGAACTCCCGCTAGAGTACGGCGTCGTCGTTCCCGCACAGCAGTTCCCATTCAGCATCAGTGGGCAGCCGGTAGCCATTCACATTCCGGTTCCACGTTACCGTCATTCCCAGACCCGCTTACCGTATACCCAGGCGTCAAGCCTTCCTTACGGCTTCGGGCGTTGCAGTATTCCACCGCGTCATACCAACTTACACACTCCGATATTGTTTATCCGCTGTAAACCGGCGGCGTCCAGAAAGACGGGGGCGGGTTAAGTCCTCCGCCTCCGTCCCAAAGGACACGATGCCCACATACACCCCGG
>JAITNU010000022.1 GCA_031290325.1 Treponema sp.
CTCCAGCGCACTGTCATGGATTTTTTGACCGGTAAAAAACCTGATCGAACTAATGGCCAGATTCATGGATGACGCTGAAAAATCCCGTGTTTTTTCCAAAAGGGCCAGATAACGGTTTATATCCGCCGTTTCAATAGCCGCTGGCGCCTTTCGGGTTGTTCTGCATAAGTCGCGATTGCAATGGATGTCTGCATCGTTTTGTGGCTATATTTTCTGGAATGTAGCTCGGTTTCAAGCCGTGCAATGTGGTGGGAAAAAATCAGGCAGCATTGCGGCATGTAGGGATGTTTCGGCACGGTCTATCCAAAAGGACAGGGACAGAAGCAGGAAGTTCCGTACTATTAATTTTATTCCATTTTTGATTGAAAAAACCATGTGACAGGTATTTCCGCATCTTAGCCAAGTTCTTGACTGAAAGTGATACGCAGTTTCGGGGGGTGCAACCTTGAGTTTTCTCCGAAAAGTCCTGTAGGCCAGAAAGCTGCAGGGTGGTCAGAAAAATCAAAAAAAACTTGACAAGTGGAAAAATAGGGGTGGATACTAATATGATTATGAAAGGAAGTTTTATCATTCTCCAGAAAACCGGAGGTTACTTTGAAAATCATTGTACCTATTAAACAGGTACCGGAAAGTAGCAATGTAAAAATGGACCCGGAAACGGGGACCGTTATCCGTGCAGGGGTTGAAACCGTGGTAAATCCACTGGATTTATATGCCCTCGAAGCGGCGTTGCGCTTGAAGGAACAATACGGCGGTACCATAACCGTCCTTTCTATGGGACCACCCCAGGCAATACGGGCCTTAAAAGAAGCGGTTGCCATGGGCTGCGATGATGCGGTGTTACTCTCGGACCGGAAGTTTGGCGGTTCCGATACCCACGCTACATCCTATACTTTGGCCCAGGGGATCCGTAAAATCGACGGCTATGATGTTATTATAACCGGAGAGCGGGCCACTGATGGTGATACTGCCCAGGTGGGGCCGGGTATTGCCGCGTGGCTGGATATTCCCGTGGCAACCTACGTGTCAAAAATCGACGAGGTCAGGGATGGGCGTATCCACCTGGAACGCCTGGTGGAAGAAGGTTATCAACTGCTTTCCGCTCACCTGCCCTGCCTCATCACCGTGGTGAAAGCTGTCGCCATTCCCCGGCTACCCACCTTAAAGGGTAAAATTCACTCCATGGAATTGAACATTCCCACCTTTGGCGCGGAAGACCTGAACGTTAATCCGGACTTCCTGGGACTCAAAGGTTCACCCACCAAGGTCGTTAAGATCAATACCCCCAAAGTTACCCGGGGTGGCAAAACTGTAACGGCCCACGATGAGGTATCCCTCAAGGCTGCGGTAGACGAATTGATGGATCTGCTTGAAAAGAAAGGAGTCCTTCCATGACACAAGGTATCGAAAAAGACGCGGTATGGACCCTCGCGGAGCAATTTGAAGGAAATCTTAAGGGAGTTTCCTTTGAACTCCTCGCCCGTGGACGGGCTTTGGCAGATAAGCTGGGGACCAAGTTAGTCTCGGTCCTTATCGGAGAGGGGGTGTCCGACGCAACCCTGGAGACGCTGATTATGCAGGGGGCGGATGCGGTGTACACCGTGCAAGACTCCACCCTTAAGTATTTTGTATGCGAATCCTATGAGCGGGTGTTAGAACAGCTCATCAAAACATATCAGCCAACCATTCTTCTGGCAGCGGCAACTTCGACCGGAAGAACCCTGATGCCGTATACGGCGGTGAAACTCCATACGGGGCTAACGGCGGATTGTACTGAGCTTGATATTGAAGCGGATACCGGCAATCTCTTGCAGACCCGGCCCGCGATTGGGGGCAATATTATGGCTACCATTAAGACCCCCAATAACCGGCCTCAGATGGCCACGGTACGCCCCAAGTCCGCCCGGCCCCTTTCTGCTGATCCTAACCGGAAGGGGATTATCACGCATATCCCCTTTGACGCTGCTCTGATTGCCGCAGGCACCCAGGTAAAAGGTTACCGGAAAGAGGAATCCAGTTCCCTGGGTCTTGAGGAAGCGGATATTGTGGTATCCGGCGGACGGGGCCTTAAAAAAGGTGAAAACTTTGGGTTAATCACTGATCTTGCCAAGCGCTTAGGCGCTGCGGTGGGGGCAAGCCGGGATGCGGTAGACCGGGGATGGATATCCTACCCCCATCAGGTAGGCTTGAGCGGTAAGACCATAAGTCCCAAGGTTTACATCGGCATTGGCATAAGCGGCGCCATTCAGCACCTGGCGGGGATCAAAACCAGTGAAACTATTGTGGCCATTAATCCCGATCCTGACGCAACGCTCCATAAGATCGCTGATTTCGGTATTATAGGGGATGCGTTTCAGGTGATTCCTGAGATACAGAAGCGGCTCGATGCGAAACAGGGGGCGAAGCATGGCTAATACGTATAATCCGGTTACGCCGGAGCTGGTTAAAACCCTCCGGGGAATTGTTGGTCCGGGGAATGTCTTTACAGATGCGGACAAACTTGAAACCTATTCCCACGATGAGACCGACGCGTCGGAATACGGCCACAACCCGGAGGTGGTGGTCTTACCCCTCACCGCGGAACAGGTTGCGGCGGTGGTAAAGCTGGCAAACAAAGAACATGTGCCGATTACCCCCCGGGGTGCAGGGTCCGGGCTTTCAGGGGGTGCTATCCCTGAACATGGCGGCATCGTGATCTCCCTGGAAAAGATGAACCGGCTGCTGGAACTGGATAAGGCGAATATGGTTGCGGTGGTTGAAGCGGGGATTGTTACCAATGATCTGGCCAACGCGGTGCAGGCAGAGGGGCTGTTCTTCGCGGGCTATCCCATGAGTCTTCAGACCTGTGTGATTGGGGGCAACATTGCGGAAAACGCCGGGGGCGGTAAGGCGGTTAAGTACGGCGTAACAGGCCGGTATATTCTGGGCCTGGAAATGGTTACCCCCCAGGGTGAGATCGTGCAGCTTGGTGGAAAGCTCGTCAAGGATGTGAGCGGCTATGACTTAAAGTCCCTGATCGTCGGTTCAGAGGGAACCCTGGGTATTGTTACCAAGGCTATCGTGAAACTGATCGGCTATCCTGCCACGAAATCCGACCTGCTGGTGCTGTTTAAGACCCCCAAGGAAGCGATTGACGTGGTGCCGGTTGTGCTTTCCCGGGGGCTTACCCCTACGAGCATTGAATTCATGGATCAGCTTTCGGTCATCACCAGTTGCAAGTACTTGAATGAGAGCCTTCCCTACGAAAACGCCGGAGCCATGCTGCTCATCGAATTGGACGGCACCAACGCGGCGCAGATCGAGATGGACCTGATTGAGACGGGCAAGCTCTGTGAAGCCCACGGCGCACAGGAAGTGTACGTGGCGGAAGACAAGAACAACATTGAACGCATTTGGCGGGTACGCCGGGATATTGCCGAAGCCTTCAAGGTGTTCAGTCCCATTCAGAGCCTCGAGGATATCGTGGTCCCCATCTCGCGGATCCCCGAAGTGATCCCGGAGCTGGAACGGTTGGGCAAGAAGTACAACGTGCAGATCCCCTGTTACGGTCATGCCGGGGACGGTAATCTCCATGCCACCCTGGTTAAAAACCCCGATATGTCCATAGAAGAATGGAAAAAGAACGAGGTCCAGTGTCTTGAGGAATTATACCGGATTGTCGGCAGCTTTGGGGGCAAGATTAGCGGAGAGCATGGCATCGGCATAAAACGCCGGGGTTATCTGAAAGCCCTCATTAACCCGGTGGAACTGGAGCTTATGCGGGCCATCAAGAAAGCCTGGGATCCGAATAACATCATGAATCCAGGCAAGATATTTGAATAAGACCGGGGGTTTGGGGGGCCCCTCATAAAAAAAGAAACAGGGGGACCAGTCCCCCCGTACCCCCCAATAGTGTTTTTTGTTGCGCTGTCCCGTGAAGGGACGCACGATTCCTTTGCGTAATTGATGAACGATTGA
>JAITNU010000043.1 GCA_031290325.1 Treponema sp.
AAACGGGAAGCCGAAATCTTCGGTCTGGTAAAAAAGGGTCTTTCCAACAAATGCATAGCTGAAATCCTGGGCATAAACCACCGCACAGTGGACAACATCCTTTCCTGCATCTACGACAAGACAGGCGTCAAATCGCGCCTGGACCTGATGAAGTGGTAGCAGCCATCCCAGCCGCCCCTTTCCCCGCCAGGCCGTGAGTTTTTGCACGGTTTTGCCCTAAAAAAATGCGTTTTTTCATCAAAATCCTGAGTTTTTACTCATGACAGATTTTTTTTATTCGTTAATAATGACCCCACTTGTTTTTCATCGGATGAAAACAACCTGAAATTTACGGGTATGCCGCCATCCTCGGCGGTGTAAATCCAACCCGTTTTGGGGATTTTCAAAAACTTGGCATAGGAGGCTAAAATGAAAAAAAAGAATTTGTTTATCGGCATCGCGCTATTATTCAGCGCGATAATCGCAACACCGCTTTTCGCGCAGACGGCAGACCGCTCGTATTACGTTGATTTAGTCAAAGGCAACGACGAAAACAACGGTCGTTCCGTCGAGAATGCGTTTGAATCGCTCCAAAAAGCCTTTGAATTGATAAAGAAAACGACGGTAAAAAAAATTACCTTTGTCCAGGCCGGCGGCGACTATTCAAGAACAAATGCAGAGGATACTGGGGATGCGGAAATACTCATTACTTCGATGGATCCCAAAGCGGAAATTCGCTTAGGCTCGTTTTATATATCGGGCAAGTCAAAGGTGCGTTTTGAAAGTATCAAGATTGTCAGGAGCGAGTTTTTGGTATCGGAGGGCGCTCAGGTTGTTGTCGGGAAAGACGTCGAAATTTACGGCGTTGGCATCGTGGAGAATTCGAAACTTACCATTGGATCAAACGCTAAAATAATTTCGACAAGGAGCACATGGGATTCGTATGACTATGAAGGAATACGCATTAGAGGAAACGCAAAAGTTTTGATAAAAGACGATGTGACTATTACCGGTTCTCATCACGACGGCATCAGTATCGGATCAGGTGAACTGATAATACAGGACAATGTGACTATTACCACTTCTCAGGGCAACAACGGCACCGGCAACGGCATCAGTATCAGATCAGGTGAACTGATAATACAGGACAATGTGAAGATAAGTGGATGCTCAGAAGCCGGCCTGAACATTGAGCGCGGAAAGGTTACGCTTAAAGGCAGTGTCGTCATCAGCGATAACACGGGCGGCGGCATACGGATGATCACCGGCGATTTAACTATTCAGGATGAGGTATCCATCACCAGCAATAAAGCACAGAATAATGGCGGCGGAATTTGTTTTTCTTTTAGTCCCCACGGCAATCAAAACACAACGGCCAAAATAAGCGGGAATGTGGTTATCTCGAATAACAGCGCGAAATACGGCGGAGGCATTTATATTAGAGGAGCGACGGAAAAGGATTATCACTATATTGGAGAGGAAGTATATAATTCAGATGACTCGGTTAGAGAGTATAGACGCCCCGGTATATTCGTCGTCATGGAGGGCAGTGCTTCAATCAAAGACAACAAAGCCACCGAAGGCGGCGGCGTATTTATTGCCGAAGGCAGCGTCATGAGCCACTATATTGAGGATCTCAAGAAAAACACCCTAACCATTACTCAAAAAGTAGGGGGGTTCGAGATGAGAGGCGGCACTATCAGTGGCAACAAAGCGGACTACGGCGCCGGTATATATGTTGCCGCAACCGAGCTTTCAATCCCGGAAGAAGAAGGCGAATACGACAAAATACATAATGATTTCATCGTTGTGTACACCGATAAAAACATCAACATGCCGGCCTTCACTCATACTGGCGGCAGCATCACCGCCAACGAGGCCGAATTTGTTGGCGGCGGCATCTATGTCAAAAACAAAGGCGCTTATGCCGCGGGCAAGGGCACTATCACGGACAATACCGCCGGAGACGGCGAAGGCGAGAATTTGTATCAGCTGGAATAACATCGCCTTCCCGCATTGGCGCGCACAACTTCCTCCGCACGTGCCGATGCGGAGATTTGTCTATTGTGGCCTGCAAAAAGCCGTGATACAACCATAGGGTGCAAGGCTGCGTTTCACCATAACCAGAAGTCAAATGGTTGAGGGCGGGCTTAACCGGTTGACATTGTATGCCCATTACGAGGTACTACACGCAACCCATTGAACCGGGCGGAATATCGTGGTCCCGGTTGGCTGAACCCAGGTCCTGGCCGTAATAGCCCCAAAGATTTGACGTAAAACACCCTATCGACATGGCTTTTTCCCGATACCTCCCTGAATCCTGACCACGACGCGTACGGTCTGCCCCTGGCGCGCCAGCGCCATCCATCAGGTTATCGTCCCATGGACCTTGTTCAGTCCGCTCGCTTGAAAAAGGATAAAGGTTCTCCCGGAACCGTGCTTCCCCCCGCTCCTGACGTCATTTCGGGATTTTTCTGCCCCCCCAGGCCGCTGATCTGACCACAATCCCAATCGCCTATTCCAAATTGGAGAATATATCTTGACACGGATAATGGTTTTTTGTTACAGTAGAACAGAGAGATAAAGTTTATGAGGAGTAGTTTATGGCCGTACCCAGATTTAAAACGTCAAAAGCGAGGACTCGCCGTCGGCAGTCAATCAATATGAAGCTTACCGCCCCCACGATGATTGAATGTAGTACCTGTGGTAACTTGGTGCTATTACATCGGGTATGCCCGAAATGCGGGTTTTACCGGGGTAAACAGGTCATTGTACCTGAATCAAAGGTATAGGAGGAGCAAGCGTATGGATGATTTATTTGAAAAGATGAAAGCCCTTATTGCCGATAAATTGGAAGTTGATGCAGGAAAGATAACCCTGGATGCTTCTTTTCGTCAGGACCTCGGTGCGGATAGTCTCGATACTTATGAATTGGTCTATGCCATTGAAGAGGAAATGGGTATTCAAATTCCTGATGAAAAGGCCAATGAATTTGAAACCGTCCGGGATGCCTACGAATTTATTAAATCTCAGCAGGAATAAGCGAATCCCCGGGAATACATCCCTTATCGCCATTTCTGGACCTGCTTTCAAGCCGCTGGTATGATGGAACGCTTACCGTTGCCGCTTACCCGGCGGGGTTTTCCAGAATTGGATGCGGGTAGAAAGAAGGTATTGATGGCATTCCAGAAGACCGTGATGATCCGGTTCAAAAGTCTTGAGCTTTTGAACCTGGCTCTCATGCACCGGTCCGTATCCAATGAAATCGGTCATAAATTTAACAATGAACGGCTCGAATTTTTGGGGGATGCCATCCTGGGCGCCATAACGGCAACCTTACTCTATGAAAGATTGGCCGAGAAAAGTGAGGGTGAGCTGGCAAAAATCAAGTCCGTGGTGGTTTCCGAGGATATTCTTTCGGGGGTGGCCCGGGAGTTACAGCTCGATACCCTGCTTTTAATGGGCCGGGGGGAAGATATGTCCGGGGGAAGGACCAAAAAGGCCATTCTTGCGGACGCCCTGGAAGCGCTCATCGGGGCCTTGTATCTGGATTCAGGGTATAAGCCGGTCTACGCCTTTGTGAGCCGTTTCATGGGTTCGGAAATAAACCGGGTGCTGAATAACCGGCACCATCAGGATTACAAATCCCTTTTACAGGAATTCAGCCAGCGTTTGACCCGGACCTATCCGATCTATCGTTTGTTGAAACGCTCAGGCCCTGAACATGAGCGCCTTTTCTGGATCGAAGTAACGGTGAACGGCAGCGCCTTTGGCCCGGGAACGGGCAGGAACAAGAAAAGCGCCGAACAAGAAGCCGCCAAAATAGCCTATGAATACCTTGCGGCGATGCACCCTGTTTCTAAGGATTGAAAACGGTCTCCACGGGGATCCGCACTAAATTGACAAAGTGACCGGGATACCGGTTCTTAAATTGATTAAATGCAGTTTCCTCGGCGCTTTCAAAGACCGTAACCTGGAAATTGCCGTACTCGTTAAAATAAGGAACCAGGACAGCCACATGGAAATGTTGGCGCAGCCGGGGAGCGCGGCCTGTTTCGTTGTTCACCGATGCAAGGTATATATACCCCGGCTCATCAATGGCCAAGGTATAGAGGAGGGGCTGTAGCCCTTCAAAGCTGAAACCGGCATTCAGAAGAAACCCCGGATAGGATCGGAAAGAGCTGCCCTGTTTCGTCCGCACAATGGTTGAAGCAAAGGGCCATTGCTGGACTTCAAGTTCCGCAAGCTGCCCAAGACCAGGGGCGCGGAAGGTGGTGCTCACCACCGAGGCCAGGTTTCGAGTCCAGTCGAGGCCGAAGAAAGGGTCCCTGAGTTTTTCATAGGGGTTGGTGAAGGAAGATCCCCGTTCGCCAAAGGGTTCTTTTAAGGGAGTGATAGGAAGCCGCTTCCCTGTAAAGGGCCGGAGGATACCGTCCACCACCCATTTGGCAAAGCCTGAGCAGTTAAGCCCGCCCCGCCCTTCCTGCATTTCCAGGGTATTGATATAGACATACCGGCCTTCATCATCAATGGCCCCATCATCCCGGAAGGTCAGTTCCGGAAGCCGCGCCCGGACCAGGCCCATAAAGGTACGAAGGTCCCGGTACATCTCCGGATCCGGATCAAAATACCGGCGGGGGAATTTACTCCCCGCCATATTCAGGACCTCTTCCACAGGAATAACCAGGAGCCGTTCAAAGGGAATGGGCAGGGGCATGGAATAGATGATATAAGCATCGTAAAGCACCACATCCATGACACACCGGTCCCCGGCAAAAGGACGGAATTGAATATAGGTATAGGGATCACTCCGGAGGAAGAGCCTGATCCGGTTCGTACTGCCATCGTCCTGCCGGCGGGTCAGAATCCAGGACCCCTGGGCCCAGCCGGGGTAGGACCCGTTCCGTTCCCGGGCCAGGATGATCATAAACTCATCCTTTCCAGCCTCGGTCCGCACCTGAATCTGTCCTCCATTGCTCAAAGTATGGATAAATGCCTTCTGAGCAAGCACCTTGGCAGGCGCCTCGGTAAACCAAGCATCCTTCAGGGAAATCCGCAAAGAAGAATCATCCGCTATTTTTCGGGTAGGCAGATCAAGCCCTTTCAGGGGGAGCAGGAATCCCAGGAGCAGGATCCCTGCTATGAACCATTGCTGTAACAAGTGCATACTCATAACCTTTTTCACTATCGGCAAAAAACCGGGATATTGTTAGCGGGTAACCTCAAATCCTCCATGCGTACTGATATAGTATAAATCCTTTCAAAACAGTATAGTATATATGATAACCTTTTAAGGTCAATAGGAAAAGCAACAGGAGGGTAGGTCCATGAAACTATACAGCCGAGGGCAGGTGATCTTTTTTTCCATCCTGAGCGGTCTCATCGTGGTCATGTTTGCGGTGGGGTTTGGGCTGCTCAGGGTTCCCCGGAAAAGCATTGCTGCCGAGGCAACCGCCATTTCAAAAAATCAGACCACCGGGGATTCCCTGGGGGTATTGGAGTTGCGGCAATCAAGCGCTGCCAATCCCCTACAGGTTAATACCGCGGGGATCCTCTCATATACCGAGGATGAACGGGAAAATATCTCCATCTATGAGCGGCTTAATGGGGCGGTGGTCAATATCACCACCGAAACCGTGGCGATCAACTGGTTTTTGGAGCCCGTGCCCCAGGAGGGCGGTTCCGGTTCGGGGTCCATCATCGACACCCGGGGCTATGTGCTTACCAACAACCACGTCATTGAAAACACCTACCGGGTGTTTATCAACCTGGCGGACGGAACCCAGCTTGAGGGCAGTGTGGTGGGGACGGACCCGGAGAACGATCTGGCGGTCCTCAAGTTTGATCCCCCCCAGGGGGTACAGCTTCGGACCGTGCCCTTCGGCGATTCCTCCCACCTCCGGGTGGGGCAGAAGGTCCTGGCCATCGGGAACCCCTTCGCCCTGGAACGGACCCTGACGGTGGGCATCGTTTCCGGCCTGGGGCGGCCCATCCAAACCTCCCGGAACACCATCATCCGGGACATGATCCAAACCGATGCCTCCATCAACCCGGGCAATTCCGGGGGCCCCCTCCTGGATGCCCAGGGCCGGATGATCGGCATCAACACCATGATCTACTCCCCCTCCGGGGGCTCCGTGGGCATCGGCTTCGCGGTCCCCGTGAATACCGCCAAGCGGGTGGTGGCGGAACTGATCGAATACGGCCGGGTCCGGCGGGGCTGGATCGATGCCTCGGTGGTACAGCTTTTCCCGGCCCTGGTCCGGTACGCCAAACTCCCGGTCAGCTCGGGGCTGCTGGTTTCCCGGACCCGGCGGAGCGGCCTGGCCGAACGGGCGGGCCTCCGTCAGGGCAGCGACCCGGTGCGCTACGGCTCCAGCGTCATCTACCTGGGGGGGGACATCATCACCTCCGTGGACGGCCTCAAGGTGGACACCCTGGCGGACCTCTATTCCGCCCTGGAGGACAACAAGCCCGGGGAAACCGTGGCGGTGGAAATTCTCCGGGGAGGCCGCACCGTCAGGATGGAGATCACCCTGGCGGATAGGGAGGAGGCCTTAGCTCAGTAGGACCACGTCCGGTAGGACCACGCGATCTTGACCCGAACGCAAACATCGGATACCATGAATATCATGCTATCCGATGTGATGAACCCTGACCTCCTCAAGAGCATTGAAGGCAAGAAGCGGGAACTGGACCGCCTGCGGCCCTTTCCCCCGGAACTGGTCCGTAAGCTGGATGAGCAGTTTACGGTGGAATGGACCTACAACTCCAACGCCATTGAGGGGAACACCCTGTCCCTGCGGGAAACCGATCTGGTTATCAACCGGGGGCTGACCATTGGCAACAAAACCCTCCAGGAACACTTTGAAGCCCTCAACCACAAAGAGGGGATACAATACCTGTATAACCTGGTGAAAAAGCGAAAAGCCCTGGATGAGAACACCATCCTGGGGATACACCGGACCATACTCAAAAACATCAACGAAGGGGACGCGGGGCATTATCGCCGGGAAAATGTTATGATCCTGGGGGCGGTCCACCTGCCGCCCTCGGCGGTAAAAATCCCCCGCCTCATGTCCGGTTTTCTTGACTGGTATTATGCGCATAAAACAAGCATGCCGGTGGTTGAATTGGCCGCCTGGGTACATTACAAAATAGTTTTTATTCACCCCTTTATCGACGGCAATGGCCGTACCGCCCGGCTGTTAATGAACCTGATGCTTTTACAGCACGGGTATCCCCCGGCGGTCATCCTACGGGTTGACCGGAAAAAATATTACCGGGTGCTCAAAGAAGCTGACCAGGAAAAATATGAAAATTATTTTAATTTTATAGGGCGGTCGGTAGAACGCTCGCTTTTAATCTATTTGAATGCCCTAAGGAGCAAAAACGACACCAAGGATAAATACGGCTATATCAGTTTAGCGGAAGCCGCCAAACTATGCAATTACAGCGCGGAATATTTATCCTACCTGGCACGGACCGGCAGGTTGTCCGCCATAAAGCTGCGGCGAAACTGGATGACCACACGGGAAGCGTTGATGGATTATGTAAACAAGACATGAGCGAACAGGGTCCGCACGAAAACGAATCATTTTTGACCCAACAGTTAATCACCTATATCGGGAACAAACGGGCTTTGTTGGATTTTATCGGCACCGGGGTCAGGAAGGTTCAGGAAAGATTACAAAAAAACAAATTGTCCATGTTTGATGTCTTTAGCGGATCGGGTATTGCGGCGCGGTACTTTAAGCAGTACGCGCAATTATTAATCGTCAACGATCTGGAGAAATATTCCACGGTGATCAATCAATGCTATTTATCACACCGGGACGAACTGGATATTCCCCAATTAAAAAATTATTATAACGATATGATTCGTCGTTTATCCCGGGAAACATTAAAAAAAGGCATCATTGCCGAATTATACGCGCCCCATGACGAAAACAACATAAGAGCGGATGACCGGGTGTTTTATACGGCCCGGAACGCCAGATACATTGATACGGCACGGCAATTAATCGAAAAAATGCCTCGGGCGGATCAAAAATATTTTCTTGCACCCTTATTATCCGAAGCTTCTATCCATGCAAACACATCAGGTGTTTTCAAGGGATTTTACAAAAACAAAGAGACGGGAATCGGGCAATTTGGCGGGAAAAAACAGGACTCCCTGTTCAGAATTACCGGAAACATCAGGCTGCCGTTTCCGGTATTCAGCAATTTTAACGCCGACGTACTGGTTTATAACGGCGATTCAAATGA
>JAITNU010000048.1 GCA_031290325.1 Treponema sp.
AGGGGGGTGAGCCGACGAAAAACACCCTGCCGCCGGAACCTGATCATAGCAATGGTCCGCCCCAGGCTCCTGGTTCGGATATTTTACCTCAATTGCTCATGAAAATTGTCGAGGAATTATCCCTGATAAGGACCGAATTATCCGGGATCAAACAGGCATTTGGGGCACTCCACCGCGAAGTCCCTGGGGTGGAAGCGCAGGTTTCCGCAGAAGCACAGCCTTTGGTGGAAGAACCGGCTCAGGAAGAAAATCACGGTTTCTTTGATGAAGAAGAGGATGAAACCATAGCCTTAACCGGAGATGAGCTTGATAATATCCTCAATACCGCTGATCTTATCGAAGAAAGCACAGCTTTTGATGATGATGTGGTCTTGCCGGATCATGATCTTTCCTCTGCAGAACTGGAAGAAGGTATTGAGGAAGTCGCCCTGGATGTTTCCTTTGTTCCTGAAGATGAGAAGGCGGTTAAAGGGGATGATTCTGAGGAATTACAGCAACTCCGGGAAGAAGGGGCCAAACCGTATACCGAAGCGCCGGATGCTATTGATACCAGTTATCTGGAGGCGGATCCTTTTGCCAAACAGGATTTTATTCAGCCTACGATCGATCTGTCCGATGCGGTCATAGACGAACCGGATCTCTCAGCGGATATCAAGGAAAATCCCGTTGAGGAACCGGTCCTTGAAGATATTTCTATTGATGATCTGGATGTTGGTGAAGAGGATGAAGACGAAGACGAAGAGGAAGTCGATTTCCCCATGCTGACGGGAATTGAGGCTTCCGAAGACGCTCCTTGCGGTGAGACCCCGGAACCTGACCAGCCTGAAGGTGATACGCCAGAAAATACCAAGGTGCTCTCCGATGATGTGTTGGACACGGTGCTTGCACAAGCGGGCTTGCAGGATATCTTCGCCTTTATGCCGGAAGATGGGGATACTGGTGGGGAACAGGCCGACACGGAGGCTGTAGCTGATAAGCCTGATACGGAGGATGCCGCCGCTGTAGCTGATAAGCCCGATACGGAAGATGCCGCTGTAGTTGATAAGCCCGATACCGTTGATGCCCCGCCCCCCCATCTGAGAGAGGAAATCAAGACCGTCCTTGCTTATATGGATCAGTTGCTGGAATCGCTGCCTGAAGAAAAGATAGCAGCCTTTGCAAGTTCCGAATATTTTGAGACCTATAAAAAGCTCTTTACCGAATTAGGACTCGTGTAATATGGGGCTTCTCAGGAAAGCCATTGGTAAAGTTACGCCTGAGTTGGATGAACAGAAGGGGAATGCTGTCAAGAATGGTATGGTCCAATACTATAACACCACCCCTTCATTTCAGGGTATTATTCTGGACCTGCCTGGTGATACGGGACCTGGGATCGCCGCCGCGGTTTCGGCCTTTGGCATTGCCCTTGCTGTACAGCCTCATCGCAGCATGGTCCTGTTTCCCAGGTTTCTGGACCGGGAACTAATAAGCCGGCAGCTTTCAAAAAGTCTCGGTACGGTTACCGTGTTTAGCTTTGAATCGGATAATCCTGAAGGCGCCTTTGCCTTGGCGCAACCCTATCTCTAGTATGCTGAACGGATCGGTACCGGGAGAGGCTGGGAAGCTATCCTCCCAAGGGCGGGTACTCCATTCCCGGTATAATCCGGTAGCGGAAGCGGAACGGTACGTTAATTCCCTGTCCCTGCGGCAGGAGACCCAGTTTTTTATTCTGATAGAACCGGGCCTTGGCTATATCATCCCCCTCTTACAGAAGCAATGCCCCCAGGCCCGGATCATTGCCCTGCATGTGCAGGGGTCTCTGGCAGCACCCCAGCCGGCGGTGTGTACCTGGTGCCCTGAGACTGGCATACCCCTTCCGCATTTCCTGGAACAGACAATCCCCGACACCGAGGCGGATGCCCTGCAGATCATCGAATGGCGGCCCGCCCTGGCCGTATACGGTGCTGAATACCTCCGGCTCCTTACTGAAACCGTTGAGTTCATCAAGCGGATAGACGCGAATAAAAGAACTATCCGTACCTTTGGCAGACGGTGGTTCAGGAACTTCTTCAAAAACATCGGGATACTCCACCGGATCTATACTGCCCCGGCTGGTTGCTTAGGTTCCCTGCCCCTTATCGTTACCGGTGCAGGTCCGAGCCTGGAAGAAACCCTGCCCCTCATGCGGGAAGTGCGGAACCACAGCTCCCTCCTGATCCTGGCGGCCGCATCCTCGGTACCGGCCCTGCTGACCGGGGGCATTGTTCCTGACTTCGTCATCACCACCGACGGCGGCGGCTGGGCACGCTTGCACCTCTACGATTGCCTGCGGAGTAAGCCCCCTTTTGGCCTGGCGGCAAGTCTGATCGCCGCGCTGCCCTCCCAATGCGCCGAGGTACCTATCCTCGTCATCAGCGATGGAAGCTGCTGGCAGAACCTGGTGTTACAGGGCCTCGCCATTCCTGGCATCAATTTACTCCAGCGGGGAACCGTAACCGCTCAGGCCCTGGACCTGGCCTTTGTGTTGACCAGCGGACCGATCTATATCACCGGCATGGACCTTGCCAACCAGGACATCCGTACCCATGCACGGCCCTATAGTTTTGAGCGCTTGCTTGAAGAAAAAGCCACCCGGTTTAACCCGGTTTACTCCCAAAGTTTTGTCCGTTCCCGTGCGATTGAGGCCGGAGGCAGCCACCGCATCTATGCCAGTTGGTTCAAAGAGCGCCTGGGGGCATATCCCAGACCTATAGTTTCCCTGGGGGCCAATAACCCAGTGTTCAAGGACCTGGCCCGGCCCCCTGAATCTCTGGGCCTGGCGGTTTCGGGCACACCAGATGCCCTTTCCCCGGAGCTGGGAAAGCCGCTTACATTCCAGGCACCGGATAATCCCATCAAAATCGGGATGAACCTGCTGATCGCGGCGCTCTCTATGCCCCACACTGCAGCGCGGGTCCAAGCGGAACTATTCCCCCTCTTATGTGCGGATCCTGCTGCTCATCAAAAGGAAGGGCCGGGAACAACGAAACTGGAGGATATCATCCATACCCTCATCGAGCCTGAGTATCAGCACCAGGAACAGCGCTGTGGATAAGCAGCGCTACTTTGAAGGGAACCTGCGCGGACTTGCAAAAACCGATCCGGCCCTCTGCACCCGGATTCGGGCGGCACACACAAGCCCCAGCCAGTATACTTTCCTGGAATCCCGTTCCGGGGAGTGCATCCCCGCTTTACTGGATCCGAAAGGTACCGCCCATCCCCTCCATTCTCAGGTAGATCCCCAACGGGAGGGCAGCCGCTTAATGACCACCCTCAAGGATGAGGGGTTTCTCATTTTTCTGGGCCTGGGAGGCGGGTATACAGTCGCGGCGGCTCTTGAACGGGAGGAAACACAGGTAGTGGTGGTGATAGACTACAACCTGAGAGGCATCGTGGAATTACTCGGTGCCAAAGACTACCGCAGACTCCTGGAGGACCCCCGGTTTCATCTCCTGGTGGACCCTGGGGAAGGAGAGATTGAGCAGAGCATCCTCAACTGGTATCAGCCAGCCTTGGCAGGCGGCATCCGGGTCTTGACCCTGCGGCCCCGGACCGAAGGGGATCCGGCTCGCTTTGACAAGGCCTGCACGGCCATTCAGGAGGCCCTGGACCTGGTTGCCGGGGATTATTCGGTCCAGGCCCATTTCGGCGCCCGGTGGTTTTCAAACATCCTCAGAAACCTCCTCTGCGGGGAGGTACCAGATGACCCCATTCCGCCCATCCGGTACGCGGCCATCACCGCCGCCGGTCCATCCCTGGACCTGCAGCTCCCCCGCCTGGCAGCACGGCGGGCTGAGGTCTTCCTCATTGCCGTGGACACCAGCCTCCCCAGCCTCTTGCAGGCAGGACTGGAACCGGACGCGGTTATTTCCATTGATTGCCAGCATATCAGCTATTACCACTTCATGGCAGGGCTTCCAGCTCACATCCCCCTGTACCTGGACCTGGCAAGTCCTCCGGTAGTGGCTTCCCGTGCAGCCCGGCCCCGGTTCTTTTCCGGCGGGCATCCCCTGACGCGGTACATTTCCCGGCACTGGCGGCCCCTGCCTGAGCTTGACAGCTCCGGGGGCAATGTTACTTACGCGGCCCTATCCCTGGCAGAAAGCCTTGGAGCGGAACAGGTGGAACTCTACGGTGCGGATTTTTCCTATCCCCAGGGCCGCACCTACGCACGGGGAACCTATATCTATCCCTTTTTTGAAATCCGCCAAACCCGCCTCGCTCCCCTGGAGTCCCTCCATTCAGCATTCCTGTTTAGAAGCCCTTTCCTGACCCGGATTGACCGGAAAGACACCTGGTATTACGAAACCAAGGGCTTAACCCAATACCGCCGGCGCCTTGAGGAAAAAGCCAGCCTCATCAGCGCTGCGGTCCTCCCCATCCCCGGCCTGGGCGCTCCCCTGGACATCAGGAAAGCCTTGGGTCCACCGAAAACACCCCTCAGTTTCGCCCCTGGCAAGCCGGCCATGAAAGCAACGGACTTCCTCAAAACCTACCGGGAACAGATCCGCACCCTGCCTGCCCCGAAGGACGCTTCCACGTATCTTCAACACCTGCAGGGTGAAGAACGCATCATCCTAACCACTATGCTCCCCCTGGCCGCGGCAATACAACACCGCCGACCCGGTATACGCACAGCAGAACTCCTCGAAGCGGTTCGCGCCGCCTGTTTAAAAGCCCTTGATACGGTCCTGATCGAGTAGGTTTCCCTTATTTCGCCAGCAGCCGATTCAGCCGCTTCACAAAATCTGCAGGGTCTTTGATCTTCACCCCTTCCACGAGGAGGGCCTGATCCAGCAGCACCCCCGCCACATCGGCGATACGTTCTTCGTCTTCGATGTCCCTGAGACCTGCCACGATGGGGTGTTCCCCGTTGACTTCCAGGATGGGCTTGATGTCGGGCATCTCGGTCTGGCCCATGGCCCTCAGCATCTGGGCCATCTGGATACTGGGGTCGTTTTCATCCGCCACAATACAGGAGGGGGAATCGTGGAGGCGGCGGGAGAGCTTGACCTCTTTCACCCTATCCCCCAGGGCCTTCTTGATTTTCTCAATGACCGGCTTAATCTCCTTTTCCGCCTGCTTGTTCCGCTCCCCCAGTTCCTCGTCAGCACCGGACCGGTTCACCGC
>JAITNU010000224.1 GCA_031290325.1 Treponema sp.
GAGCATAAGTTTCATGGGTAGTATTAATGAGTTTTTAATTGCCTGGTGATAATGGTGGAGGTGATATACCCGTTCCCATACCGAACACGGAAGTCAAGCCCTCTTACGCCGATGATACTGCCCCTCTGAGGGGTGGGAAAGTAGGTCATTGCCAGGCTTTTTTTATTTGGCTCTTCTCCTATGGGTAAAGATCTAGTCCACCACAATTACGTTATACTATTTTCAAAATGCCTCTTGAGCATCCTGGCAACCTTTATAACCGGAGCAAGCTGGGAATATGTCGCAGAAAAATACCGCTTTTTCCCATTATTTCACATGGGTAACGATACGACACCGTTTCTTGAAAAGACCCGTTCCTTATCCTAAGACGGGAAGCGTGTCTTTTACAACAACTCATTGAGAGCCGGAGAATCCGAAGCGTACTTTACACCAAGGGATAGCCCTGGGCCATTCCCCTTATGCGCTGAGTTTTTTCGCGAGTACCGCGGCGCTGGCTGCGTCTGTGGTATACCCGTCGGCGCCTATCTGGTCCGCGAATTCCTGGGTGATCGGCGCACCACCGACCATGAGCTTAAACCCGCCTAAGCCGCTGACCTTCAAGGCTGCCGCAGTTTCCTTCATAGCAGGCATAGTGGTGGTTAAAAGGCAGGACAAGGCCACTATCTTGGCATCTGGATTGTCCCTGAGGGTGTTGATGAAGGTGTCCACCGGCACATCCACCCCCAGATCCATGACCTCAAAACCGGCGCTTTCAATCATCAGGGACACCAGGTTCTTGCCAATATCGTGGAGGTCCCCGTGAACCGTACCGATGATACACTTGCCTAGGCTGATATTCGCGAATCCGGCCAGCCGGGGCTTCAACACCTCCACACCCTTCTTCATGGTCCGGGCAGCCACCAGCATCTCGGGAACAAAGATTTCCGATTTCTGGAACTTTTCGCCCACCACACTCATGGCATTGATCATCCCTTCATTTAAAATGATAAGCGGATCAAGGCCCTCGGCTAAGGCGGCTTCCACCAGGCCACCGACCAGCTTAGATTTCCCAGTTTCTACTGCCTGGGCAATCTCCTGAATTTTAGACATCTTGTATCTCCTTCAAAATAAGTCGTTCCCCTGAGGGATTCAATTTCCAAAGATCCCCGCCCTGAACGCATTAATATACTCAATGCACAGTTCGTCTTGACCCAGTAAGGCTTCGGTAGCGTAGATCAGGCCCATCATATCCTTGTTGAGGGGATCCAGAATCGCGCTGTCCATCCCCGCGTTCATGGCCAAGATGATGAAACCCCGGTTGATATACTTGCGGGCAGGGAGCTGAAAGGATATGTTGCTGGCCCCACCGGTGAGATGGATATCAGGGTACTGCTGCTTTATCTTCTGCATAGTAGCGGTAATCTTGGCAATACCATCTTCGGATGTGCAGAGCATCTCGATCAGGGGATCGATATGCAGCCGGTTCGGGGCGATTTTGTAGGCCCCAGCCTTCTTCATAAGGGCCTCAAACACCTGCAGCCGTTTCTCCGAGGTTTTGGGAATCCCCGTATCGTCACTCAAGAGGGCCACACATTCCCACGTGGTATTGGCAATCACCGGAAACACCGTGTCCACCTTGTTCCCTTCCATAGACACAGAATTGATAAGCCCCGGCTTCTTGCACAAGGGAATCGCCTGGACGCAGATCGCTACACTGGGGCTATCGATGGCAATGGGGGTGTCTGTTACCTCCTGAACCAAGTCAATGAGCCACTTCAGGGTTTCAAGCTCCACATCCTCCGGGACCGAGGCACAAACATCAATAAAAGACGCCCCGGCCTCTGCCTGTTTCCTGGCGATATTACGGATGTAATCCGCGTCTTTCTCCACTATCGCCTTTGCTATAACAGGAATGGATCCGTTGATCTTTTCCCCGATAATAATCATTATAAGCTCCTCTCGTACAGTATAACGCTAAACATACTGGTCTTCCTATGCCGGATAGTTGAGGTTTTCCTGCCCTGGATTCCGCAACACCTGGGCGTACCGTTTGGCTTCCCATTTGGCCATATTCAGGTTCTGCTCCTGCCAGTTCCCACATTCCGCCGGGGCAGCCCCGGGTATGGAGCCATCAAAGGCCAGAATCCAGTCCAGCAATTCCCGCAGCAGGGGCAGCACTTCCGGGGAAGTATGTTCTCCTTCCAGGATGAGGTAAAAACCGGTGCGGCAGCCCATAGGACCGAAGTACACCACTCGATTGCTCCATTCCTTGTGGGAGCGGAGGAAGGTAGCCGCTAAGTGTTCAATGGTATGCAGGGCAGGCATATCAATGACCGGCTCTTGGTTCGGCTCCTTGAAACGGAGGTCAAAGGTGGTGAGTATCGTCGCTCCGAAACGATCCATCCGGGAAACAAAAACCCCCGGCTTTAAACGCAGATGATCAATCTGAAAACTAGCTATCTTTTCCATGTATGCTCCTTACTTAATAAGTACCGACTAATCGACGTACAATCTCCCCTGAATGACGGGAAGCGATGGGAAGGAATTCACTGAAGGTAACCGGTGATTCGGTTCCGGCGATATCCGAAAGAGAACGGATAATCAGGGCCGGCACTTTGAAGAGGAAGCAGGTATGGGCAATGGCAGCCCCTTCCATCTCCACGGCCTTCAGGTCCGGGAATACACGGCGTACCGCCGCGATACGCTCCGGCTCATGCATGAACACATCCCCGGAACCAATAAGACCCCGGCGGTGGTTGAAGGTGGCGGGAAGCACCTGTTCCTGTTTCAGGGCGTCTACCACCTGTTCCGCATGGGTGATAAGGTCTTCGGGAACCGGAAAGACCTGGGGCATACCGGGAATCTGACCGGGGGCGTAGTTAAAGGCCGTAACATCCACATCATGATACACCAGTCCATCGGAAATGACTACATCCCCGCACTGTAAAGCCGGATCAATGCCCCCGGCGGATCCGGTATTGATGACCAGTTCCGGCCGGTACGTCCCAATGAGCAACGCACAGCCAACAGCGGCGTTTACCTTACCGATGCCTGAACGCAATAAAACCACTGGTTTTTCCCCCAGGTCTCCGGTATAGAAATCAAAGCCCCCGGATGTTTCGATTCTGGGGTTTTCCAGGGCCAAGCGGAGCATGGTAATTTCATCCTCCATAGCTCCAATAATTCCAATCATACATACTCCATCGTTTAGTTAATATGCTCCATTTGAAAACCGGAACCCCGGTTCCCACAGGCTTGTGCAGTTTCTGCCCCGATCTTTGGACACATACAAGGCCATATCCGCCCGCTTAACAATTTCAGTTGCCGTAATATCAATGTGTCCATCAAAGGTAAAAATCCCAAGACTAATGGTAACTGAGGGCAAGGGCACTTCCCAGGGCACTTTCAATTTGGCAATAGAAATACGGATCCGTTCCGCCACCATCCACACCGTCTCCTTGTCGATATTCGACAAGAGGATAGTGAATTCCTCACCGCCAAAACGGGAAGGCACATCATCAACCCTGACCCCCTGTTTAATCATGAAGGCGATATTTTCAAGCACCCGGTCTCCTGCCACATGCCCATAATTATCGTTAAAGTTCTTAAAAAAATCTACATCTATCACAATCACCGAAGAGGTATAGTCATTACGCTTGACCCGGGCTATTTCTTCGGTTAAACGGGTTATAAAGAACCCGTAATTGTAGAGTCCGGTTTTAACATCCCGCAACGAATATTCATAATGGAGATTATGCTGTATGGCCAGGGAGACAAAGGACATAAGCTGCTGAATAAAGGTCAGTTCCACCGGCTTGTAGTCGCCTCCCAGGATTTTACGGCCCACCAATATCATCCCGTAAAATCCGGAAGGACCTAAGATGGGGATTATCAAGGCCGGGGATATAGGCTGTAAGGCCTGAGTAGCGCCATTGTTGCCCATTTGAACTACCAGCTCATCATAACTGATAGGTTGCCCATACTGTTGAAAAAAAACCTCAAAAGGGGTAACGCTCTCGAGGCGCAGGCCCAGATCCGCTATTTTATAATTTTTATACCCCTTGATCGTAATATCTTCCTTGTTTTGATAGGGCCTCCAGAGGAAGCCGATAAAAGAAGGGAGAAAGCAGTCGGATATCTGCTGCACGGTAAAATCCAATATATCATCTATTGAGGTACGGTTAAAAATATTTAAAGCGCTGGATAAAAGATTTTTGTAGTTGCGTATTTCCGTATTGAGATAATCAATATACTGGAATACACCAGTATCCATGAGGGCGGCGTAATTTTCTACAACCCTGGGATTCGATAAGAAATCAGACTGCATGTTGAAGCTATCAATAACACTCATTCCTCATGTTATGGAATAATGATCGCTAATGGATTTTCGCCATTCCGCCCGGTTTTCCCTATCCTCCCATTCCAGGATTTTTTTAATTTTAAAGCCCCGGGTATGCTGAGGACCATTGAAATGTACTATCCCGAACCGCCCGCCCCCGATATAGGTAACCGTATCCCCCTTTTCCAGGGCTTCCCCTTCCCCAATGCGGCTCATGACGCAATCAAAATGAACCGTCTGTCCTGAAATGCGGTCGTCCAATGCCACCGCTATATCCCTAATCGGTTTACCGCAATAGGGACAATCCGGCATAGGAAACGGTTCTTTGGAGAGCACCGGAGGGGTCCATTTTAGCCGTTCGTACATGAACCCCCGGTTTTTATCGTACCGCCCATAATCCCTGTTTTTCTTACCCTGTTTAGGATTATCCTGCCAGATATCATTATTCCGCTCCCGCATTCTCAAGGGTTTCCGGCGATTATTTCCTCCCTTTCCGTTCATTGTGTTTTCCTTTTCCTCCCGGGGGCATCTCAAAAATCTCATTACTCAACACCAGGGCAATACGCTGTATTGCCTCATAAAGATACTCATTATCATTGATCTTGATTCGTAAATTTTCTAATTCAGAAGGTCCTAAACGCTTCTGTGGATGTACCATCATCATACACCTTCCATGAAAGCTGATACAAGATGGGTAATAGCGTGGGGTCCAACAAATACAACATCAAAACGAACAGCCATACTATTATATTCTCGATGGGAAGCAAGAAAATACTTAGCCGTTTCTATAATGCGACGCTGCTTTCGCCGGTCAATGCTGTATTCCAGGGCCTCAAATTGATAGACAGACCAGGCTTTTACCTCCACAAATACAATAACTTCCCCCTCCAGGGCGACGATATCAATTTCTCCGGTCCGGGAACGGATATTCCGGGCTATGATCCGCATCCCCGCCGCCTCCAATGCCGCAGCGGCCCGGTTTTCACCCTCCCGTCCAAGGCCGGATGTATGCATCCTCTATCCTTCAGGGAGAACTCAACCCTGGGGAGTTTCCAGCGATCCCGGCAGGACCTTTTTTGCCTGGGGATTTTTCTTGATAATAAGTTCCTTGATTTTGGCGGCTTTACCGATTTTATCCCGGATATAGTACAATTTAGCCCGCCTGACCTTGCCGGGGCGCAGGACCTCAACCTTGGCAATGCGGGGAGAATGAATCGGGAATATCCGCTCAACACCCACGCCATAAGAATTCTTTCTGACCGTAAAAGTCTTACCCACCTGGGAATTCTTCATGGCAATAACCAGCCCTTCATACATCTGAATCCGCTCATTCTTGCCTTCAACGATCTTAAAATGGACCTTGACGATATCACCGACCTTGAATTTATCCACCTCCGTTTTCATTTGAGAGGCTTCTATGGCCCTTATTTCGTTCATGTTTCCCCCTCGGAACCCCCGGTTCCTCGTAATGCTTCTATAATATGACGGGTTTCCTCATCAAAGAGGCCCGTTTCCTCCCCCCACCGGATGAGATCCGGCCGCAGGGCCAGGGTCTTTTCAACCCTTTTGCACAGGCGCCACCGCCGTATGTTTTCATGGTGCCCTGAAAGCAGTATTTCAGGGACTTTCAATATACCATACATTTCAGGCCGTGTATACTGGGGATACTCCAGCAAGCCGCCGGAAAAGCTCTCCTCTTCCAGGGACGCCGAGGTAATCACCGTGTCCACCAGCCGATAGGTTGCATCGATCAGCACCAGGGCCGCCGCTTCCCCGGAGGAAAGCACATAATCCCCAATAGAAATCTCATCATCCACAAAAGCGTCGATGATACGCTGATCGATACCCTCATACCGTCCACAGAGGAGGATGAGTTCCGTTTCTCCGACCAGCTCCTTTGCCAGGTTCTGGGTAAAGGGCCGTCCCGAGGGAGACAGATAAATGACCCGCGGCGCAGTACCGGTCCACCCCCCGTCTTCAGGGTCCAGCCGGTTCCGGGCGCCCACAGATTCCAATGCCTTTCCCAGCGGCTCAGGGATCATCAGCATACCCGGACCGCCACCGTAAGAGGCGTCATCACAGGTCCGGTGCTTATCAACGGCAAAATCCCGGATATTGACGGAACGATAGGTAACAATACCCCGGCTTATGGCCTTGGCGATAATGGAACGTGCAAAAAAAGCATCAGTAATCTCCGGGAAGAGGGAGAGCACCGTATACTTCATGCCAGGACCCAGGGTTCCCGCAGAACCGCCCTGCCCCGTTCAAGGCTTATATCCCCGAAAAATTCGTTTCTAAAGGGAACCAGTTTCAATTCCCCTGAAGGAAGCCTGACCTCAACCAGACTGCCGCCCCCCCCTTCTATCACATTATTGATACGACCAAAAACCACTTCCCCCTCTTCGGCAGAAAGGCCAACCACCTCAAGGCCCCGGAGGTCCTCAACATAGAATTCATCTGGTTGGAGGGGAGCCGCATGTGCCCGGTCACTTACCAGCTCGGCGCCAGTCAGGGTCTTTACCCCTTCAGGGGTGTCGATACCCTTGAGCTTCATCACCAGGGCCTCATGGACCAGGGCAGAGGCTTCCACCTCCCAGGTTTTTTCCCCATCCCCTTGCCGGAGGACCACCTGCGTAAGCCTTTGCAGATGCTCATACTCCCCGGAAAGGGAGCGCACCTTGACAAAGCCCTGAAGCCCGAAGGGAGCGCCCACCAGACCTACCACAAACCGTTCGGTCATTCCACCGGCCCCAGGTCAGTCCAGTATTTCCAAGACCGTATGCTTCCCGCTTTTTGCCGTGGCCGCCAGGAGAACGGTTCTGATAGCCTTCGCGATACGGCCATGTTTACCAATAACCTTACCAATATCGTCAGAAGCCACCTTGAGTTCCAAAATGGTAGACTTTTCCCCTTCCACCACATTGACCACCACCGCCCCCGGCTCATCAACCAGGGACTTGACAATATATTCAACCAGATCCTTTTCCATCTGTTCACGACCCGGTTGATTTGGAAAGACTGCCCAGGGAGAAATCCTTCTTGTTCAATATATTACGGACCGTATCGCTTACGGTTGCCCCCTTCTGGAGCCACGCCCGCACCTTCTCCTGGTCGAACCGGATCTGCTGATCTTCCGCCTCAATGGGATGATAATACCCCAGTTCCTCAATGGTTTTCCCATCCCGCGGAGCGCGGTTATCCATCACCACAATACGGTAATAAGGGCGCTTTTTGGTTCCGAATTTCTTGAGCCTGATTCTGGCACTCATGGAGATCCTCCTCATGTTTTCCCATACCGCCTACCAACCAGGTACACGGCAGGAGTCCGATTAGTTGAAATTAACCCGGGGCATCGGCTCGGACGAACCGCCTTACCCATGGACCACACACAAATCAAGTGTATACATTAGAATTATATAGAACAGGATGATATTAGTCAATAAGGCCGAATAACGGTTAATGCAGAGGGTTTATTTTTTTGTAAAATGCTATGGACAATTTAAGAGGAAAGGGATATACTTATAAAGTGGAAAAACCACGAACCACACGAACTTTTCGTCCGAAATGCTGGTGGTTACATTCCGAATCACAGGTTAGTTCTTGACTGGATACGAGCTTTCCCTGCACATCACCGAAATCAGTCTTCATCAGTAATACGGCGAGATACCCCACGCTCCTCCTTTTCCCAACACATCGCCGTCCAAAGGCATCGCTTCCCAAAGAATCGAAAATGTATGCGTCATCTGATTTCTCCTCACGAAGTTCCGACAGATACTGATCATATATCTTGTCAGCAAGGGGAACCTATAAAAAAAATCCCATTGTTTTGATTTTTTATGCCCGTTCATCTGCGGCACAATGCATACCGAGTTTCCTCTTTCCCGGAAATAATTTTAATACATTCTGGGCTTGCTAAAAGGAAAAAAGGACTATAAAATAGTACCTTGTTTGCATCATCTCTGATAAGGAGGGCCATGATGAATGGATTAGTACTGCTCGGTATTTCTGTAGTCGTATTGGTAATAGCCTATCTCCTGTACGGACGTTATCTGGCACGTACCTGGAACATCGACCCCACGAGAAAAACCCCGGCCCAGGAATTTGAAGATGGGGAAGAGTACGTTCCCACCGCCCCCACCGTGGTGTTCGGCCATCAATTCGCCTCCATTGCCGGCGCGGGACCGATTAATGGGCCGATTATTGCCGCCATGTTCGGATGGCTGCCGACCCTCATCTGGCTCCTGGCAGGGACGGTGTTCTTCGGAGGGGTCCATGATTTTGTGGCCCTCTACGCTTCGGTCAAAAATCAGGGGAAATCCATAGGCTATGTCATTGAAATCTATATCGGCAAGACCGGCAAGCGTCTGTTCCTGCTCTTTGTCTGGCTCTTTTCAATTCTCATAGCCGCCGCGTTCGCCGATATTGTGGCAGGAACCTTCGTCGGATTCGATGCCCAGGGGGATCCTATCGAGGCCAACGCTTCGGTGGCCTCCACCTCCCTGCTGTTTATCGCCGTGGCCGCGCTTTTGGGTTTCCTGATCAGGAAAAAACGGTTTTCCGACATGGCCAGCGGGATCATTACCGTGGATATGCTGGTCTTCTGTATCGTGATGGGTATCTTCTTCCCCCTGTATCTGTCCAAAACCCTGTGGATGTACCTGATATTCGGGTACATCTTCGTGGGGTCCATTGTTCCGATATGGTCTTTGGGACAGACCCGGAATTACCTGAACTCCTTCCTCCTGGTTGCCATGATGATAGCGGCCTTTATTGGGGTGGTCTTCACCGCGCCGGAGATCTCCATCCCCGCGTTTACCGGGTTTGAAGTCAACGGCAGCTACCTCTTTCCCTCCCTCTTTGTTACTATTGCCTGCGGGGCGATTTCGGGCTTTCACAGTCTGGTCGCCACGGGAACCACCTCAAAGGAAATCTCCAATGAGCGGTATATGCTGCCTATTTCCTATGGGGCCATGCTCCTGGAAACCCTCCTGGCCGTGCTTGCCCTGATTTCCGTAGGCTCACTGGCGGTGGGGGGCAAGCTGCCTTCGGGAACGCCCCCTCAGATCTTCGCCATCGCGGTTTCCGGGTTTCTCCATAAGATCGGGCTTTCGGAACGGATATCCTTTACGCTGATCTCCCTGGCGATCTCTTCCTTTGTGTTTACCACCCTTGATACGGTTGCCCGGCTGGGCCGGCTTACCTTCCAGGAGTTTTTTGCCGGAGCGGAGAATACCAAACCGTCTCCCCTCATCTGGCTGCTTACCCGAAAACCGGTTGCCTCTGCCTGTACCCTTATCTTTGCCTATCTTCTGGCGATTCTGGGATATCAGAATATCTGGTCCCTGTTCGGCGCGGCAAATCAGCTTCTCGCCGCGTTGACCCTGATTGCCTGTGCGGTGTTCCTCAAAAAGACCCGCCGCCGGGGGTTCATGCTCTTCGCTCCTACCTGCATCATGCTGGGGGTGACTTTTACCTCCCTGATCTTCACCATCAGGGACAAGGGGGCCAAATACTTTAACGGTACCTTATCCCTTGCCGCCGATGGGGTACAACTGCTCTTCGGGGTGCTCCTCCTCGTCCTTGGGGTCATCGTGGTGGTCGCCTGTGTGGTGAAACTGGGAAAAAAGCCCCAGGACCTTGATGTGATTACAATCAAGGAAGTGTAATCATGGTATCCCTCAAGGACCGGTTCTTTCTATTTATTACCAGCGGGAAATTCACCGGCAGTCCTGATGAAGCGGTGAAGGACGAGATGATCCGCATCATCATTTTGAACATCACCTACATCGCAGGGTCGATCCTGATTTTCGGAATGGGCATCGGCTTTATGCAGGCAGGTGCCGTTGACCAGGGACTGCTCTACGTGATCCTCGGTTCTTTGATCTTCACCAACCTGCTCCTCCTGCGTACCGAATTGCCCTTCATCGTGGGCGGGCTTATCGTGATAATCCTCTTCGGCGGGTTTTGCGGGATCCTGGTTTTCAGGGAGGGGGACTTGCAGGGCTTTGCCGGTCTGTGGATATATTCCTTCCCCCTGATGTCCATCTTTACCCTGGGGATGCCCCTGGGTCTCTTTCCCGCACTCCTGCTCCTGGGGGCCACGGTGGTGGGTACCTTTGTACCGGGCCTGGCGGAGTTTCACTATACCCTTCCCCAGGCTATCCGCATCTGCGCCGTGTATGTATTCGTGCTGGGCCTGACCATTGCCTACGAGCAGGTCCGCCGGGTCAAAGACCGGTGGGGATCTCAACTCACCCGGAACCTCAAGATCGAGCGGGATCAGATTACCGTGATGCAGGACAATCTCGAACTGGGGCTTTTCCTCATGAACCGGGACTGCCACATTCAGGGGCAGTATTCCAAGGCGCTGGAACAGATTCTTGCCGCCAGGAACCTGGAGGGAATTGATTTCTTTTCCCTCCTGGCCTCCTCCCAGCGGGAGCGGGAACAGGGACTTTTGAAAGATTACTTTGATATGATCTTTGATCGGCTCTTCGATCAGGCAATCCTGAAGGAGATCAATCCTATCCGGGAGTTGTCCTACACAAGCGGTGAGACCGGGGAACAGAAGATACTGAAGTGTGAGTTTACCTCGGTGGACCGGGGGAGCGATGGGGTATTTATCCTGGGGAACATTCAGGATATTACCGCGGAGAAGGAACTACAGCAAAAGCTGGCGGAAGAAAAGAGCCTCCGTCAGGAGGAGATGCATTCCCTCTTTGAATTGATTCAGGTTGACCTTCAGGCCTTTGATGACTTCATTGAGGACGCGGAGCATGAGTTCAGGCAGATTGAGGCAGAGCTGACTGAGGGGAAACACTCGACCCAGGAGATTTTGGTTAATGTGTACCAGTCGATCCATGCCATAAAATCGAACGCGGTTATTCTGGGTCTACAGACCTTCGGCGACAAGGTACACGCCCTGGAATCGAAGGTCCGGGATCTCCGTGATGATGAAGCGGAGGTTTCCCCTGAGGGTATGGAGGCCCTGCGGGAGGGTATCGAGCATCTCAAGGGGGAAAAGAATAAGTTCTGGCTCACCCTGGCGAAGATCAACGCCTTTAAGGCGAGCGGTGACGGCAGGAAGAAGAAGGAGGATGTGTTCATTGAATCCCTGGCCAGAACCAGCGAAAAGGCCTCGGCGGCCCTGGGTAAGCTGGTAGAATTTAAGGTGGATGCCCTTGATGCGAAGGTCATAGAACTGGGTCCCCGCCGGATTATGAAGGAGGTACTCATGCAGTTGATCCGCAATTCGGTGTACCACGGAATTGAAATTCCTGAAGAACGAATCGCCCAGAGAAAGGACCCCACCGGGAAGGTGCGGCTATCCATAACACAGCGGAATAACCTGATACAGATAGTGTTGCAGGACGACGGCAGGGGACTTGATTTTGAGCATATTCGCCAGAAAGCTGAGGCAATGGGGACTATCCGCACTGAAGCGGAGGGGCAGGATCAGAAACTGCTCCTGAAGATTCTTTTTTCACCGGGTTTCAGTACCGCTGAAAGTGAGAACCTCTATGCAGGCCGGGGGGTTGGGTTGAGTCTGGTTCGTGACCGGCTTCGGGATGTCAAAGGCTCGATAAAGGTACAAAGCGAGATGGGAAGGGGCACGGCCTTTATCATGAGTATTCCCCTGCGGTAAGGTTCTGTATAGTGTTTTTCCGGTATTAGTACCAGATTAAATTTCTAAGGTTTTCTTCACTGCACGGGTATCATTTTGCCGGCGATACTCATCAGTATCAGCGGCAATAAGACTTATGAACTGTTCAAGACATTTTGCGCCATACAACTGCTTTTTTGGTGTGGTTGCCGGATTTTTCTATGAATTGGGCAATATTCCCGTCTGCTCCAAAGAACAGCGGGAGCATATTGCCGCAATTCCTATTCAAGTACCAGAGTAACACCCAAGCCGGTAAGACTGCCGGTCCCAATGCTATATTTATGGAAGGCTTTAAATGTTGCGGTTCCTAGACTCGCGCCACTGCTTTGTGGTATGCTTACCTCATGTCTGATTTAAGATTAGCGCTTGAACAAGAACAAGCGGTTAGCTCCTATGAGGAATATCGTCTGATTGAGGATCGTGTTGAGGTCATTGACGGCGTGGTGTACGCGATGAGTTCCTCCATTGATGTTCACCAGGATGCTGTGGGTGGAGTGTATGCCCAGCTTCTGAGCCAGTTGCGCGGCAAACAGTGTCATCCCTATATAGCGCCGTTTGACGTGCGATTGCCAGCCAAATCGCTCAACAAGGCGGCTTCCCCCTTCACCATTGTTCAGCCCGATGTATTCATCCTCTGCGATCCTGTGAAGAACAAGTCCATCTACTGTGTGGGATAGAACAAAATATAAAAAGAAGCGTCAAGAGAAAAATCGCATATTTTTGATTTTTTATGCCGGTTCATCTGCTCTGCAATCCGCAGCAAATTTTTTTCCGAATTTATTCAAAAAACCCTTGCCTTCACCGGAATAATTTAGTATATTAGTAATATATATCCATTCCGGTGAGAATTTTCTTGCAGGATATGAAGCATAAAACACAGGTACCTTGTGAATCAAGATTAGTTCTGGTTAAACGAGGGTGAGGCCATATAGATAGTCTTCCACCCCCAAGGTTCCCGGGGGTGTTTTTTTACCCCGGACAGTAT
>JAITNU010000086.1 GCA_031290325.1 Treponema sp.
TATTTATTTTAGCAGAAAGAAAAATTGGTGTCAAGCGGTTTTGTAAAAAAGTAAAAAAATAAATTTTTGGTGGTATCTACCAAGTATGATGACCTTACATGAAGCCGAAATTGAGGTAGATGCAGTTGCAACCCAGGCCCTCTGAGCCACTTTGCCGCATACAAACCTGCCCGCTGGCTTTCTTCGGTAACCCAGTGCAGGCAAAGACCCCCTCCAGGATGCGGTCCCGGGAACACAATACCTTGGAAGATTAAACTTAGTCATGATTTTTCTCGTTATGATATATCTTAAAAGCAGAAAAATCTATATAATACCAAGTATGGCCAATTTTGATGTTTCTAAAGTCTGGGTCATTCTTATCCCCGCCAAGCAGCCGACCGCCGCAAAGATGGCGGAAGAATTGTCCCATTATATCGAACTCCTCCGGTGTCAGGCGAAACTTCCCCAAACGTCGCCCCGGGTGCAGGATACTTCTGAAACGCCCCCTGATGATTCGGTTCCCATCATCCTCCTCAATGTTGATATGGAGCGGCAGGAGGGAAACGGGTTTTCATGGCGTATGGGGAAGGATCGGATTGAAATATACGGTGAATCAGGCCGGGGGCTTTGTAATGGGGTGTTTGATTTTCTGGGCGCCCTTGGATTTCGCTGGCCCAGGCCGGGTCAGGAGCTGCTGCCCCCTCTGGATAAGCTCCAGCCCAATGAGTATATCCCCAAAGAAGTCGATGCCTATCATCCTTCAGAGGCGGATAGTATCTGCCGCCGCATGGTATTCGGCAGGAAAGATTCCTCCAAAACATTGGAATCCATGATTGTATGGGCAGTGCGGAACAAGATCGACACCTTGGTGTTTTCCCTGCGGAGCAGGGTATTACAGGACCATAGCCCACGACCAGGGGATCCTCCGATTACCCGGTTCTTTGCCAGGCTCTTCGGGAAACCGAACCATGATCGGGAAATAGTACTCAGATTGGCGGAGAAATACAAACTCGCCATTGAAGGGGGAGGCTGGGATTTATCCCTGCTGGTACCAAGGGGTTATTTTTTTCTTAACCAGGAGATCTTCCGTATGAATTCGGGTAAACGAATCAAACAGTACAACTTCTGCCCCACTGCCCCCCAGACCATCAGGCTGCTGCAGAAAGAGGCTGAAAAGATCTTCCGTGCCAACCCGAAAGTCGCGGTCTATCATCTGTGGCCAGATCGGGGGCATGAACAAACCTGGTGTTCCTGTCCTACCTGCCGGGCCTTTACCCTGGTTGAGCAGAACCGTATTGCCGTTAATGCCGTTGCAGATACCCTCGCGAAAGTCAACCCCGGAGCCCGCATCTCCTATTATGAAAATATCAGTGACCAGGGAGATGTGGCCCCCCGGCACAACATATTCAAAATAAACCATCTTCCTGGAGAAACCGGAGTAGAAGCAATGGGCTGGTTTTTAGAAGAAAACATCGGACAACCTACACCGCAAGCATAAAAAAACGGAGAGAGAGGGATTTGAACCCTCGGTACCCTTTCGGGGTACACACGACTTCCAATCGTGCACCTTCGACCGCTCGGTCATCTCTCCAAAAAATACACGCAGCTCTTAACGGAGAGAGAGGGATTCGAACCCTCGGAACCCTTACGAGTTCGACGGTTTTCGAAACCGTTCGATTCAACCGCTCTCGCATCTCTCCAATTCACCTCTGAGGCTGAGAGGATTCGAACCTCCGACCTTCAGATCCGCAATCTGAAGCTCTATCCATCTGAGCTACAACCTCATGCCGTTACTTTTACGGAGCAGGGGGGATTCGAACCCCCGGTACCCTTTCGGGGTACAACTCCTTAGCAGGGAGCCCGATTCAGCCGCTCTCGCACCGCTCCTAGAGTTCTTGTTTTCTATAGCGGAGCAGGGGGGATTCGAACCCCCGGTACCTTACGGCACAACGGTTTTCAAGACCGCCTCCTTCAACCGCTCGGACACCGCTCCCTATTGATTTTTCAATAATACAGAATTCCCGCGATGATGTCAAGCGACTTGGGGGTCAAAAATTCAAAAATGAAAAAAATATCCCTGGGGGCATAGCCGAAACCGGCAAAATGGTATATGACTGATTTATATTTTATATTTTGGAGAAGCCTATGAAAGTGTTATTTATCGGCGGTACCGGAACCATTAGTACGGCTATTTCCCGGAAGGTTTTGGAACAGGGCTGGGAACTCTATCTCCTCAACCGGGGCAGCCGGAACAGCATCCTCACCGGCAAGGTTAAGGAAATTCACTGTGATATTAACGATGAGGTGGCGGTGGCTGAAAAAATAAGGGCCTTGAATTTCGATGTGGCCGCGGATTTTACCATCTTTACGCCCAATCAGATTGAACGGGATTGGAGGCTTCTGAAGGGTAAAACGAAACAGTATATCTTTATCAGTTCTGCGTCGGCCTATCAAAAACCGCTTTTGAATTACCATATCACCGAAAGCACCCCCCTTATCAACCCCTTCTGGGAATATGCCCGGAATAAGATCGCCTGTGAGGGCTTACTCCAGAAGGTCTACCGTGAAGAGGGCTTCCCCATAACCATTGTCCGTCCTAGCCACACCTACGATGAACGGAGCGTGCCCCTGGGGGTCCACGGCAAGAACGGAAGCTGGCAGGTGATACGCCGTATGCTCGATGGAAAGCCGGTGATTATCCACGGAGACGGCACGAGTCTGTGGACCATAACCCACAACAGCGATTTTGCCAATGCCTTCATGGGGCTTATGGGAAACATTCACGCCATAGGCGAGGCGGTTCAGATAACCTCTGACGAAACCCTCACCTGGAATCAGATATACAAGGCCATTGCCCGTACCCTCGGTGTATCCTTAAAGGCAGTGCATATATCCAGTGAATTCCTCGGACTGTGCGGTCCCTATAATTTCATTGGCGGCCTTATCGGGGACAAGGCAAATTCGGTGGTTTTTGATAATACGAAACTGAAACGTCTGGTCCCCGGTTTTACGGCAGCCAAGCGTTTTGATCAGGGCCTCCAGGAAACAATTGATTATATTTTATCCCACAAGGAATGTCAGAAGGAGGACCCTGAATTCGACGCATGGTGTGATAAGATCATCTTTGCCCGTGACCGGATAATCCGGGAAATCCAGGGCGCAGGGTATGAATAGCCGTGGTTTCTACCGATCAGCTCCTGGAAAGGGGCCTCGCAGCCCTGTGCGAAGGCCACCCTGCTGTGGCGCAGCTCCTCTCAAACCGGGCACTTGCAGGGCTGCTCAACACCTATAGAGGGGAAATTGAGTTATTTAATCCCGCCTACGGCCTGGTAGGGGCAAAGGACCAGCAGGAGCTGGTGGTAAAACACCTCCTCGATTCCCTGGCTCCCCTGGGGAGTATGATTCGTCTCCTCGGGGCTGAGGACCGGGAATCCAGGGGCCTGCTTGCTGATGTAGGCTCCGGCGCGGGCCTCCCAGGGATACCTTTAGCACTCTGTTTACCCCGATTTCCGGTTACCCTCATTGAGCGTTCAGGCCGCCGGGTACGGTTCCTCAGAAATACCCTGGCGGTTCTGGGGCTTTCCCAGGTTACGGTAGATGCGCAGGAAATGGAAAAGGCCGCTCCAGGCCGGTTCGCCCTGGTTACCTTCCGGGCCTTCCGTCCGCTGGAGCCGGAGCTTCTCAAGGGTCTTTTCCGGCTCCTTAAACCCGGCGGGGTCCTCGCGGCCTACAAGGGCCGTAAGGAGATGATTAACGCGGAAATGGGGGCAATACAGCATCTTACCGGTGGCTGGGAGGCGATTCCAACGCCGGTGCCCTTTCTCGACGAGGAACGGCACCTGGTGGTAATAAGAGGGAGGAATGGATAGTATGCATCAGCGCTTTTTACGGATGCTTCTGGTAGGATGGTGGGCTGTTATGGCGCTGGGCTGTGTTTCCACCGGAACTACCGGACAGGAGCTTTATGAGGGAGTTGGGGAAGGATACCGGGGGCCTATCCGTGTTTCGGTGGTAGTTGGTTCCGGCGGTATGCTGGGGATTGAAATAATCAGCCATGAGGATGATGCACTGGTGGGTGGCACAGCTATGGAGGAACTGCTGGACGCGGTGCTGGCGGCGAATTCCACCGATGTTGACGGGATATCAGGGGCTACCGAATCGAGCGCCGGATTTCTCGCCGCCATTGATGACGCGCTACGGAAAGCGCAAACCGCCCCGTGAAGGGTGGGTCTTGGTCCCTCGCTTAGGGAAACGGATATGAAATAATCGTGAAACTACAGGATGCTATGATGAGCGATGCAGCATTAAAACAAGAGTTCACCTTCGCCGATTACCTCACCTGGGATGATGAAGAGCGGTGGGAACTCATCGACGGGAAGGCGTACATGATGTCCTCACCTTCCCAATACCACCAGGACATAAGCGGAGCGATCTTTGGCGTGTTATGGACCTACTTACGGGGTAAGCCCTGCCGGGTATACGCTGCCCCCTTTGATGTCCGGCTTTTCCCCCGGTGGGACAACCGTGATAAGACCCTGGTTCAGCCTGACCTGCTGGTAATCTGCAACAAAACCAAGACCGA
>JAITNU010000097.1 GCA_031290325.1 Treponema sp.
ATTCAGCCACAGTAATAGCATATCATACAATAAAAACGGATCATCAAAAACCAACGATGCCGTCTCAAAACTTATGCGATGTTTTCGCTTATTGAGTTCGTTCTTGTATAGCCAATCACTACTATTTGACATAAAATTCCTCTTGACATAAAATTTCTCCTTTTTGCATTAAAAACCCGATAAAAGTCTTGACATATTCCGGCTATAGTATGATATTATTTTATATACATTACTATGAAACAAAATTTTGTGCCTTTAGAGTTGCCGGTACTCGCGGTCATGGGATGCAAAAATTCGGTATCCCCATCTCTCGATATACCTTCGGTTATAAGCGTTACAATAAGTCCAAAAACAACCGTCGTTGACAGAGAGACAACTCAGCCCACCATGACCCCCCTGGTGGCCTTTGTGTTCATGCTCTTTACCTTGGTCATCCCTCCCTGCTTTGCGGCATTGGCCACCATGATAGGCACAGGAGGTTTAGGATGAACGCCTTTGTTGAACTGATGGTTATCATTGCCGTTGTTGCGTTGGCAGTGGCATTCCTGGTAGTGCGGCTCATAAAAACCCTGCGGGCAAAGCGGCCTGCCTGCTGTTCCTGTTCATCGGGGGTGCCAACGAAAACCAGTGCAGCCTGTCCTCATTGCCGGAATGGCATACCCAAGCCACCGGGATCCACCGTATAAAAAAGCCCTGATACCCATAGTGAGCAGCGCTCACTATTTTAAAAGTAGGGAATACACCTCCTGGGTGGTTCCTGCATCCAGGAGCGCGGTCCGGAGCGCCTGGTTTTTGAGGCGGGCGCTGAAAAAAGAAAGGGTTTGCAGGTAGTAGGCATGCTGATTATAGGCGGCGGCAATCATAAAGAGCAGTCGAACCGGCTCGTCGTCCAGGGCTTGAAAGTCAATAATCGCGGTCCGGCTGATTCCGACGGAAACCACCAGGTCCGTAATTGATGAAAGCCGGACATGAGGAATGGCAATGCCCCGGCCTATGGCAGTACTCATCAGTTCTTCCCGCTTGAGGATCTCGGTGGCCAATTCCTGACGGTTTTTTACCTGGGGAGCCTTGGCGATATTATCCGCCAGGACTAACAGGGCATCCCGTTTGGTGGTATAATCAAGGAACATGATCCGGTCCGGGGAAATAACCGTGTCAAGCTGGATGGAGCCCAACTGGGGCGCCAATCGATTGCCCGCAAGCCGATCATTGACCCATTTTTCGATTTCCGATTGCTTGAAACGCCATACGGTTCCTATCTTCCCCGCAGGAATTTCTCCCTTTTGCGCCCAATCATATACGGTCCGCTCCGAAACCCGCAGATATTTGGCAACTTCTTCTATGGTCAGGATATCACCCTCGATCATTACCACTCCTTATGCATCCTTATATAACATTTTATTAAATATAGCAATAAACCGTAAAATATGTCAAGCCCTTACATTAAACGCGAGAAAATTGGTCATGGAGCGAATCGTAGGGGTACAGCGTTCCGATGGTGGTATCCACCCGATCCGGTCCGCTACCGCCAAAACGGACCAGAGCCTCGGAAGACATAAATTCGCTTAAGACTTGCCGGCAGGCCCCACAGGGTCCCACGGGCTTCATCGAATCAAGGGCGGCGATGGCTATGGCAATAAAAGAGCAGCTCCCTTTGCTAACACCCTGAACCAGCGCGCTTCGTTCCGCGCAGAGGGTAAGCCCGAAAGAGCGGTTCTCCACATTACACCCGGTATACACCGTTCCATCTTCGGCAAGGAGGGCCGCGCCCACCCGGAACCGGGAATAGGGCGCGTAGGCAAAACCTGCCGCGTGTTGGGCTTCCCGGAACAACCCGTCCAAATCAATTGCATGCATACTCATTCCTCCAATTGACAGCGCATTTATCCCATTATATCATAAGATGAAATAAAAAATTTTTGTGTACCAGGGGTTTTGAGTGCTGGAAGAAAAGAAAAAATATCTCATCGTACTGGGCATTACGATTTTTGTACTTTATACGTTTATTGCCGCCCGGCCTATCCCCATAGAAACCATCCTGATCCCCCGGTGGTTTATTTCGCTGGAATCGACCTATCCCACGGGAACGGAGCAGGAGCCTCCCCCCGGGGAACTCTTCCCCTTCCAGTTGGGGAATCGTTTCGGCTATGTTGATAGGGAGGGCAATTTTACCATCAATCAGGTACGAAAAGGGTATGTATCCTTATCCCGAGACCGGTGGGCAGAATATAACCCGGTCCCCGCGGCCATTGAGGTCCGGGATTCGGTTAATACGAGCCTATTAAAAATAGATGCGAGCCGGGGGTATCCCCTGTTTCTGGACGAGCGGATGTTTCTTATCGGTCATGAACAGAATTCCATTACCGCCCTGGATGACGGAGGGGCTGTTCTCTGGTCCTATGATTTTGCGGCGCCCCTCACCACGATTGATGCCGCCGCCGGGTTGGTACTGGTCGGTTTATTGGATGGTACCGTAGAAGTCCTGGACAGTCAGGGCAAGCGCTTCTTTTTCTTTGAACCCGGCGGGTCCCGGCTTACGGTGATCCTGGGTTGTGCCTTATCAGAGGATGGTTCAAGACTGGCCCTCATTTCCGGGATTGACGAGCAGCGGTTCCTGCTCTTGGAACGGATTGGGGATTCGGGAAATGTCGAATATAAGGTGATCTACCATGAGTTTTTGGGTGAAGGGTTCAGACGGCCCGTGCATGTTGGCTTTGTTGATAATGGTAGCCGGGTCGCCTTTGCGCGCCAAGGCGGGCTGGGGCTTTATGACATACATACCCGGACCGGTCTGAAAGTCCCCCTGAAAGGAGACATCATGGCCCTTGACGAAACCGGTAACGACCGGCTGCTGTTTATCCTCACTGCCCAGGCTTCCGGGGAGAAACGGCTGGCCGTTGTGGGGTTTCCCGGAACCCTCATCATCGAAGCTCCCTTTAAAAGTGAAACCCTCTTTCTTGGCCGCCAGGGTTCACAGCTCTATGTGGGAGGCAGTATGACCTTGGCCGCCTTTGAAGTGGGCAAGCGGTAACCAGGGAGGCGTCGAGGTACCTATGAAGGATCGAATACCTGCTTTGAGGCATGGGCCGACAAAACTGTACACCTGCTTGGTCATCATTTGGGTGGTTGTGGTACATACCGTTAGTGTCCTGTATGCCATGGACTGGCCCTCGACCCAGGGGCGGATGGTCAACAATTTTGGATGGAATGATGAGGGAAGCCCCCTGTTGGGCATTGCCTTTGAAGCGGAAGGGGCGGTGCAGGCCGCCGAAATCGGAGAACTCCTCTTTATGCGGGATGGATTCGACACCGCTTCCCGGTTGCCTGCCCCGCTGGGTGCATGGATTGCTCTGGATCACGGGGACGGGCTTATCAGCATCTACAGCAATTTTCAGGATACCGGCATACCGGCTGTTCCGAATATCGTTGAGAAAAACACCCCCCTTGCCATGGCAGGTCTTTCAGGCCGGTCCGCACGAAAAGGATTCCATTTTTTCCTGTTTGACCGGAAAGAACGCCGCTGGGTAAATCCCGCGATGATTATCGCCCCTCGCCCTGATACGCGGTCGCCGGTGATTCAATCAATACGGATGCAGGATACCGCAGGAACAGTGATCGATCCTGCTCAAACAAGAACCATAAGCCAGGGCCGGTATCGGATTTTCGTAGCGGCCGTGGATACCTTGCTTTCCCCTAACGAAAGCCCCCTCGCGCCCTACCGGATCGTTTGTTCCGTCAATGGAAACGAAATCGGGACCCTGAACTTTGAGACCTACTCAGCCCGGGACGGGGTACTCATGGTGTATCGTAATGGCCTTGTGCCGGTGAAGCAGGTCTATGGTCCCTTCCCTGCCTTTGAGGTCGGTGAAACATGGTTTACCCGGGGACAGATAACCCTGGAAATAAGCGCCCAGGATATAATCGGTAATTCCCAAAGTGCCCAGTACCGGCTCACCGTGGAGTAAGGGGCAATGACCGGTACCGAACTACCGCTCCCCGGGAATTGTGCACCGCCGCCCCTATTCACAGGAAGGAGGCTTTGGGGGTATTATTATTACATGAGCGATTTTGTTCACCTTCATGTCCATACGGATTATTCTCTTTTAGACGGCGCCGCTTCGGTGGAAACCCTCGCGGCCAAGGCAGCTTCCCTGGGTATGAAACATCTTGCCATCACCGATCACGGCAACATGTTCGGGGTCCTGAAATTCCGGGATGCCTGTGAAAAAAAGGGGATCCACCCCATCATTGGAAGCGAATTCTACATGGCCCCGGGTTCCCGGTTTAAGAAATCCGGTTCCGAACATGGCAACAAATACTACCATCTGGTACTCCTGGCCCGAAACGGCGAAGGGTATCAGACCCTGATAAAACTTTCATCCTATTCTTACACCGAAGGTTTCTATTATAAGCCCCGGATAGATGAGGAACTCCTCGTTAAGTACCATGAGGGGCTTATTGGGCTTTCCGCCTGCGTGGCCGGGGAAATCCCCAGTCTCATCCTGGATGGTAACCTCAATGCCGCGGAAAAGCGTGCCCGGTGGTTCCGGGACCTCCTGGGGGAGGATAACTTTTACCTGGAACTCCAGGATCACCGGCTGGGCATTCAAAAAAAGGCGAATCCTGCAATCATCGACCTGGCGAAACGAACGGGCATTCCCCTGGTGGTAACCAATGACATACATTACCTTGAACGGGAGGACGCCCCTGCCCAGGACATCCTCCTCTGCATATCCACCCAGAAGAAGCGGAGCGAAGAAAAGCGGATGCGCTTCGAGACCGATGAGTTCTACTTTAAAACCGGGGATGAGATGGCTGCCCTCTTCCCGGACTACCCGGAGGCGGTGAGCAATACGGTACGCATTGCCGAGCAGTGCGTAACGGAAATCCCCAAGCCCGGTCCCCTGCTCCCGGATTTCGAGATCCCCCAGGGCTTTTCCGATGCCAACGAATACCTGCGGCACCTCACCATGGAAGGACTGGTCCAGCGGTATCCCGACCGAGTTGAAGCGGTCCGGGAACGGGCGGAATATGAACTGGACGTCATCATCAAGATGGGCTTTACCGGTTATTTCCTGATTGTGGCGGATTTCATCAACTGGGCCAAGGAGCATGGTATCGCCGTAGGCCCAGGCCGGGGTTCCGGCGCCGGGTCTATCGTGGCATACTCCCTCAAGATTACCAACATAGACCCCCTCAAGTACAACCTCCTCTTTGAACGCTTCCTCAACCCTGAACGGGTCTCCATGCCTGACTTTGACGTGGACTTCTGCAATGAAGGGCGGGAAGAGGTCATTGACTATGTTACCAAGAAATACGGCCAGAACCGGGTAGGACAGATCGTCACGTTCGGAACCCTGAAGGCCCGTGCGGTGATCAAGGATGTGGCCAGGGTTCTGGAGATCAGCCTGGATGAGTCCAATATGATAGCCAAGCTCATCCCTGAAGACCCGAAAATGACCCTGGCCAAGGCATTTGAACAGGAACCGCGCTTAAAGGAACTGGAAGGGGACCCCAAATACCAGGAGCTGTTCACCGTGGCCCGGCGGCTTGAAGGCAAGAACCGCCACAGCAGCCTCCACGCAGCAGGGATCGTCATCGGCAAGACAGACCTCACCGACTATGTGCCCCTCTGCTGGGACCCCAAAACCAAGGCCGTGGCCAGCCAGTACACCATGGACCTCATCGAAGACCAGGGCCTGGTGAAGATGGACTTCCTGGGTCTCAAGACCCTGGACCTCATCAAGAACACCGAGGACCTGGTTCGCCGGCGAGGCGGGAAATACGCACACTTCAGCATAGACTCCATTTCCGATACTGATGAGACCACCTATAGGATGCTGGGAGAAGGAAAAAGCGCCGGAGTGTTCCAGTTTGAATCCGGAGGGATGCAGAAGATCCTGAAAGACGCCCAGCCAGGCAAGATTGAAGACCTCATTGCCTTAAACGCCCTCTACCGTCCGGGTCCCATGGATTATATTCCCCAGTTCATCGAATCCAAATGGGGCCGTCAGGCAATTGAGTACCCCGACCCCTGTCTGAAAGACATTCTGGAAGAGACCTACGGGGTCATTGTGTACCAGGAACAGGTCATGCAGGTGGCCCAGCAGATCGCCGGGTACAGTCTGGGGCAGGCTGATATCCTTCGCCGGGCCATGGGGAAGAAGAAAAAAGAGGTCATGGTCAAGGAGAAGGAGAAGTTTATTGCCGGAGCTACTGCACGGGGCTTTAAGGAACGGGATGCCGACCGGATCTTCGATATCCTGATTCCCTTTGCAGGGTACGGGTTCAACAAGAGCCATGCCGCAGCCTATTCGGTGGTGGCCTATCAGACCGCCTATCTCAAGGCCAACTTCCCCGCGGAGTTCATGGCCGCCAACCTCACCAACGAAATAAGCCACCCCGATAAGCTGCCGGTCTATATTGACGAGGCCCGGAAGATGGGTCTCTCCATTGATCCCCCGGACATCAACCGCTCAGAGGGTTATTTTTCCGTGGTAGATGGCCGCATTGTCTACGGATTTATGGGCATCAAGGGGCTGGGGGATGGTCCGGCAACGGAAATCGGGACATGCCGCGAAGCGGGGCCGTATAAGGACTTCATGGATTTCCTTAACCGGGTAACCATCAAGACCGTGGGCAAGAAGGTGGTAGAACTACTCATCCAAACCGGCGCCTTTGACGGCTTTGGCATGCACCGTTCAACCCTGGTGGAGAACCTGGAACGGGCTGTGGAGTGGGCGCAGAAGATCAAGGATGCCAAGCAATTCGGCCAAGCCAGCCTCTTTGACGCCACGGATGAAAAGGAATATCCTGACTTTGATTTCGAGGAAAGCCCCGAATGGGACCGCATGGAAAAGCTCAGGATCGAAAATGAACTCCTGGGCTTTTACTTCTCAGGCCATCCCATGGATGACTATAAGGCGGCTTGGGAACAGAACGTAACTCTGGACCTGGCCCATTACGAAGACGCGGCAGACACCATGTATACCCTGGTAGGCATAGTCAAAGCCATAAAGCTCTATCACACCCAGAAGGGCGATCAGATGGCCTTTGTTACCCTGACCGATTATAACGGCAGTCTGGAGCTGACCTTTTTTCCAAGAGTATGGAAAGACGCGGAATCCCTGGTTACGGTGGACCGGATCATCGCCCTCAAGGGGCGGCTCGATCACTCCCAGAAACGGGACCGTCCCAACTTCCTCGTAGAGACCCTCCTGGACCTGGATCAACTGGAAACGGCGGCAAAGACCAGTCAGAAAAAGCCCGTTGCCAAGGCCGGTTCTAAGAAGTCTGCTATAAAAGACGACCTGTCAAAGCCGGATGAAAAGGCCGCCTCTAAAAAGCCGGTAGAAAAGGGTGGTTCAGGAAAGCAGGCTGCGGACAAGCGTACACCAGAACAGCCAGTTGTTGAAAAGGCCCCTGAGCAATCCTACCGGGAGGTCCATATACGCATCCACCCAAACGCCGCAGAACAAGAGAAGGCCCTCTATCCCTTACGGGACCTGCTTATCGAGCAATCCGGCCCCTGTACGGTGTTTATCCACCTTCCCCTTGGGGAAGCGGAAACGGTGATCCGGACCACCTCGCAGATCTCCGCTACTGCGGATACTGCTGCGCTTGATTCCCTCTCCCAGTGTGCCGGGGTCGCCCAGGTCTGGGCTGAGTGAGGGAAGGAATGAGAAATTAATAGGACCAGATGATCCTTTGGGGCGGCATCCCAGAGGATCGATTTTTTTGAAAAATTTAATAAATTCCTGTCCAGGGGGTATAGACGTTTTCAAAAGAAATTACAATTTGTCAACTTATTGGGGGCTCTAAATGATTTTTATATAAAGGAGTATATCCCAGTTCCCCATCCCCATCGATATGGCCATTAAAGAAAAATATAACATTATTTTCATCTTTTACGCCTTCGCGGTCTGACCGGTACAAAAAAATAAATAAAAATGCAAATTTTTTTCAAAGTGCTTGATAAAAAAAATAAAAGTGTTATATATTAAAAAGGACTCAAACGAATACCGAATGGTATATCATACTGTAAGTGTTAAGGTCTCGTAGCTTGTAAAAAATGCCGGAAAGCAAAAACAGGCGTTTTGTTGTCAGTTTTGGTAAGAGTGGTATTTGCAAACAGAAATTCAAGTTTATAGGGGAGTGTGGAATTGAAGACTAAAGACATATATGCCTATAGAGAGCAGATAGCGTTTTTTCTGCGTCTAGGTATGGTTTTGCCCCTTGTAATGTATACCCCCATACAAAATACATACGTTAAGTATTTTTTCCGTCAGGCGCATTCCCGGTTATCACCGTCATTTTTCCCCCCAAACCAAGGCCCTGGCTCAATTGTATGGATTGGGCCGTTTTTTTATATTTCAAGAGGAGTTTATATGAAAAAGCAATGCATGTTTTTGGGAACGCTGGCTGGGGTTGCAACCCTCGCGCTGGCAGGGGCTGCGGCGCCTATACCCGCCACAAGCGCAAAGGAATACAAAATCAGCGATAAGGGATCATAATGAAAAGATCGATTTTGAGCGTTTTAGGCTGTGCAGATGTACCCCAGGGGGATATGCGCCCTGTATTCCGGGAATACTGATTTTGTATTTTACAACCATAATTTGGTAGTAAAAAAAATACCTGTATAGGTGTTTATAAAAGTCTACGGACTATAAACGAAAGGAGAGTGAAAATGATTAAGAAAAATGGAGGAAAAGATGGACGGTAGTCCGGTTTTGGTATTAAAAGAATTCAAATTAAATGAAAAGGAAAATGAATTCTTAATAATTAAGGGGAGAATATCCGCCGGATTCAACAAGCAAGTGCAACGCTTGTATAATTGGCAAAAACCTCAGCAGGCATTTTAAATAATGGCGCATGACCGCACACGCCACGCCGCAGTAGCGGCTTGGTGTATGCAGCCAGAACGTCAAACGAAAGTATGCCGCCAGCCGTGCGTTATCGGCGGGCAGGCATTTTCCACCTGAAAGCTAATTAAGGAGACATATTACATGAAGAAAAAAATTGTTGCGCTGGGTATTTTAGGCGCGTTGCTGATTTCAAGCGCTGTCTATGCGCAGAATTACTGGACGGGTACTGGAGGCAGGAGTGTGAACTTGGCTGTTCTTAGCCCCACTCCCAGTGGGCTTAGTGAGGATCAAGCATACCTCCCGACTATGGTTCAGGGCGTTTTTGTTACCGACCTGAAAAAGTACTCCGCGATGACAGTGATCGACCGGGAGAACCTCGAGAAAGTGCTTAAAGAGACCGAGAGCGGTATTTATAGAGAGGAGGATTTTGTAAAGCTGGGTGATATAAATGCTGACCATGTTCTGAGAGGCAGCCTCACAAAAACTTCAAGCGGATTTTCGTTACAAATACAAATTACCGGTTTAAAAGACGGAAAAATCAAAGCCTCGTATAGCGGCACTTGCACCATCGCCGAATTTGACAACTATGTCGCGATAAAAAGGGCGACACTTGATTTGCTGGGGCAGATGGGCATCACGTTGACAGGCCCAGCCAGGGCGGAACTGCAACAAGCGGCCGCCCAGCAAACCATTCAGGGACAAACGGCGCTTGCTCAGGGAATTGTTGCCCAGCGTAACGGTACCGAAATAATAGCCAATTCCTATTACTATCAGGCCAAAGTTTTCGACCCCTCCTTGCTGGAAGCGGCGAACCGCAGCTCGGTAATGACCGCCAACATTAGCAGCGGTAACATACGCGACGACACCCGTAACGAGATGTCATGGCGTAGGGACTGGCTTGCCCGGCTTACCGAGACCGAGCAGTATTTAGCCAATTTGTTTATGTCGTCCACCCCGCCTTACGGACTGTTTTATCTTACCGCGCTGGAGCGGGGAAGCGTTGACTATGCGAAAGAAACGACATCCCTCAGTTTCAAGGTAAATCTTCATGCCTTTTCGACATGGTTTGATTTGGTTCCCGCAGAGGTGTTACAGGCGGTCCGTAACGGACTGGACGCCACAATAAGAAAAAACGATTGGGGGCTTGGCAGTTGGCCCCGGCAAACGGTAACTAACCTTAACCCCTTTCAGAACCGGAGGAACGAATTCGCCGTCATTTTTGAACTGGTGAACGACAAAAAGGAGGTGATAGGCAAGCAAAGCATTACCCTCCGGGGCAACTGTAGTTTCAATTTTTCTTCCGCGAGTAATGTTTCCCTGAATTACCCTCAGGAAAACAATTTCCAGACGGTTACGTTCAGCGCCGTGAACGCGAACAAAATAACAGATACCCTGATGATACGGGTAGCCAGTGTAAACGGCGCTAGTCCGCAAACGGTAACGCGGAACGGCAGTCTTCAAATAACGGCACTGGGCGCGTTCCCACCGTTATATTTCGAACTCAGCAGTGCGGGGGTAATTACCAAGTATACCGGTAGCGGGGGAAATGTTGTTATTCCGGCTGCCATTTGGGGCGTGCCGGTTAAAATCGGGACATCTGGCACAGAAGTATTTCAGAAAAAGAGGATTACCACTGTTACCATACTGGACGGCGTTACCAGCATTGGGGAGAGTGCTTTTTACAGTTGCGAAAGCCTGACGAGAGTTACCATACCGGATAGCGTTACCAGCATCG
>JAITNU010000110.1 GCA_031290325.1 Treponema sp.
ACGGATTTCCTGAACGCGCCGGAATATAACACGCTCGTGCAGGAATTAAAGAAATAACAACAAAAGGAGCTAACCATGAAGGAATTCACCTTTACCATAAGCGACCCGAACGGGATTCATGCACGCCCGGCAGGAATACTCGCGGAAAAAATGCAGACATTTACCAGTACCATTACCATTATAGGGGATGGGAAAAGTTGCGACGGGAAAAAGTTGTTCGCGCTTATGAAACTGCGGGTCAAGAACGGGGAAAGTATGGTACTCAGGGCGGAAGGCGCGGATGAGGAAGCAGTGGTAGAAGCGGCAAAATTTGTTTTGACCGAACACCACCTGATCGGGTAAACCATGGTGCGGTCTGTTTCATCACGGTTGGTTCGTCTGCTTGATGTATTAATCTCCGGAGACGAGCCAGTGAGCGTTAATGCGCTGGCGCAAATTCTCGGCACGAGCCGGCGGACTATATTCAGGGAACTGGAACGCGTCGATGAAGTACTCTCCCGCTATAACCTGAAAATGGATTCAGTTTCGGGAAAGGGGCTGCAGCTCGTTTGTAGCGCCGAAGAAAAACAAAAACTTTTTCAGGCGCTCCACGAACAGCGCACGATACTTCCCGGTAACCGGAAAGAACGGCACCTGTGTCTGCTGATCGCGCTGCTTTCAAATAGCGGCGTTATTCAAAAACTTTGTTTCTATGCCGATGACCTTGGGGTGAGTGAGTCTACCCTCAGCAGTGATCTTGATGAACTTGAGCCGTTTCTCGCCGAACATGCAATTATGCTCATACGAAAAAGCGGACAGGGGGTGTACGCGGTGGGTGCTGAGGAAAATATCCGCCGTGCAATGATTACCGCGCTTTTACGGGATGGCGAAAGCAGCAAAGACGCTTATTCCCAGAATTTCGGCTATCCCCCTGAATATATTGAATATGGCGTGCGGGAACTTTTCAAACAATTTAAGATGAAACTTGACTGGATGACCAATGAATCTGCGGAAATGTTTTGTGTCTTTCTTATGATTATGGTTGAACGGGTGGAAAAAGGCTTGTTTATTACTGAGCATGATTTTTTAACTACAGCGGTTGACGACCCGTTGCCAGAAAAAGCTGATGGATTTCAGTGGGATTTGGCGGATTTTCTCGTCGATGGCATAGAACACTATTTTACGGTAAGCCTGCCGCAGGCAGAACGGCGGGATATTGCCATGCAGATTAGCGCGTGCCGTGCGAAACAGTACAGTCCGGTGGAAATTGAGTCGCCGGAAAACCGTGAGTTTGTCGCGTCCCTTACGTTTCAAATGATCGAAGCCTTTGATCCGCATTTAGCACCGGTACTCAAAACCAATGAGCGGCTGGTAGAGGGGTTGCAACGACACATGTATCCGGCATTATCGCGACTTAAAGGAAAGGTGGCGCTTCAGGACCCGTTTAAGGGGGCGCTGGACCGGCAGTACCCTGAATTATATGTAAAAACAATGGGCGCGGTAAAGGCGCTGGAAAAAATTTTAAATGTTCCCGTACCGCAGAGCGAGCTTTCATTTATCGCCATACATTTTTACGCGGCGTTTTTCGCGCTGGGAGAAAAAAATATCAGAAAGCGGACACTACGGGCGGGCGTTGTGTGCGTCGCCGGTGTTGGTATCTCGTATATGGTCGCTTCTCAGATACGCAAACGGTATGCAGGGGAACTGGAAATTACTATTTGCGGCTGGAATGATTATGAGGCCTGGGAAAAAACGGATTTTCTTGTTTCAACCCTCCCCCTTGATATTCAGAATAAGGCGGTGCTTTACGTGCATACCATTCTTGATGATACGGATCATCAGAATATTCGGAATATGATTAATACCTTAGCCTTTGTTGAAAAAACTTCAGCCGGTACTGTTACACGGTTGTCTTTGGGTCAGCGCATTAACACGGCAATTCCCATATTGGAACAAACCAATAAATTGATTACTGGCTTTACGGTTTTGACGATAGCGGATTCGTGTACTTTTGAAGAATTGGTGTGGTTTTGCGCTGAATATGCTGGAAAAACAGCGGAAAACGTGCAAAACATACAGCAAAAACTTGTGGAACGGGAAGCGATGTCCTCGCAGGTAATTACCGATATGAATATCGTTCTGTTGCATACCCGCTGTATGGACGTAAGCGATCCACTTTTTGTCATTGTTAAACCTGAGAGCAATGTTTTTTCCGGCGCCTATTTTCACGGGGCAAAGAGTTGTGTGCTAATGTTACTGCCCAGTCAATGTCCGTATGAAATGACTCAGATTATGGGTAATATCAGCGCCGCACTGGTAGAAACACCGGCGTTTCTTGATGCGGTATATAGCGGTAACGCGCTGCTTATACGCACTATATTGGAAGCGGAACTGTCCGATTCGGTCGCGCAGTATTGCATAGAAAAAATAAAACAATAGGAGAAAAAATGACTGAAGTACTAAAGCTTGAGAATATCATTCTCAATCAAAAGGCGGAGACCAGTGAAGCAGTGATTCGCCGCGTAGGATGCATGCTCGTTGATAACGGGTATGTCAAAGAGCGGTATATCGAGGGGATGCTGGCGCGGGATAAAACTTCGAGCTGCGCCATCGGAAACAGTATCGCTATTCCTCATGGGGAAATAGAATACAAAAAAGACATTGTTTCCACTGGTCTCGTGGTAATCACGTATCCTGACGGGGTGGAGTGGAACGGAAAAACGGTGCGGCTGGTTGTCGGCATTGCGGCAAAGGGCGATGAACATGTTGATATTCTGGGGAATATCGTTGACGCTCTGGAAGACGAAGCGGATGTGATCAAGCTGGTAAATACCGGGGACAAGCAGGCGATTTATCAGATGCTGACTGCAACAGGAGGTGTGTAAATGGCGGATAAATTCGCCGTACACTTTGGAGCGGGAAACATTGGGCGCGGTTTTATCGGTGAAGTGCTTGTCAAAAATGGTTTTCACGTTGATTTTATCGATGTGAATGAAACCATCATTAACGAGCTGCAAAAGCGCAAACAATACGATATTGCCTTAGCCTCGCCCAATAAAGAACGCATTACGATACGGGGCGTTGACGGCATCAATAACAAGCTAAACCCCGAAAAGGTGATTGCCGCCATCGAAAAGGCGCATCTTGTTACCACGGCTATAGGCCCAAAAATCCTCCCCTTCATTGCGGAACTTATCGCAAAGGGCGTGAACGCCCGCGCCGCTTCCGGCAGCACAGAACCGCTCGACATCATAGCCTGCGAAAACATGATCGGCGCAAGCGAGTATTTACAGGGGGAAGTGTACAAACATCTTTCAAACAAGGACTATGCAGACCGCTCTATCGGGTTCCCCAACACCGCCGTTGACCGGATTGTGCCGATTCAAACGCACGAAGATGTGTTATTTGTCAGCGTTGAACCATTCCGCGAATGGGTGATTGACGATTCAAAACGAAAAACAAAAATCACCGGTTTAACCAATCTTGAAGGCGTCCATTACGCCGATAATCTGCAGCCCTATATCGAGCGTAAGTTGTTTACGGTGAACACCGGCCACGCGACAGTCGCCTATACCGGCCGTCACTATGGATATAACACCATCGGGGAGGCGATAAGGGATACGCGCGTCCTGGGACAGTTACGGAACGTGCTCGCCGAAACCGGGGCGCTGCTCATCAATAAATGGCATTTTGACAAGGGACAGCATGAGGAGTATATCGACACGATTATCACCCGTTTTCAAAACCCGTTTATTTCCGATGATATAAGCCGTGTGGCCCGTACGCCGATGCGTAAACTTGGCGCTGAAGAGCGTTTTATCCGTCCCATACGGGAAGCGAAAGAGCGGGGCCTTGCGTATCAGGCTTTGCTTGAAACAACGGCGTATATCTTTGATTATGATGACCAAACCGACGAAGAAAGTGTCAATCTGCAACGTATGATAAGAAATAAAGTCGGTGAAGTGGTAAAAACGGTGACCGGTCTTTGTGACGAAGACCTGGTTGGCGAACTGGTGGAGGCAGTAGTATGATCACATTGCGGGGTAAAGGTGTCAGTTCCGGTATTGCCTTCGGTAAATTGGTATTTCTTGACCGTGGCGGGTATGTGGCTCAAAAAAACGCAATATCCGATGTGACCGGTGAGTTACAGCGTTTGCATGCGGCGCGAAAGCAGGCAGGTGAACAACTGAACGCACTGGCGCTGGATATGCAGACAAAACTTGGAGAAGAACATGCGATGCTCTTTGAGGTACATCGTATGATGCTTGAAGACAGTGACTTTGTTGACCCGATCATGAAGATTATCGAGACCGAGTTGCTTTGTGCCGAATATGCGGTGGTGACCGCAAGCGCCCGTCTTGCCCAGGAATTTGTTGACATGGAAGACGAGTATATGAGTGCCCGTGCGATTGATGTGCGGGATGTTGCCAATCGGATCGTTGCGGTTCTTTCCGGCACCCAGCAGGATGTTACCGCTGGTACCACGCCGATCATTCTTGCCTCCGACGACTTTACCCCCAGTGAAACGGCGCAATTTAACCGGGACAAGGTTTTGGCTCTTGTTTCGCAGGCAGGGGCGGCCAATTCCCACACCGCGATTTTCGCCCGCACCATGGGGATACCGGCGATCATCGGGTTTGGTGCGTCCCTGTCTGCCGGGCTTGCCGGTAAGGAAGCGGCGCTTGATGGTGAAACCGGCACCCTCCACATCGAACCGGCTGAGGACATCATCGCTACCCTGACCGAAAAGAAAAAGCGGCTTGCAGGTGAGCAGGTACTTTTAGAAAAGTTTCGCGGCAAGGAAACGGTCACCCGGGACGGGCGTAAACTGAAACTCTACGCCAATATCGGGTCAGTGGCTGATGTGGATGCAGCGCGTTCCGGTGATGCTGAAGGCATCGGTCTTTTTCGGAGCGAATTTTTGTACCTTGGCCGTGATGACTTCCCCGATGAAAACATCCAATACGAGAGCTATAAAAATGTCGTGGAAAAAATGGGTGATAAACTGGTGATTATTCGCACCCTCGACATTGGCGCGGATAAACAGGCGGATTATTTTCACCTGCCCCACGAGGAAAATCCCGCGCTTGGTATGCGGGCTATTCGTATTTGCCTCACCCGTCCACCCCTCTTTAAGACCCAGCTCCGGGCTATCTATCGTGCATCGGCGCATGGTAACGTAGCAATAATGTTCCCGATGATTAACGCAGCAGAGGAATTACGCCGCGCAAAAAACATCGCCGGGGAAGTTCGTGCGGAATTGAGCGTAGAAAAGGTGAGTTTCAATCCCAATGTGCCCATCGGTATTATGATTGAGACACCGGCGTCGGTGATCATCAGCGACCTGCTCGCGGAGGAGGCCGATTTTTTCAGTATTGGCACCAATGACCTCACCCAATACACCCTCGCCGTTGACCGGCAGAATGAAACGCTCAGTGAATTCTGCGACACTCACCATGAAGCCATCATCCGCATGATACGCCTGACCTGCAAAAACGCGCACAAGGCAGGTATCTGGTGCGGCATTTGCGGTATGCTCGGCGCCGATGCCACGCTGACCAAAACTTTTGTAGACATAGGTATTGACGAACTTTCCGTCGAGCCTTCCTGCATATTAAAACTGCGCAGTAACATTGCAGAAATGTAAAACGTATCTATTCAGTTGTTCAAAAAAACTGAAGAATTTACCGCAAAGCGTTTTATGGTTTTACGCTTAACTTTATAATCTTTGCGGTTTCTCTCCTAACAGTTATTACGACTGAATACTTACACCCGTTTTTCTTTGTCCATAGGTTTCCCGCTCCCCCTGAGGACTTTATAAAAATAACAAAAAGTTATAAATCCTTAATACCCGGTTAATGGTCTTTTCCCCCCTGCCATCCTATCTTTATTATAGCGTTGCGCCTCAGAAAGGGGCGAACTAGGAGCAAATAAATGGCAAAACAAGCTACGTTCAGTCTGGTAATCGTGTTCTGCGCCGCCGTAATAGCGGCAGTGGGATTCGTTTTTGTGCCTTCATTACGGGCAGGCAATGAAGAGGGAACCGGGATATCCGGTGCGCCAGGAGGTGGATCACAGGAGACCGTGTTTTCCATCCGTACCGGGGAAGCGGAACTCCGAACCCTCCAGGCATACATTGAGGTGAATGGAAATATCGTAACGGAACAACAGGTTGGGGTGGCCCCTGAGGTGGCGGGGAAACTGGTGTCCATGAAGGTTGACCTGGGTTCAACGGTACGCAAGGGAGCGCTGCTCGCGGAAGTGGATCAATCAAAGCCGGGGATGCAGTACACCTTAAGCCCTGTGTACGCCCCCATATCAGGAACAGTTATCACCACGCCGGTGCCGGTAGGATCAACGGTTTCTACGACCCAGACCCTCATGACCCTTTCGGGAACCAATGCCCTGGAGCTTGAGGCCCTGATCCCCGAACGGGAGGTAGGACAGTTACAGGTGGGACTCAAGGCAGCGATCACCCTGGAGGCCTTTCCTGGTGAAACCTTCGGCGCCACGGTCAAGCGGGTTTCCCCGGTAGTGGATACGATTTCCCGGACCAAGAAGATCACCCTCCGGTTTGACCAGGCCGACCGCCGGATCAATCCGGGGATGTTCGCCCGGATAAAGCTCAACACCCGGACCTATCCTGATGTGGTTACGGTCCCCAGCGAAGCACTGGTGGAAGTCCGGGGGACCACCTCGGTCTACGTGCTGGTGGGCGTGGATCAGGTGAGCCTCCGGGAAGTGAGTACCGGAACATCAGTGGATGGGGAGCTGGAGATCAAGTCCGGGCTGTACGCCGGGGACACCGTGGTAGTGCAGGGACAGCAGTTCCTCACCGATGGGGCCAAGGTCCGGGTGGTGAACAGGAGAAGCGGCGTATGAGTATCGCCCGGAAAGTGGTGAACCGTCCGGTTCTGATAGTGGTGATCTTCGGACTTATCGCCATCATCGCCCTGTACCTGGTGTCTGATGTGGCGATTGATCTGTTTCCTGAGATAGACTTACCCTCCCTTATGGTGCAAACATCCTACCAGGGGGCAGGCCCTGAGACCGTGGAAAAGACCGTTACCAAAGTGCTGGAATCCAGCCTGGTAAATATCGGGGGACTCAAGGAACTGACCTCCACCTCCTCCGAGGGGTCAAGCTCCATCATGATGGAATTCGAATACGGTGCCAATCTGGATGATAAGACCAATGATATCCGGGACCGGATTGACCGGGTTAAGGGCCGGCTCCCTGAAGATGCGGATGCGCCGATGATCATGCAGTTTGATCTGAGTTCCATGCCCATACTGCGGATCGCGGTGCAGGGAGACCGGACGCAGAATGAACTGCGGGCCATTGCCACGGATCTGGTGCAGGACAGACTTGAGCAGATCGATGGGGTGGCCTCTACCAGCGTGCTTGGCGGGCAGGAGCGGATCGTCAAGGTTGAGATATCCCAGAACCGCCTTGAAGCCTACGGCCTGAGCATCACCGGTATTGCCAGAACCCTTGCAAGCCAGAACCTTGAACTGGGAGCCGGCTCCATTGTGGACGGCTCCCGGAACTACAGTATCCGTACTACCGGGGAGTTTGCCACACTCCAGGACATCGGGGAAACCGTGGTGGCCCAGCGCATAGGCGCGGATGTGCGGCTCATGGATATCGGAACCGTAAGCCTGGGCTATCCTGATGAAACCGCCACCGTATACATCAACGGTGAAAACGGGGTCTATGTGTCGGTGACCAAGCAGAGCGGTGCTAATTCAGTGGCAGTAGCGGATCAGGTCTATAAGCGGCTTGAAGAAATCCAGAACACCCTCCCCCAGGATCTGAGCCTTGAAATCACCGAGGACAACACCACCCTCATCCGGGACATGATTGGGGACTTAGTCAATTCCGCGGTCATCGGTGCGGCCCTTGCCATGGGTATCCTCTTCCTGTTCCTGCGGAACATCAAAAGCGCCGTCATCATCGGAATCTCCATACCCTTCTCCATCCTCGTAACCCTCCTGGTGATGAACCTCACCGGGATTACCCTCAATATGCTGACCCTGACCGGCCTCATCCTCGGGGTGGGCATGATCGTAGACTCCTCTATCGTGATCCTCGAAAACATCTTCAAGTACCGGGAACGGGGGACTAAACCCTCTATAGCGGCGGTACTAGGTAGCCAGGAGGTGATGTCTTCTATCATATCTTCCACCCTCACCACCATCTGCGTGTTCATTCCCATTTTCCTGTTTAAGAACCAACTGGAGATGCTGGGACAGCTCTTTCAGGGGATGATCTTCACTGTGGGGATTGCCCTCGGCTCAAGCCTCCTCATCGCCATCTTCCTCGTCCCGATTCTCGCGGGTAAGTATCTACCCCTGGATACCCGTCTGCAAAAGCCCCTTAAAAATACGTTCCTCAAACAGGTAGACGCCATCATCGAGGGGGCGCTCACCGCCCTCAGCCAGGGCTACCGGCGCAGCCTCTCCGTGGTACTGCGGCACCGGCTTGGTACTGTGGCTGTGGTGCTTGTCGTCTTTGCAGGCTGCGTCCTGTGCATACCCACTATGCGGATAGTCCTCATCCCGCCGATGTATGAGGATTCGGTGAGCCTTCAGGTGGAACTTCCCCTGGGAACCACATACGAGGATACCCGCGGGGTGATGCTCCAGCTTCAGGAATTCGCCATTGCCGAGATTAAAGGGGCGAAGCACATCATCGTCAATGTGGGCAATTCCGGAGGTTCCGCCAACAGCCAGAGTATCAACAAAGGTGAATTGAGCGTCGGCCTCAACATGAGGGCAGACACCAGCGCCCAGGTGATGGCGAAACTCCGTACCCATTTCAACGACTTCCCCAACACAACCATGAGTTTCGCTCAGGGACGGGCCGGGATGCTGACAGGGGGCGCGGATATTGACCTTGCCCTGCGGATCAACGATATTCCTGTTGGCATGGCCGCAGCCCGGGAAATCGTGGACCTCATCCAGATACCTGAACTCACCGAAGTTTCCATAGACATGAATGAAGGACTGCCCCAGGTTGAAGTGGTAATAGACCGGAAGCGGGCCTACAACCTGGGCCTTTCGATTACCGGCATTGCCAATGAAATCGCCGCATCCATGAACGGCCTTACTGCCACCATCTTCCGCTACAACGGCAGCGAATACTCCGTAACCCTCATGCTCCGGGAAGAAGACCGGAAGAAACTCCCTGACCTGGAACGGATCTTCGTAAGCTCTGCAAGCGGCGCACTGGTGCCCCTCTCCAACTTCGCTACGCTGAAAAAGGGCTTAGGCCCGGTAAGCATCAACCGGGAAAATCAGTCCCGGGTGATTCACATCACCGGTACCCTTGCCAAGGGCCTGCGGGCCGATACCGTGGAAAACAAGATAAAAGACATCGTATCCCGCAATTTCGTAGCCCCCAGCGGGGTGAGTCTCAGCTATGAAGGCCAGTGGGGGGAGATCACCAAGACCATCGTAACCTTCGCCCTGATCGTGACCCTGGCAATACTCCTCGTATTCGGGGTCATGGCCGGGCAATACGAATCCTTCAAAGACCCGCTCATCAACCTCTGCACCATTCCCCTGATGGTCATCGGCGTAGTCATCATCTACCGTATCACTGGTCAGCCCTTAAGCGCCTTTACCATGGTGGGCCTGGTGATGCTGGTGGGCATCGTGGTGAATAACGGCATAGTCCTGGTGGATTACACGAACCTCCTGGTAGGCCGGGGCATGGCAGTACGGGAAGCCTGCCTTGAGGCAGGGGAATCCCGGCTCCGTCCGGTGCTCATGACGACCCTCACCACCATCCTGGGTCTCATCCCCATGTCCTTCTTCCCCGGCCCCTCGTCTATGATGATTCAGCCCATCGGTCTCACGGTTATCGGAGGTTTAGGTTCCTCAACCCTGATCACCCTCTTTTTCATCCCGGTGATGTATTCGTTTCTTAACGAACGCCGGGGACAGAGCAGCGCCTCTGTTAAAGCCGAGGCACAGGAGGCTGCGTGATGCTGGTGAAGAGATGCCGCACAAAGAAGGCCCGGCGAACACGAAGGGGAAGCACAAAGAAGAAAGCACGCGGAACATCGAACATCGAGGTCTCATTCCTGATGTTCCTGCTTCGCTTTCCCCAGAAATGACCAAAGGGGTAAAAGGTTTAATCTAATTGAGAAGCTTTTTGGCGAGAAGGGGAGCGTTACTCAAGCCCGTACCAAATGATACGGCCCTAGTATCCAGTCAGTGATGAAAATGGGAATAATGGGACGAGTAACAGAAAAAGAATGTAACCGCAGAGGACACGGAGGAACGCAGAGAAAACCAAAGAATTGAAACAAAATCTCCGCGATCTCTGCGGTTAAAAATTCGCTCCATGCAATGGTCCACAGTTTAGTGCTTGACTGGATACTAGACTGAGCCTTCAATGGCAGTGGAAAAACGGAAGAGCACTTTGGAAAACGTGTAATGCTCTCTTGAAAATTCAATCCCTTTCCAGTATGGTATAACTATGAGTAACCCAGACACCCCGGAACCGTCCTTTAACAGGCTCGACCCCC